>JBBINK010000122.1:0-6146 GCA_037443925.1 Betaproteobacteria bacterium
TGACCCCGTCAAATACGCCGCTTGATTCAAGTTTATCTTGGCCGGATCAATAACGACTTCGTCATGTTTATGGCAAGCGCCTGTGTGCATCCAGGGCCTTTGGACAAACACTGGCTGCCGCAGAAAACTGTGGCAGTATTGGCTATCCAAGGCGATGCCCACCGATCGTTGCGGGGAACACTCCCCTTAACGGGAAAATTCCACTTCTGAAGCCCTTCATCGGCTGGGAAATCACCCATGACCGATGTGGCAGACTCGAAGAGAACGAGAATGGAGGGCTGTCCCTACGGGGACATGGACCAGGTGATCTTCTCCGAGATCGAGGCGCGACCCCGCGGGACCTGAAGCCTGGCCCCGCGCTCACGGCCCGTATTCCAGCCGCATCCCCACCGAACGCCACTCCGCCGCCTCCTCGGCGAGCAGCAGGGCCGTGAGGGGATTGGCCGCCAGCCACGGGCCGGGAAGCGGCAGCCGGAAGTGGCGACGGACCCATTCCAGCCGCAGCGGCGGCAGATCCACGTCGGTGCGGCTGCGGTTCATCAGGACCGCCAGCCGCAGAAGGCCGATCAGCAGCCATTCCTCCGGCTGGGTGACCAGGGGAGCGACCTTGATCAGGGCGCCCCGGTGCGCCCGCACCAAGAGCGCGAGCCGCTCCTGCTCCTTGCGCGAGAAGCCCGGCATGTCGGCATGGGCGAGGATGTAGGCCGAATGCTTGTGGTAGCCCGAGTGGGCGATGGAAATGCCGATCTCGTGCAGACGCGCCGCCCATTCCAGCTGCCGGGCCGTCTCCGGCTCCATGCGGAAGCGGGCCGCGACGTTGGCGTACAAGGTCGCCGCGGTGCGCGCCACCCGCTCCGCCTGGGCCGGGTCCACATGGTAGCGGCGCTGGAATTCCTGCACCGTCGCCTCGCGCTTGTCGTGATGGTGGAAACGGCCCAGCAGATCGTAGAGGATGCCCTCGCGGAGTGCGCCGCTGGCCACCTCCATGCGCTCGATGCCCAGTTCCCGGAACAGCCCGGCCATGATCGCGAAGCCGCCGGCGATCACCGGGGCGCGATCGGCCTGCAGGCCGGGGATTCTCAGTTTGCGCATGTCCCGCGCATCGAGCAGCATGGCACGCACGGCAGCAAGCGCCTCGGATGTGATGGCGCCCCCGCTCAGCCCGTTGGCCACGCAGATGTCGGCGAGGGCGCGGGCGGTGCCGGAGGTGCCCACCGCCTCGTCCCAGTGCCCGGCCTTGAACTCCGCGGCCAGGGACTGGCCTTCCGCCCGCGCGGCGAGCTCCGCCTCCTGCAGCGTCCGCTTGGTGATGCGACCCTCGGGGAAGAAACGCCGGCTGTAGCTCACGCACCCCATGTACAGGCTCTCCATCGCCTGGGGCTCGAAGCCGCTGCCGATGATGCATTCCGTGGATCCGCCGCCAATGTCCACCACCAGGCGCCGCGCGCCGGACGGGGGCAGGCTGTGGGAGGCGCCCAGATAGATCAGCCTGGCCTCCTCCTTGCCGGCCACGACCTCGATGGAAAAACCCAGCGCCGCCTCGGCCGCCTCGAGAAAGGCCTTGGCGTTCTTGGCCACGCGGAAGGTGTTGGTGCCCACGGCCCGCACGGCCTCGGGCGGCAGCCCCCGCAGGCGCTCGTTGAAGCGGCGCAGACAGGCCAGGGCCCGTTGCTGGGCCGCCTCGTCCAGATACTTGTCTTCGGTCAGGCCGGCCGCAAGCCGCACCGTTTCCTTGAGGGCATCGAGGGGATAGATCTGGTCGCCGACGACCCGCGCCACCTGGAGACGGAAGCTGTTGGAACCGAGATCGACGGCCGCGATGACGGAGTGTTCAGCCACGACGCCGCCCAGCCCGAAGCCTACTGGGAGACCTCGCGCTCCATCTGTTCCACGCTCGTGTGGCGCACATCCTTGCCCTTGACCATGTACACCACGTACTCGGACATGTTCTTGGCATGATCACCGATGCGCTCGATGGCCTTGGCCGCGAACAGGATGTCGATGAACATGCTGATGGTGCGTGGATCCTCCATCATGTAGGTGATGAGGTGCCGCAGCTCGAGGCGGAACTGCTCGTCCACCTGCATGTCCTGGCGCGCGATCTGGGTGGCAGCCGTGGGGTCCAGCCGCGCGAAGGCATCGAGCGCCTTGCGCAGCATGTCCAGCACCATCTCGCTCATGTACTTGATCTGGGAGAAGCGCGGCTGGGCGATGCGGTCCGACTCGTAGATCAGCTTGGTCATGCGCGCGATCTTGGCCGCCTCGTCGCCGATGCGCTCCAGGTCGGTGATGGTCTTGATGATCATCATCAGCATGCGCAGATCGCCCGCGGTGGGCTGGCGGCGCGCGATGATGTGGCTGCAGTCCTCGTCCAGGGCGACCTCCATGGCGTTGACCCGGTGATCGTTCTGGATCACGGCCTGCGCCCGCTCCAGGTCGCCGTTGATCAGTCCATCCACGGCATGGATGATCTGCTCCTCCACCAGCCCGCCCATCTGCAGCACGCGGGAACGCACCGATTCGAGTTCGGCATCGAATTGCTTGGAAGTGTGTTCGGCCATGCCAGCTCTCCTGCCCCTGCCATCCGCCCGGCGGGCGATGCGGGGTCGTTACGATTCCATCCCGGTCAGCGCGACAGCGCGGTGACGCCCTGGGGCGTGCCGATCAGGGCCACGTCCGCGGGCCGTCGCGCGAACAGGCCATTGGTGACCACGCCCACGATCTGGTTGAGGGTGCCTTCCAACTCCACCGGATTCACGATGTCCAGATGGTGCACGTCGAGGATGACGTTGCCGTTGTCGGTGACGAAGCCCTCGCGCAGCTTGGGCTGCCCGCCCAGCTTGACCAGCTCCCGCGCGACATAGCTGCGCGCCATGGGAATCACCTCCACCGGCAGGGGGAAACGGCCGAGCACGTCCACCAGCTTGGTATGATCCGCGATGCAGATGAACTTTTCGCTGGCGGCGGCGACGATCTTCTCGCGCGTCAGCGCGCCGCCACCGCCCTTGATCATGTGGAGATGCTCGGTGATTTCGTCGGCGCCGTCCACGTACAGGGGCAGCTGGCCCGCCTCATTCAGATCGATGACGCGGATGCCGCGCGCGATGAGGCGCTGGGCGGTGGCCTCGGAGCTGGCCACGGCGGCGTCGATCTTATGCTTGATCTTGGCCAGCTCGTCGATGAAGTAGTTGGCCGTGGATCCCGTGCCCACCCCGATCAGCCCCGGCTGGACGAAGCCGATGGCCTCCCGGGCCACGGCCTGTTTGAGTTCATCCTGCGTCATGCCTGTTCCCCAGGTCAGTGAAAATCGGTCCGAAAGCGGGGAAGGATAGCGCCTCGATGGGATTTTCTCAATTATCGTTCCGACAGGATCCACGCCCCGGCAGGCCGCGCGCCAAGGGCGAAGTCGGGCCCTGGCGGGCATCCACGGTGGACCTCGAGGACGCACACGTTCGCACGGGTGTTCGTCCGCGGCCTTCGCGCGCCGGCATCCCGCCGGTACGCAGGCCGCCGGCACGGGCGCCCGGCGTGCCCGGCAATCTGGGTTAGAATGCGCCTTTGCCGCGAAATTCCGGCCTGATCGCCGCCATGACCCGCTCGCCCGACTATCTGCGCAAGATTCTCACCAGCCGCGTCTATGACGTGGCCATCGAAAGTCCCCTGGAACCGGCACCCGGCCTGTCCCGCCGCACCGGCAACCAGGTGCTGCTCAAGCGCGAGGACATGCAGAGCGTGTTCTCCTTCAAGCTGCGGGGTGCCTACAACAAGATGGCCCATCTGTCGCCGGCCGCCCTGAAGCGCGGCGTGATCTGCGCCTCCGCCGGCAACCACGCCCAGGGCGTGGCGCTGGCGGCGCGGCGGCTCGGCTGCCATGCCACCATCGTCATGCCCGCGACCACACCCCAGATCAAGGTTCAGGCCGTGGCCAACCTCGGCGGCAAGGTGATCCTTCACGGCGATTCCTACGATGAGGCCTCGGCCCACGCGCGGCGCCTGGAAAAGGAACACAGGCTCACCTTCGTCCATCCCTACGATGACCCGGAGGTGATCGCCGGCCAGGGCACCATCGGCATGGAAATCCTGCGCCAGCACGCCGAGCCCATCCATGCCATCTTCGTGCCCGTGGGTGGTGGCGGGCTGATCGCCGGCATCGGCGCCTACGTCAAGGCCGTGCGCCCTGACATCCGCATCGTGGGCGTGGAACCCGCCGACGCCGATGCCATGCACCGATCCCTCAAGGCAGGCCGGCGTGTGACCCTCGCCCAGGTGGGCCTGTTCGCCGACGGGGTGGCGGTCAAGCAGGTGGGCGAGGAAACCTTCCGCCTGTGCCGCGAGCTGGTGGACGAAATCGTCCTGTGCGGCACCGATGCCATCTGCGCGGCGATCAAGGACGTGTTCGAAGACACCCGCTCCATCCTGGAACCGGCGGGCGCGCTGGCGGTGGCGGGAGCCAAGGCTTACGCCGCACGGCACCGGCTGCGCGACAAGACCCTGGTGGCCATCGCCAGCGGGGCCAACATGAATTTCGACCGGCTGCGGCACGTGGCCGAGCGGGCCGAGCTGGGCGAGCAGCGGGAAGGCATCCTGGCCGTCACCATTCCCGAGCGGCCGGGCAGCTTCAAGCAGTTCTGCGCCCTGCTGGGCCCGCGCAACATCACCGAGTTCAATTACCGCTATGCGGATCCCAGCCAGGCCCACGTGTTCGTCGGCGTGCAGGTGCAGGACCGGCGCGAGGTGGGCGAGATCATCGGCCAGCTGCGCCAGGCCGGGCTCAAGGCCCTGGACCTCACCGACAACGAAATGGCCAAGCTCCACGTGCGCCATCTGGTGGGCGGGCGCGCGCCCCAGGCAAAGGATGAACGCCTGTTCCGCTTCGAGTTTCCCGAGCGGCCGGGCGCCCTGATGAAATTCCTCAACAGCATGTCCCACGGCTGGAACATCAGCCTGTTCCACTACCGCAATCACGGCACCGACTACGGCCGCGTGCTGGTGGGGATTCAGGTTCCGCCCCAGGACGAGGCAGCCTTCCAGCGCTTCCTCCACGGCCTGGGCTATCCCTACTGGGACGAATCCTCGAACCCGGCCTACAAGCTGTTTCTCGGCTAGCGCCGGAATCTCCCATTCTGTAGGTCCGCCTCCCCAGGCCAGCCGTACCGCACTGGCCGTGGGACGTGCGGGTCTTCCATACCAACCACGTTGAATAGTGATGGTTCCCCCCTGCCGAGCAAAATCATGCCGCGCGGCAGTCAAGCAGCAGCGACCGTTCAGGCCCCTGCGCGCGCTGCCCCCAAACTCGCGCCATGGCTCCACCACACCGCCGAGCACGTGCCCTCCCGACCTATGCCCCCGCTGACGATCTGTTACCCAGTTACGCAACAATTCGTTCATCGCGGATTCATTAAGCGCCAGGACAATTCCTGCACGGGTCAAAAAGGAGGAGCCCCGTGTTTATTTTTGACGACGAACCACAGCATCGGGTGCGCATCGAGATCATTCCGATGATCGACGTAATGATGTTCCTGCTGGTGTTCTTTGTGATGATCAGCCTGAACGTTATTCCCATAACCGGCCTCAAGACCGAGCTCCCTCAAGCGAGTCAGACCACGTCGGTCGATGCTGTCAAACATCTCATTATCACGCTCGCTGCGGACGGACATATGGAGATAGAGGGGCGGACATACCCAATGACCGCCCTACCGGGGCTTATCCGTGCCCAAGCATCACAGCACCCCAAACTCGACGTCATCATCAATGGCGACCGCAATGCCCGCATTGATAGTCTCGTCAAGGTTATGGATGAAGTTCGGTCGCAGGGCATCCAGCAAGTAGCAATTGCCACAAAAAAGGCCCCCTGATGATGTTCGTGGGCTTCATTCAGAACGTGGCGCGCAGCCCGCGCGTAACGAAACGGGGGCTGACGGAAGACTGGCTCTTCCACCAGCGTGAGCCCGTGTCACTCATTGCCTCCTGTCTGCTTATTGGCGCCGCCGTCTACGCCACACAGGCCGTGCTGTCTCATCAGCTCACAACCACTGCAGAACCGACGACAGTCCGCCTTGTAGAACTGCCTGAAAGCTTACCTCGCCCCCCATCCCCAGAGCCATTGACCAGCAAACCCGTCGCCCCTGCCGCGCACCCATTGAAGC
>JBBINK010000122.1:6271-7233 GCA_037443925.1 Betaproteobacteria bacterium
ACCGCCCCAACCTGTTGCCACGACACCAACCCTGGGCAGCAACCCGGCATCCGAAAACGCATACCAAGAAAAGGCACGCGCTCAAATCGAGAAAAACAAGCACTATCCAGAAGAAGCCCTGCAGATGAATATGGCAGGCAGCGTGGTCGTCGCCTACGTCATTGGTCGTGACGGCCAGTTGGTGCGAGCCACAATAGAGCGCTCCAGTGGATACTCGCTCCTGGATCAGGCCGCTCTGCGCGCCGTGCGCAAGGCCCGCTTTGACCCGATTCCGGAAGATGCCTGGGTCAATGTAAAAGAACAGCTATTCCGTACACGTATCGACTTCAAGATGGATTAACTCACCCATAGCCAAACCCAGCAGGAGACATGCTATGCCCCACCTCATACCCCCATTTCAGCGAACGGTCCTTGCCAGCGCTATCCTGACAACCTGCGTCCCGCTAGCTCAAGCCGACACCGGGGTCGAAACGCAAGAGATTCGCGTGTTTGGGCAAGGTCAGACCCGCCAAGTAAACACCGTTACCCGAACCGAGATTGAACAGTCCGCACCTGGTACGAACCCTCTGAAAGTGTTGGAAAAGCTGCCTAGTGTCAGCTTCCAGAGCTCTGACCCTTTTGGCGCTTATGAATGGTCAATGGATTTTCGCATCCGCGGGTTTGGCAGTAACCAGCTGGGATACACGCTGGACGATATTCCACTCGGCGACTCGTCTTATGCTAATCACAATGGGCTCCACATATCGCGCGCAATCTCCACGGAAAACATCGGGCGCATAGGACTATCCCCCGGGACTGGCGCGCTCGAAACCGCATCGACGAGTAATCTCGGTGGCACCGTCCAGTTTTACTCGGTAGACCCCGCCGACGAACTGCTGATGACTGCTGCCCAGATGTTTGGTAGCAATATTGATCCGGCCATCTTATACTTGAAATCTCCGAGCCTGTCCTCATATTCATGG
>JBBINK010000123.1:0-7185 GCA_037443925.1 Betaproteobacteria bacterium
ATCCGCAACTTCAAACAGGCCCTCAAGGAGCTCACGGACAACGTCATCCGCCTGCGCAGCCAGCTGCGCGAGGTGGAGATCCAGGCCGAGACCCAGATGCAGTCGCGCCTGTCCATGAGCCAGGACACGCACCAGGAATTCGATCCCCTCGAGTTCGACCGTTTCACGCGGCTGCAGGAACTCACCCGTCTGATGGCCGAGTCGGTGAACGACGTCTCCACGGTGCAGCAGGCCCTGCTCAAGAACATCGACGAGGCGGAAGCCGCCCTGGTGGCCCAGGCGCGCATGAACCGGGAACTGCAGCAGGAGCTCATGCACATTCGCATGGTGCCCCTGGCCAGCATCGCCGAGCGTCTGCACCGCATCGTGCGTCAGACCGCCAAGGAGCTCGGCAAGAAGGCCGCCCTGGAGATCAGCGGCGAGAGCGTGGAGCTGGACCGCAGCGTGCTGGAAAAGATGACCGCGCCCTTCGAGCACCTGCTGCGCAACGCCGTGGCCCACGGCCTGGAGGACGAGGCCGACCGCGAAATCGCCGGCAAGCTCGAAACGGGCCAGATTCGGCTGGCTGCGCGGCAGGAAGGCAACGAGGTGGTGCTGACGGTCAGCGACGACGGTGCCGGCATCGATCTCGACCGGGTGCGCGCCAAGGCGCTGGAGCTGGGCATGATCACGCCGGACGAGGACGTGAGTGCGGCCCGGCTGCTGGAGATGATCTTCCAGCCGGGATTCTCCACGGCGTCCGAAGTGACCCAGATTGCCGGGCGCGGCGTGGGCATGGATGTGGTGCGCAACGAAATCGCCGGCCTGGGCGGCCGCATCGAGGTGGCCTCGGAGAAGGGCAAGGGCACCACCTTCACCATCTACCTGCCCCTGACCCTGGCGGTCACCCAGGCGGTGCTGGTGCATGCCGGGGACAACCTGTATGCCCTGCCGTCCAGCATGGTGGAGCAGGTGCAGGAACTGCGTCCCGACGCGCTGGCGGAGATCTACCGCAAGGGCCAGGTGGAATGGCTGGGCAACGTCTATCCCTTGCACTACCTGCCCCGCCTGCTGGGAGACGACACCACCCAGCCGGAGGCCAAGCCCTATACCTCGGTCATGCTGCTGCGCAGCGGCACGCAGCGCTGCGCCGTGCACGTGGATGCGCTGGAAGGCAACCAGGAGATCGTGATCAAGAACATCGGGCCGCAGCTCGCCCGGGTCACGGGCATCTCCGGGGCCACCGTGCTGGGCAATGGCCGCATCGTGCTCATCATCAACCCCGTGCAGCTCGCCCACCGGGAGACGCCCCATGTGGCCGCACGGGTGGCCACGCCGGTCAGGCAGCAGCTGGTCACCGCACCCCTCATCATGGTGGTGGACGACTCCCTCACGGTGCGCAAGATCACCGGGCGGCTGCTGGCCAAGGAAGGCTATCAGGTCATCACCGCCAAGGATGGCGTCGATGCCCTGCAGCAGCTGCAGGACACCCTGCCTGCGGTGATGCTGGTGGACATCGAGATGCCGCGCATGGACGGCTTCGAGCTGACCAAGAACGTCCGCGGCGATCCCAAGACGCGGCACATCCCCATCATCATGATCACCTCGCGCACGGCCGAGAAGCACCGCAACTACGCGAAGGAACTGGGCGTCAACGTGTACCTGGGCAAGCCCTACCAGGAAGAGGAGCTTCTCGCCCACATCGAACGCTTCGTCCGGGCCGGCGCGACCGCCCCGGCCTGAGCCTCGACGGGACCGGGCGGACTGCCCGCCGCCCGGTTTCTCACCACCACTGATCCCGGTAGAACGCGAGCACCACAAGCCCCAGCGCGATGCGGTACCACGCGAAGGGGACGAAGCTGTGCTGGGAGACCCACTTGAGCAAGGCCTTCACCGCGAGCATGGCAGCGGCGAAGGAGGCGGCGAAACCCACCGCGAACAGCGGCAGATCCCCGGCGGAAAGCCACTGCCAGTTCTTGTACACGTCGTAGAAGGTCGCGGCGAACATGGTGGGAATGGCCAGGAAGAAGGAAAACTCCGTCGCCGCCTTGCGGGACAGCCCGAACACGAGGCCGCCCATGATGGTGGCGCCGGCCCGGGACACGCCGGGAAACATGGCCAGGGATTGGGCAAACCCGATCTTCAGCGCCTGCTGCCAGCCCAGCTGTTCCACGCTCTGCACCCGCGGGTGGTAGGCGCGCTTCTCGATGTAGAGGATCGCCATTCCCCCGAGGATGAGCGCGCCCGCCACCGTGACCGGATTGAACAGATAGGTCTTGATGGCGTGGTGGAACAGCACCCCCAGGCCGGCCGCGGGCAGGAAGGCGAGCAGCAGGTGGAACACGAAGCGCTGCTCACCGGGATCGCGGGCGAGCCCTCCGGCCACTTTCAGCAGCCGCGCGCGGTAGGCCCAGCACACGGCCAGGATGGCCGCGAGCTGGATCGCGATCTCGAAGACCTTTCCCCGCTCGTCGTTGAAGTGCAGCAGATCGCCCACCAGGATCAGGTGGCCGGTGGAGGAAACGGGAAGGAATTCCGTGAGGCCCTCGACCACGCCGAGGAGGAGAGCCTTGAGCAGGAGCGTCGGGTCCACGTCGGACTCCAGAAAGGACGAAGCCGGCATTGTACCGGCTTTGTCCTTCCCGGCGCTCGCCGCCCTCAGGCCTTGCGGTAGATCTCCGCGCCCTGCTGCACGAACTCGATGGATTTCTGCGCCATGCCCCGGGCCAGGGCCTCCTGCTCGCTCACGCCTTCCTTGGCCGCGTACTCGCGCACGTCCTGGGTGATCTTCATGGAGCAGAAGTGGGGACCGCACATGGAGCAGAAGTGCGCCACCTTGGCGCCCGCCTGGGGCAGGGTCTCGTCGTGGAATTCCCGCGCGCGATCGGGATCGAGCCCGAGATTGAACTGGTCCTCCCAGCGGAATTCGAAGCGCGCCTTCGACAGGGCGTTGTCGCGGATCTGGGCGCCGGGGTGTCCCTTGGCGAGATCCGCCGCATGGGCGGCGAGCTTGTAGGTGATGATGCCTTCCTTCACGTCCTGCTTGTTGGGCAGCCCCAGGTGCTCCTTGGGCGTGACGTAGCACAGCATGGCGGTGCCGTACCAGCCGATCTGCGCGGCGCCGATGGCGCTGGTGATGTGGTCGTAGCCGGGCGCGATGTCGGTGGTCAGGGGCCCCAGGGTGTAGAAGGGCGCCTCGTGGCACCATTCCAGCTCCTTGTCCATGTTCTCCTTGATGAGCTGCATGGGCACGTGCCCCGGGCCTTCGATCATCACTTGCACGTCGTGCTTCCAGGCGATCTGCGTGAGTTCGCCCAGCGTCCTGAGCTCACCCAGCTGGGCCTCGTCGTTGGCGTCATAGATGGAGCCGGGACGCAGGCCATCCCCAAGGGAGAAGGCCACGTCATAGGCCTTCATGATTTCGCAGATCTCCTCGAAGTGGGTGTAGAGGAAGTTTTCCTTGTGATGCGCGAGGCACCACTTGGCCATGATGGAGCCGCCCCGGGACACGATGCCGGTCATGCGGTTGGCGGTCAGGGGCACATAGCGCAGCAGCACGCCGGCATGGATGGTGAAGTAGTCCACGCCCTGCTCCGCCTGCTCGATCAGCGTGTCACGGAAGATCTCCCAGGTGAGCTCCTCGGCCTTGCCGTCCACCTTTTCCAGGGCCTGGTAGATGGGCACGGTGCCGATGGGCACCGGGCTGTTGCGGATGATCCATTCGCGCGTTTCATGGATGTGGCGGCCGGTGGACAGATCCATCACCGTATCCGCGCCCCAGCGGATGGCCCAGGTCATCTTCTCCACTTCCTCCCCGATGCCCGAGGACACCGCCGAGTTGCCGATGTTGGCGTTGACCTTCACCAGGAAATTGCGGCCGATGATCATCGGCTCGGATTCCGGGTGATTGATGTTGGCGGGGATGATGGCGCGGCCACGGGCCACCTCGTCGCGCACGAATTCAGGCGTGATGGTTTCGGGCAGCGCGGCGCCGAATCCCTGGCCCTTGTGCTGCCGGGTGAGCATCTCCGCCATGCGCGCGCCATTGGGGCCGGCGGCACGCAGGGATTCCAGGTATTCCTGCCGGCGCAGGTTCTCGCGAATGGCGACGAATTCCATTTCCGGCGTGATGATGCCGCGGCGTGCATAGTGCATCTGGGTGACGTTCATGCCGGCCTTCGCCCGGCGTGGTGGGCGCTTGAGATCGAAACGCAGACCGGCGAGCTTGGGATCCGCAAGCCGGGCGCGTCCATAGGCGGAGCTGGGGCCGGGCAGCACCTCGGTGTCGCCGCGTTCCTCGATCCACTTCGCGCGCAGGGGCGCCAGCCCCTTGCGGATGTCGATGGTGACATCCGGGTCGGTATAGGGCCCGGAGGTGTCATAGACGTAGATGGGCGGATTCTTTTCCGCGCCGAAGGAGGCGGGGGTGTCGGACTGGGCGATCTCGCGCATCGGAACCCGGATGTCGGGGCGCGAACCCTGCACGTAGATCTTGCGCGAGTTGGGAAAGGGCTTGATCGCAGCCTCGTCCACCTTGGCGGTGGCGGCGAGGAAATTCGGGTTGGCGTTCATGGTGCGCGCTCCAGGTGGTGGGAGCGGCGGTGGGGTGACCGTCGCTTCCCTACGGCGGTATCAACCGCATCAGGTTCAAAGGGTATTTCTCACTCCCCTCAAGGAGACCCCCAGCGAGTCCGCCAAAGGTAGTGCATTTGTGGAATAATCGCAAGATTCATAAGGAAAATACCTGGAGGCAGGCATGGATTTGGACAAGGCCCGGTTCAACATGATCGAGCAGCAGATCCGCCCCTGGGGCGTGCTCGACGAGGCGGTGCTCGAGCGGCTGTATCAGGTCAAGCGCGAGGACTACGTGCCCCCGGTCTACCGCAGCCTGGCGTTTTCCGATCTGGAGATTCCCTTGGGGTTTGGCCAGACCATGCTGGCGCCCAAGCTCGAGGCCCGCATGCTGCAGGCGCTGCGGCTCAAGCCCACGGACACCGTGCTCGAGGTGGGCACGGGCAGTGGCTATTTCACGGCGCTGCTGGCGAGCTTCGCCCACCACGTGGTGAGCGTGGAAATCGTGCCCGAGCTGTCCAGCCAGGCGGCGGCCAAGCTGGCCGCCCACGAGGTGAGCAACGTGACGCTGGAAGTGGGCGACGGGGCCCGCGGCTGGCCGCGTCACGCTCCCTACGACGTCATCGTGCTGACCGGATCCACGCCGGTGCTGGCCGAGACCTTCCTGGACATGCTCAAGCCCGGTGGCCGGCTGCTCGCCGTGGTGGGCGAGCCGCCGGTGATGGAAGCGCAGCGCCTCATGCTCGTCGCGCCCGGAGTGGCGGAGACGGAAAGCCTGTTCGAGACCTGCATCGCGCCCCTGGTGAACGCGCCGCAGCCGGCGCGCTTCGTGTTCTGAATGGAACACCTCACGCCGCGGCAGCTGGCCGCCTGGCTTGCCGACCCCGCGCGTCCCCGCCCCCTGCTGTTGGACGTGCGGGAACCCTGGGAATACGACCTGTGCCGTCTGCCGGAGGCCCGGCTCGTGCCCATGGGCCAGCTGCTGCAACAACTGGCGGCGCTGCCGGCGGACCGTGAGACGGTGGTCATCTGCCATCACGGCATCCGCAGCTACCAGGCGGCGAGGATCCTGGAGCGGCAGGGGTTTCGCGCCGTGTATAATCTGACGGGCGGTCTCGATGCCTGGGCGCGTGAGGTCGATCCCGCGATGCCCACCTACTGAGCCCCATCCCCCGGGTGACCGCCGCTTGGGGGGCGTCCCTGCCGATGCGGACTTCGACTTCCTGCTCGGGTCCGCCGCGGGGGGTGTCCGGGCGGGGGTGCCCGATTGAACGATTCCCGACGAAAGGCCTTCCATGAAGAAGCTCGCCGCGGCCCTGCTCGCCATTGGACTCGTCGCGCCGGCTCGTGGCGCCGATCTGCTGGAGATCTATCGCGAGGCCTTGGGCCAGGATCCCACCTACCAGGCCGCCCGCGCCGCGCGCCAGGCCGGCCAGGAGAAGTTGCCCCAGGGGCGTGCCGGGCTGCTGCCTTCGGTGACCGCCAACGCCAACACCAGCTGGAACGCGGTGGACACCACCTACCGCACTCCGGGACCCTTCCCCAGCGGCGTTGCCCGCTACAACAGCCACGGCTACGGGCTCACCCTGACCCAACCCCTGTATCGCAGACAGAACCTGGCGGCCTATGAACAGGCCAAGGCGGCGGTGGCGGCAACGGACGCCCAGTTCGCCCAGGCCGGTCAGGATCTGGCGCTGAGGGTGGCCCAGGCCTACTTCGACGTGCTGCTCGCCCAGGACAACCTGGCCCTGGCCCAGGCCCAGAAGGCCGCCATCGCCGAGCAGCTGGCCCAGGCCAAGCGCGCGTTCGAGGTGGGAACGGCCACCATCACCGACACCCATGATGCCCAGGCGCGCTACGACCTGGTCACGGCCCAGGAAATCGCCGCCCAGAACGAGCTGGAAGTCCGGCGCCGCGCCCTGGAACAGCTGACCGGACGGCCGGTGGGAGAGCTTCAGCCCCTGCGGGGCGAGCCGCCCCTCGATCCGCCCCAGGGCGGGATGGACGCGTGGGTCGAGAAGGCCGTCGAGGCCAATCCCAGCGTGGCCGCCGCCCGCGCCGCCCTGGAGGCGGCCCATCGCCAGGTGGAGTTCGCCCGGGGCGGTCACCACCCCACCCTGGACGTGGTGGCGAGCTACACCGACAACCGGGTTGGCGGCGGCACCTTTGGCGGTTTCGATCAAACCAGCAAGATCATCGGCCTGCAGCTCGCCGTGCCCCTCTACCAGGGTGGCGCCACCGATTCCCGGGTACGCGAGGCCCTGGCCAACGAGGAAAAGGCGCGCCAGGAGCTGGAAGCCGCGGTCCGCGCCGTCACCCAGCAGGTGCGCGCGGCCTACCTGGGCGTGACCAGCGGCGTGGCCCAGGTCAGGGCCCTCAAGCAGGCCCTGGCCTCCAACCAGCTGTCCCTGGATTCCACCCAACTGGGCCTGGAGGTGGGGGTGCGCACCAGCGTGGATCTGCTCAACGCCCGTCAGCAGCTCTACACCGCCAAGCGGGATCTGGCCCAGGCCACCTATGGCTACATCCTGGCCCGGCTGCGGCTGGAAGCCGCGGCGGGCGATCTCAACGAGGCCGATCTGGAGGGCATCAACGGCTGGCTCAAGCCCCGCTGAGCTCTCCCACGGGCGCCGG
>JBBINK010000124.1:0-7131 GCA_037443925.1 Betaproteobacteria bacterium
CCGGGCAAAGGGTGACCGGAGGCAAAATTGCTTGCGTCATCGATCGGTTACGAACCCAAAAGAGCGGTCAACTCCGGTTTTTAGGATTATACCGGCGGCACCGGCGCGGAAGACGCCAGGGCCAGCGCCAGTCCCGCCACCAGCGCGGCGAGCAGCAGGGCGATGACCCCCAGCCAGCGGTTGCGTTTCCTTTCCTCCGCGAGCAGCAGGGCGAAGCCCTGCTCCAGCGTGGCCATGGGGTCGCGGCTGAGCGCTTGGTGTGCCAGGCGCGGCAGGGCCGGCAGGCTCGCGGCCCAATGGGGGGCTTCCGCCTTGAGGGCGCGCACCAGACCCCGCCAGCCGACCTGTTCCTTCATCCAGCGCTCCAGGAAGGGCTTGGCAGTGGTCCACAGGTCCAGATCCGGATCGAGCTGGCGGCCCAGGCCCTCCACGTTGAGCAGCGTCTTCTGCAGCATCACCAGTTGAGGCTGGATGGGCATGTTGAAGCGGCGCGAGACTTCGAACAGCCGCACCAGGAAACGGCCGAAGGAGATGTCCTTGATGGGGCGGTCGAACACGGGTTCGCACACGGAACGGATCGCCGCCTCGAACTGGTCCTCGCGGGTGCCGGGCGGGACCCAGCCCGCTTCCAGGTGGGCGCGTGCCACCCGCTTGTAATCCCGCTGGAAGAAGGCGAGGAAGTTCTGGGCCAGATAGTTCTTGTCGGTCTCGCCCAGGGTGCCCATGATGCCGAAATCCACGCCGATGTAGCGGCCGTCGGCGGCCACGAAAATGTTGCCCGGGTGCATGTCCGCGTGGAAGAAGCCGTCGCGGAACACCTGGGTGAAGAAAATCTCCACGCCCCGCCGCGCCAGGGCGGGGATGTCGATGCCCGCCTCGCGCAGCCGTTCCACGTGGGACACGGGGATGCCGTGGATGCGTTCCATCACCATCACTTCCCGATGGCAGTAGTCCCAGAACACGGCGGGCACGATGAGCAGGCGCTGGTCCTCGAAGTTCCGCCGCAGCTGGCTGGCGTTGGCCGCCTCCCGGAGAAGGTCCAGCTCCTCGTCCAGGTGGTGGGCGAACTCGGCCACGACTTCCCGCGGCCTCAGCCGCCGGCCGTCGGCGAACAGCGTCTCGATCAGGCCGGCGGCGGCATCCAAGAGGGCCAGATCCTTGTCGATCACGCGCCGGATGTCCGGACGCAGGATCTTCACCGCCACCTCGCGGCCGTCCGGCAGGACCGCGAAATGCACCTGGGCCACCGAGGCCGAGGCGACCGGCAGCAGATCGAATTCCCGGAAGACCTCCGTGTGGGGCCGGCCATAGACGCGGTGCAGGATGGCGACCACCTGTTCCGCCGGGAAGGGCGGCACCTGATCCTGGAGCTTCGCCAGCTCGTCGGCGATGTCATCGGGCAGCAGGTCGCGGCGGGTGGACAGCACCTGCCCGAATTTCACGAAGATGGGCCCCAGGGCTTCCAGGGCGCGGCGCAGCCGCACGGCCCGGGGCAGGGTGAGCCGTCGCCAGAAGAAGGCGATGCGCACCAGGGTGCGCAGCCAGGCGAGCCGGGCGTGGGCGAGGAAGAATTCGTCCAGGCCGTAGCGGAAGGCGATGTGCAGGATGTAGACGAGGCGCAGCGGCCGCATCAGGTGCGCTCGGTAAGACGGGCGATGCGGGCTTCGAGGCGGTCCACCGCCGCGGCCACAGCCGCCACCTGGGCCGAGAAGTCTTCCAGCTGGGCCCGCTTGGCGAGCAGCGGCCGTTCTTCGGTGAGATATTCCGCCAGCGCCCCGGCCAGACTGGTGACGGCCTGGGCGCGCCACTGCCAGCCGGCGCGCGCGAAGCCGGCCAGGCGATGGCCGATCACGTCGCCGAAGATGCGCGCGAGATCCTCCTCCGCTTCCCACTCCAGGGCCGGCAGCACCTCGGCCAGCACGCTTCCGAAGCGGTGATCGCCGTGGATGCGGATGAGGCCCGGGTCGTGGGGCTCGAGCAGCAGGAAGCGCAGCAGGGCGTCGGGCGTGGCGGAGAGGATGGCATCGGGCATCTGGCCCCGGGGGTCGGTCACGTCCCCCTCGGCCGTCACCGTGAACACGAGGCGTGGCAGCGGGAAGGCATCCAGGGCGAAGGCGCGGCCGACAAAGGGCGCGAGGCGCTCACGGGCCCAGGGGTTCTGGCGCAGCAGATGGTTCAGGGCGGTGCGGGCGAGCGAGCTCAAAGCTTGTAACCCTTGTGCAGGGCTACCACCCCGGCGGTGAGGTTGAAATACTCCACCCGCTCCAGCCCGGCGGCTTCCATCATGCCCTTGAGGGTTTCCTGGTCGGGGTGCATGCGGATCGACTCGGCCAGGTAGCGGTAGCTCGCCTCGTCCTTGGCCACCAGCCGTCCCATCCAGGGCAGCACCTTGAACGAGTAGAGGTCGTAGAGGGGCGCCAGGGGCTTGAACACCCGGGAAAACTCCAGCACCAGAAGCTTGCCCCCGGGCCGCAGCACGCGTCGCATCTCGGCCAAGGCGACGTCCTTGTGGGTCATGTTGCGCAGACCGAAGGCCACCGTCACCACGTCGAAGCGGTCGTCGGGGAAGGGCAGCTTCTCCGCGTCGCACTGCACCACCCGCGGCACCAGCCCTTCGTCGAGCATGCGGTCCCGGCCCACGGTGAGCATGGAGGCGTTGATGTCCGTGAGCAGGACCTCGCCCGTGGCCCCGACCCGTTTGGCGAAGGCGATGGCCAGGTCCCCGGTGCCGCCGGCGATGTCCAGGACGCGCTGGCCGGGCCGCACCGCCGCCTGCTCGACCGTGAAGGCCTTCCACAGGCGGTGCAGGCCCGCGGACATGAGGTCGTTCATCAGGTCGTAGCGGGCGGCGACGGAGTGGAACACCTCCGCCACCTTGCGCGCCTTTTCGGACTCCGAGACCTTGGCGAAGCCGAAATGGGTTTCAGCCATGGCGGCTCACTTGGACTTGGGGCGGATGGGAATGGGCGAGGTGGTCAGCGGTTCGCGGCTTGCGCCCGCCGCCGCCAGCCGGTCCAGGTAGCGCTGCCAGAGCTCGGCCTGGTTCTTGCCCAGATCGTACAGGTAGCTCCAGGAATAGATGCCCGAGTCATGGCCGTCGGAAAACACCAGGTTGATGGCATAGGTGCCCACCGGCTCGATCGCGGTGATCTCCACGTCCTTCTTGCCCACCTGGAGCACTTCCTGGCCGGGGCCGTGCCCCCGCACCTCGGCGGAGGGCGAATACACACGCAGGAATTCGCAGGGAAGCTCGAAGCGGCTGCCGTCGGAAAAAGCGATTTCCAGGATGCGGGATTTTTGGTGCAGCTTGATTTCGGTGGGCTGCGGGGTATCCTGAGTCGTCATGCCAACTTCCTTGATTGAAAAGGGAAATCATACCCGACTCGGGGCGCGCCTGGAACCGCCGGCGGCGGGCCTGGCGGCCGTCACGAAAACGTCACATGGGCGTCATAGTATGGCGGCGCGACGAAGGAGGAGAGCGACATGGCCGCAATCGTGATGGTGTCGAGGACGAACCCGCGATTCAGGAACTGGTGAGCTTCAATCTGAGGCAGGCCGGACACACCGTGGTCCAGGCCGACACCGCGGAGCAGGCCAACCGCCTGATGCGGGAAGCCCTGCCGGACCTGATCCTGCTGGACTGGATGCTGCCGGGCCAGTCCGGCATCGAGTTCGCGCGTCGCCTCAAGGCCGAGCGCCACACCCGGGACATCCCCATCATCATGCTCACGGCCCGGGGCGAGGAAGCGGACCGGGTGCGCGGCCTGGAAAGCGGCGCCGACGATTACGTGACCAAGCCCTTCTCGCCGCGCGAGCTCATGGCCCGGGTGAAGGCGGTGTTGCGCCGCCGCGCGCCCCAGATGACCGACGATGCCGTGGAAATCGGCGGCCTGCGCCTGGATCCCGCCACCCACCGCGTCACGGGCAACGGCCAGTCCCTGGAGCTGGGCCCCACGGAGTTCCGGCTGCTGCACTTCCTGATGACCCATCCCGAGCGGGTGCATTCCCGCGCCCATCTGCTGGACCAGGTCTGGGGCAGCCACGTGTTCGTGGAGGAGCGGACGGTGGACGTGCACATCCGCCGGCTGCGCCGGGCCTTGGAGCCCACCGGCCACGACGCGCTGATCCAGACCGTCCGGGGCGCGGGCTACCGCTTTTCCCAGAGTCCCTGAGGGCCGGGGGCGCGGGGTGTGCCATAATCAGGCATCGGTTCCGGCGACCCCATCCGCTCCCCGCCCATGCCTGAATTCTGGACGCGCTCCCTCGCCGTGCTCGGCCTGATCCTTTTGGCCGCCCTGCTGGTCTGGCCCTTCGCCGGCCTGCCCGCCGCCGCCCTGACGCTGGCCCTGGGCTGCCTGGCCTATCTGTTGCATCACCTGCGGCAGCTCAGGAAACTGTCCGCCTGGCTGGCCGACCCCCAGCTCAGCCGCGTGCCCCAGGGGGCGGGCATCTGGGACGAGGTGTTCGGGCAGCTCTACCAGATCGTGCGTCGCCAGTCCAAGAGCCGGCATCAGCTGTCGGAGGCGCTGGCCCGCTTCCGCCGTGCCGGCGAGGCCATGCCCGATGGTGTGGTGATCCTGGACGAGCACGACGAGATCGAGTGGTTCAATCCCGTGGCGGGGCGTCAGCTGGGGCTGGACCTGGAAACCGACGCCGGCCGTCCCATCACCTACCTGCTGCGCCAGAGCCAGTTCCACGACTATCTCGCCGCCCAGAACTACAGCGAGCCGCTGGTCCTGAAATCCGTGCGCAATCCCGAACTCACCCTGTCCATCCAGCTCGTTCCCTTCGGCGCCAAGCAGAAGCTCCTCATCTCCCGGGACATCAGCCGCTTCGAGCAGCTGGAGACGGTGCGCCGGGATTTCGTCGCCAACGTCTCCCATGAACTGCGCACCCCCCTCACCGTGGTGGGGGGCTTTTTGGAGACCCTGTGCGATCACCCGGATCTGCCGGAAGCGGAGCGGCGCCATTACCTGGAGATGATGCTGGACCAGACCCGGCGCATGCAGCGCCTGGTCGATGATCTGCTCACCCTGTCCCGGCTGGAAAGTGCGGCCACGCCGCTGCAGGAATCCCCGGTGGACGTGCCGGCGCTGGTGCAGAGCCTGATCAGGGAGGCGGAGAGCCTGTCCCGTGGCCGCCATACGGTCCGGGCGGAAGTGCTGAGCGAGGCCAGCCTGCTGGGCAGCGAGCGGGAACTGGAGAGCGCCTTCGGCAACCTCGTGAGCAACGCCATCCGCTACACGCCGGCCGGCGGTGAGGTGGTGCTGCGCTGGGAGGTCACGCCCAAGGGGGCGCGCTTCTCGGTGCGGGATACCGGCATCGGCATCGCGCCCCAGCACATCCCCCGGCTGACCGAGCGTTTTTACCGGGTGGACCGCAGCCGTTCCCGCGAGACGGGTGGGACGGGGCTGGGGCTGTCCATCGTCAAACACGTGCTGACCCGCCACCAGGGGCGGCTCGAGATCGAGAGCGAAGTGGGCAAGGGCAGCACCTTCACCGCCTGTTTCCCCGCCAGCCGCGTGGTCTCGCGCAAGGAAGCGGCCGCGCCCCTCATCGGCCAAAGCTGAAGGTGGCGCGCTCGAAGTCCGCGCCCTTGTCCATCAGCCCGGTCAGCTTCACCGTGAGCGTGTCCTCGAACAGCAGTTCCAGGGGGCGGTTCTCGCTGTACCAACCCACGGGCAGCACCAGACTGGCGGGCACCTTGAGCACCGGGATCTCCGGCAGCAGGAAGGCGGGCTGGTACTTGCCGGGCAGCGTGGGGATCAGGACCGGCGGGCGCACGCCCACCGCCACGGGAATGCCCGGGAAGGTGCGCACCCCCATCTGCAGGGTGCCGTCGGGCCGGTAGCGCAGCCAGCGCACCTCGCCCAGCACGAAGCTGCGCGCGTCGGGCGGGCGGACCGCCACCAGCTGGTTCGGCGACAGGCGGGCGCCGTGCAGCCCGTCGGCCGCAAGGCGAAAACCCAGGGCCGATTCATCCACCACGGACCACTGCTCCAGGGCATAGCCCCGCTGCGAGGCCGCCAGCCGGGCGCTGTGGCTTGAGACGTGGCCGAACACCTGGAGATCCTGCATCGCCCGCCAGGACAGCTCCTCCGCCTCCCCCGGCTGGCGCAGGGGCTTCTCGCCGTTGCAGTAGAAGTGGATGGCCGGAATGGTGAAGGTGACCTGGGCCTTGGCCTGCCCCGCCCGCCGTTCGTAGGCCCGGATGGGCAGCGGTTCGCACCACTGGTGGTAGAGCTGGGTCAGCAGGGCCTCACAGGCCGGCTGTGGGCAGTCTTCGCCCAGGTCCAGTTCCGCCGGGCTGCCGCCCTTGCGCAGGTGGCGGATGCGCTTGAGCAGGGTGATGGCCAGCGTATGGGTATCCAGGTAGCGCCCGGTGGCAGGGGGCACCGCGTCCTCGAGCAGGGTGGGGCCCCGGGGCTGGGCCAGATCCACGCTCACGGTGGCGAGCCTCAGCTCCGGGTAGGGGGACTGGGGTTTGTCCCTGACCACCGACACCCGTGCCGCCCACTTGCCCAGCCACCGGTCCACGTGGGCGAGCTGGCGCGCCGTGAGGTGGTAGGGGTCGGCCAGGGCGGTGAGGAGGATGGCCACGTAGGCCGCTTCCACGGAGGAGATGTCCATCAGGGGATTGAGCGCGTCCTTCACCGCCTGGCGGGCCACCCCCGCCTCCTCCGCCAGCGCGTAGGTCTGGTGCAGGTCGCGCCAGAGCTTCTCGGGCACGGGTTGGTAGGCATAGTGGTGTTCCAGCATCTGGCGACCCAGGCCGTGCACCAGCCGCTGGCAGACGAAGGCCAGGTAAGGCTGCAGTTCGGGTTCGCCCGATTCCAGGCTCTCCAGGCACAGCTGGTAGCCCTTGACCAGCGCCGCCCACAGGGACAGGACCTTGCGCCACAGGGCGAGCTCGGTGTTGTCGAAGGGCAGGGGCTTGCCGGCGTATTTCTTGCCGAGCTCGCCCTGCAGATACAGGATGGGCTCGCGCAGCGCCTCCATGACCTTGAGGCGCTCGACGCCGCTCATGGAGTAGTGGTTGACCAGTTCGATCTGGACCAGGATTTCCGCGTGGGCCGCGGAACAGGTTGAAGCCCAGGGCGTAGGGATTGATGCCGTGATAGCCGCGGGCGT
>JBBINK010000125.1:0-7117 GCA_037443925.1 Betaproteobacteria bacterium
CACGCATGGCCGCAGGCGGGCCCCATTCCACCGGCAGGGCGGTCTCCGTGCCCGCGTACTTGAGCTGGAGGGTGGCCCGGATGGTGATGTCCCCCGGGGATGCGCCCTGTTGCACGAGCAGGCTGCGGGCCCGGGCCGTCAGCGCCTCGAGGGCGAGCTCCAGCGGCCGCGCCGCGGATTCGTCCAGGGTGAGGTCCAGGGCCTGCTCCACGATCTGGCGTTCGTGGGCCACCCCCATGCCGTAGGCGGAGAGCACGCCGGCCAGGGGGTGCAGAAAGATGCGGCCGATGCCCAGCACGTCCGCCACCCGGCACACCAGCTGGCCGCCCGCGCCGCCGAAGCAGCACAGGGTGAAGTCGGCGGGATCATGGCCCCGGGCCAGGGTGATTTTCTTGATGGCTTCGGCCATGTTCTCCACGGCCACCTCGAGAAAGCCCTCCGCCACCGTCTCCGGCGTCCACGCCGTGGCAAGCTGCGCGTTGACCCGGGCACACAAGGCGCCCAGATCCGCCTCGACCCTCGCGCAATCCAGGGGCTCATCGCCCCCGGGACCGAACACCCGGGGAAAGTGGCTCGCCTGGATCCGCCCCAGCATCAGGTTGCAGTCGGTGACGGTCAGCGGCCCGCCGTTGCGATAGCAGGCCGGCCCCGGCAGCGCGCCGGCGGAATCCGGCCCCACCGCGAAGCGTCGGCCATCGAAGTGGAGGATGGATCCGCCGCCGGCGGCGACGGTGTGGATGGCGAGCATGGGCACGCGCAGACGGCAGCCCGCGATCTCGGTCTCGAAACGCCGCTCGAACTGGCCGTCGTAGAGGGCCACGTCGGTGGAGGTGCCCCCCATGTCGAAGGTGATGATCCGCTCGAAACCGGCGGCGCGGCTGGCCTGCACCGCTCCCGCGATCCCACCCGCCGGGCCGGACAGCAGGCAATCGCGGCCACGAAAGGCGTCCGCCTCGGCCAGACCGCCATTGGACTGCATGAACAGCACCCGCGTGGCGGGCAGGGCCGCCCGGATGGTGGCCACGTAATCGGCGATGACTGGGCTGAGATAGGCGTCCACCAGGGTGGTGTCGCCCCGCGCCACGAGCTTGGGCAGGGGGCTCACTTCATGGGAGACGGCCACGTGGCGGAAGCCCACCTTGCGCGCCAGGGCCGCGGCCCGCGCTTCATGGGCGGGATGGCGGTGGCCGTGGACGAAGACGATGGCCACGGCCTCCACCCCCGCCGCGCGTGCGGCGACGAAGGCTTCACGCAGGCCCTGCTCGTCCAGGGGCTGCTCGACCGTGCCATCCGCCCGCACGCGCTCGGCGGCCTCGATCACCCGCGCATACAGGGGTTTGGGCTTTTCGATGCGCAGGGCGAAGATGTCCGGACGGTTCTGGTCGCCGATCTCCAGCACGTCGCCGAAGCCGCGGGTGATCACCAGCGCCACCGCGGCGCCCTTGCGCTCCAGCAGGGCATTGGTGCCCAGGGTCGTGCCCATCCTGAGCACCTCGATGTCGTCGGCCGGCAACGGCGCCTCCGGTGCCAGCCCCATGAGCATCCGGATGCCCGCCAGGGCCGCGTCGCGATACTGCCGGGGATTCTCCGACAACAGCTTGTGGGTGAGCAGCCGGCCATCGGGCCGGCGCGCCACGATATCGGTGAACGTGCCACCGCGGTCGATCCAGAACTGCCAACGGGAAGAGGACATGACATCCCTTCGGGATACGGGCCACAGTTAAAGGAACACGGCAGATTGCCGCAATAATCCCTTGATTGAAATAGGGTACGTGTGCTTAACTTCGTCCAACGAAAGTGGAGATTGTCCCATATGCGGATGCTCCTGTTCGCCCTCCTGCTCGGCCTGGCGGCACCCGCGGCGGCCCAGCGCGCGACGGTCGTGGAGGGCAGCCACGTCAACCTGCGGGCCGGCAAGACCGAAGGCTTTCGCGTGCTGCGCGTGCTGGCGCCCGGCACGCCGGTGGAGATCCTGGAGCGGGAAGGCCAGGCGGCACGGGTGCGCACGCCGTCCGGCGAGACCGGCTGGCTGCCCCTGCGGCTCCTGGTGGTGCCGGCAGGACAGGAGCCCACCGAACCCCAGGCCGCCGCGGCACCCTCGCCGGAGCCGGCGCAGCCGGTGCCGGCTCCGCCCAGGGCTGCACCACACGGGGCCGCACCGCCCAGCGCCGCACCGCCGGCCGCGGCGGATCCCGGCCCCGCCCGCGCCTGGGCCCTGTTGGGCGTGGGCGTGCTGGCCTTCCTGCTGGGTGCCGGCGTAGGCATAGTGGCCCACGAGGCGTATTATCGGAAGCGACTCAACGGCCTGCGTATCTGATGACCCGATTCCTTGCCCTGCTGATGGCGCTGCTGTGCTTGCCGTCCGTCGCCCAGGCGGAGCTCTACCGCTGGGTGGACAAGGAGGGCAAGGTGCATTACACCGACGCGCCGCCCCCGCCCGGCGCGCGCCAGGTGGAAGAAAAACGCTTGGGCGGCAACACCACCTCCGACGCCGACCTGCCCTACGCCACCCGCCGGGCGGCGCAGGCCTTTCCGGTCACCCTGTACGTTTCCGACTGCGGCGACCCCTGCACCCAGGCCCGCGCCCATCTGGCCCGCCGCGGCATTCCCTACAGCGTGAAGAATCCCGCCGTGAACCCGGCCGATGCGGACGCCCTGGTCAAGCTGGTCGGTTCGCCCCAGGTGCCGGTGCTGGTGGTGGGCAAGGCCCGCCCCCTCACGGGCTACCATGCGGGGAACTGGGATGCCGCGCTGGATGCCGCAGGCTATCCCCGCTCCAAGCCCTACGGTTACAAGGAACCCCCGCTACCCACCGAATCCCAGCCCAGCCCAGCCGGCCAAGGCCGCTGAAACAACCGGCCGGCCCAGCCCTCGTGTCATGAAAATCGCCACCTGGAACGTCAATTCCCTCAAGGTGCGCCTGCCCCAGCTCCTGGACTGGCTGGCGCAACGGCAGCCCGACGTGGTCTGCCTGCAGGAAACGAAACTCGAGGATCACAATTTCCCGGTTAAGGAACTGCAGGCCGCGGGCTACGAGGCCACCTTCTCCGGCCAGCGCACCTACAACGGCGTGGCCATCCTGAGCCGCACGCCCCAGGCCGACGTGAGCATGGGCATCCCCGGCTTCAGCGACGAGCAGAAACGCGTGCTGGCGAGCACCGTGGACGGCATCCGCGTCGTGTGCCTTTACGTGCCCAACGGACAGGCCGTGGGCAGCGACAAATACCAGTACAAGCTGGCCTGGCTGGCGGCCCTGCGGGAATGGCTGCGCCGGGAGCTCGCGCGCCATCCCCGGCTCGCCCTGCTGGGGGACTTCAACATCGCGCCGGAGCCGCAGGACGTGCACGACCCCGAGCTGTGGGCAGGCCAGGTGCTGTTCTCGGAGCCGGAACGGGCCGCCTTCCGCGAGCTGCTGGCGCTGGGCTTCAAGGATGCCTTCCGCCTGTTCCAGCAGCCGGAGCAGTCCTTCACATGGTGGGATTACCGGATGATGGCCTTCCGCCGCAACCGCGGCCTGCGCATCGACCACATCCTGCTGTCGGAGCCCCTGGCCGCCCGCTGCACGGCCTGCAGCATCGACCGGGACGTGCGTCGCCTCACCCGGCCTTCCGACCACGCGCCGGTGATCGCCGAGCTCACGCCTTAGCCGGCACCGCCGGCAGCATGGGCAGCCAGGCCGCCGCCGGCGGCACGCCATACCACCGCCAGCTTCGCGCCGCCAGCAGGGTCACCCGCAGGATGCGGGCGTGCACGGCCTCTTCGGAAAGATTCAGGAAACGCGCGATGTCCGCGTAGTCGTCGGGCAGCGCCGGATCGTCCCAGCCATTGGCGGAATGGCGCGCAAGACGCACGGCCAGGGCCACGTTCCTGACGCGGGGGCGGTCGGCGTGGTCTTCGTCCATGAGCTCCTGCAACAGCTGGGGCAGGCGCCACGCCCGCACCAGGGCGAGCTGCAGCTCGATGCCGCGAAAGCCGAACACGCGCTTCTGCGCCTCGGCGCTGCGCAGGCCTTTCTGGCTCTGCATGAGGGCCCGCACCCGCATCATCAGCTTGGGCGCGAAACACCACATCAACATCTCGGCCAGGTCCCTCAGCAAGGCGGCCACCATCACCTCGTCCGACTCGATGTCATGACGCAGGGCCGCCCAGTCCTGGGCGTAGAGGGCGGCGTGACGGGCACGGCTCAGGGTGCGGCGCAGGCCGGTGAGGCCGGCCACCTGGTCGCGCAGCACCTCCTCCGCCACCGGCAGCGCCGAAAAGTGCTGAAAGAAGGGGGTCGTGCCCACCATCATCAGGGCATGGGCGATGGTGGTGATGTCCCGGCTCTGGCGGCGGCTGTGATGCACCTGCAGGAAGCGCAGCACCCTGAGCGTCATCAGGGGGTCGTGCATGATGGCGTCCGCCAGCGCCCGCTCGTCCAGGTCGTCCTCGTGCTCACGGAAGCGGGCGAGCTCGGCCACGGTGCGTGAGAGCACCGGCACGGACACCTGGTCGAAATACCGCACCCAGGCATCCACGTCCTGGAGGGGCTGTTCTATCATCCCGAAGACCTCACCACCGCCTCTGCCTTGCCGCCGACCTGGCCCACCCCCGCGAAGCCCAAGGGTGGCCACCATCCATCCGCGCCGGAAACGGCCCGTTGGCTATAACGGCACGTTTCGGCACGACTTTACCGGCGTCCGCGGCGCTCGCGCGACGGCTTGAGCGGCCAGGGTGGCTCCGGTATAGTTCCAGCTGCCATTTGACCCCGTGGGAGAGCGCACGCCAGGCGTGCCGCCGAAGGCGCAATCACCCGCAACCGCTCAGGCAAAAGAACCACGGGCTCAGGCAACTCTGGAGAGCGAGGGCCGGGATCATCGGCCATCCACCGAAGGGGCACGCGGCTTGCGCCGCAATCTCTCAGGTACCAGGACAGAGGGGTGAAGCTGACGGAAACGTTCGGCCTGCTGCGCGGGCTTCGCCTCTTGCCGCCGCCAATCCGTGCTATTCCGTTCCCCGAGCCGTCATGTCCCGTTCGATCACGGGCCGGAACGACAACAATGCTGAAAACGACCGCACTTAATCCCGTACACCGCGCCCTCGGCGCCAAGATGGTGGACTTTTCCGGCTGGGAGATGCCCCTGCATTACGGCTCCCAGATCGAGGAGCATCACAAGGTTCGCCGCGACGCCGGCATGTTCGATGTCTCCCACATGCTGGCCATCGACTTCCAGGGACAGGAGGTGCGCGAATACCTGCGCCGCCTGCTGGCCAACAACGTGGACCGGCTGCAGATCCCGGGCAAGGCGATGTATTCGTGCATGCTGAACGAGCAGGGCGGGGTGTTGGACGATCTCATCGTCTACTATCTGCGCGAGGACTGGTTCCGCATCGTGGTCAATGCCGGCACGGCGGACAAGGATCTGGCCTGGATGAGCCGGCAGCGCGACGCGTTCGCGCCACGGCTCGAGATCCATCCGCGGCGTGACCTCGCCATCGTCGCCGTGCAGGGGCCCAACGCCCGGGAACGGGTGTGGCTGGCCCGCCCGGCCCTGCGGAGCGCCACCGAGACGCTCAAGCCCTTCCAGGCCGCCCAGGTGGAAGACTGGTTCGTCGGCCGCACCGGATACACCGGCGAGGACGGATTCGAGATCATCCTGCCCGCAGCCGAGGCGGAGGGCCTGTGGTGGGCCCTGCATGGCATCGGGGTGGCGCCGGTGGGACTGGGCGCCCGCGACACCTTGCGCCTGGAAGCGGGCATGAACCTCTACGGGCAGGACATGGACGAGACCACCACGCCCCTGGAATCGGGCCTGGCGTGGACCGTGGACCTCAAAAGCCCGCGCGACTTCATCGGGCGGCAGGCCCTGGAGGAGCAGGAAGTCACCCGCAACCTGTATGGTCTGGTGCTGCTGGACCGGGGCGTGCTGCGCAGCCACCAGCGGGTGCTCACCGCCCATGGTCCCGGCGAGACCACCAGCGGCAGCTTCGCTCCGACGCTGAACCGTTCCATCGCCCTGGCGCGCCTGCCGGCGCGGGTGGAGATCGGCGACCTGGTGCAGGTCGAGGTCCGCGAGAAACGGTTATCCGCGAAGGTGGTGAAATATCCCTTCGTGCGCAACGGCAAGAGTCTGATCGATTGAGGAAACCAGCATGAGCATTCCCGCCGAACTGAAATACACCAAGACCCACGAGTGGGCGCGCCAGGAAGCCGATGGCACCGTGAGCGTGGGCATCACCCACCATGCCCAGGATCTCCTCGGGGACATGGTCTATGTGGAGAATCCCGCCGTCGGGCGACGGGTCGCCGCCGGCGAGGAATGCGCCGTGGTGGAATCGGTGAAAGCGGCCTCCGACGTCTATGCGCCGGTGGCCGGCGAGGTGGTGGCGGTGAACGAGGACGTGAGCAACAACCCGGAGAAGATCAACCAGGATCCCTACGGCGCCTGGATGTTCCGCATCCGGCCCGACGATCCCGCTGCCGTGAACGGGCTGCTCGACGCGGCCGCCTACCAGGCGGTCGTCGATAGCGAGAGCCATTAGGCGAGTGTGAGGCCAGCGCCCGGGGAGCCGACTCACCGGCGCCGGCTTTAGGCGACGATCCCATGCCCTTCATCCCCCATACCGAAGACGACGTGCGCGCGATGCTGGCCAGCATCGGCGTCTCCTCCATCGACGAGCTGTTCGACGAGATCCCGCCGGGCCTGGCCAGCGGCCGTCTCGAGCGCGTGCCCGAGGGCCTGAGCGAGATGGAAGTGGCGCGGCTCGCCCAGGAACGTGCCCAGCGCGACGGGCGCTACCTCAATTTCATCGGGGCCGGCGCCTACGAGCACCACATCCCCGCGGCGGTGTGGCAGATCGTCGGCCGCGGGGAGTTCTATTCCGCCTACACGCCCTATCAGGCCGAGGCCAGCCAGGGCACGCTGCAGGTGGTGTACGAATACCAGACCATGATGGCCTCGCTCACCGGCCTGGACGTTTCCAATGCCAGCCTCTACGACGGCGCCTCGGCGCTGGCGGAAGCGGTGCTGATGGCGGTGCGTGTGCACAAGGGCTCGCGCCGCGTGGCCCTGCCGCGCACCGTGCATCCCCACTATCGCAAGGTGGTGCACACCCTGGTCACGCCCCAGGACATCGA
>JBBINK010000126.1:0-7073 GCA_037443925.1 Betaproteobacteria bacterium
ATCAGGCCGGTGCCCACCGCGGCGCCCGCCAGGGCCGCCCGATCGGGAAACAGCACCGGATCCCGCAGCGTGCCAGCCACCTCCAGAGGCACGCTGACCAGGCTGGCCGTGCCCTTCATCTCCACGCGCACGCGCCCGGACAGCCTGCGGTCGGGCGCCACGTCCACATCCCCCTGGGCCTGCAGCAGGCCGGACGCGACTTTCAGATCCCGCAGCCGGATCTGCCTGCCCAGGAGATGGACCGTGCCGGAGAACTCATTGAAGGCGGTCTGGCCGCCGCGGGTGCCCTCCCTGGCGAGGGCGCGCACGGCGCTGGCCAGGTCGAAGTTGTAGAGCACACCTTTGCGGACCTCGAAGCGGAAGCTCCCACGCGCGCCGTCCACCAGCCGGGACGCGTCCGGCGCCGCCAGCGTGTAGTGGCCATCGGCGTCGAGCAATCCGCTCATTGAGGCGCTCTGCCCCAACAGGCGAACGATGGGTTCAATCTGCACACCGGTGGCGCGCGCGTCGCCCCGGAGGCGCACCCCGTCCCGCCATTCCACGCGGGTGCTGGCCTCCAGCTCGCCGCCGTAGAGCTTGCCCTGGATCCGGGGAAGCTCGAGGCCAGCCGCGTCCAGCTTGCCCTCGGCCTTGAGTTCATCGAAGCGCAGCGCCGGCCTGACGGGCAGCGTCCAGTTGTGTCCCCGGATCTCCAGCGCATAGCTCGCCTGTTCCGGCACCACATCCACCTGCAGGCTGCGGTCCTGGGTTCCGAGCTCCGCCCGCCGCAGTCCCTGCGCGTCGAGCCAGGCTTCGGCCCGCAACGGACTCCAGTGCACGTCACCCAGGGCGAGGGCGAGGTTGCGGGCCTCCACATGCCGCACCAGGAGCGTTTTCGGCCCCTCGTCCATCTGGCTCCACTGCGCGAGACGTCCGAGTGTCGCCCGGTCGAGGGTGAGGCCATCCACCTCCACCCGACGCAGGACTTTCACCGGATCGGTCAGGGTCCACAGATCGGGATGGATGGTCACGCTGCCGATCCTCACCTCCTGCGATGGCCCGATGCGAATGTCCTCGATGCCGACGGCGGGAGTGGGCAGCAGCCTCAGTTGCAGGTTGCCGATGCTGACCGGCTCGCCCAGCCTGTTCGCGGCCACGCGTTCCAGCCTGGGAATGTAGCTTTTCACGGGAATCAGGAAGGGCAGCACGACAGCGAGCACCACCAGGGCCAGGATCACCATCATGACTGTTTTGAGGAGTTTCATGCCTGTGTCCTCGATCGCTTCGGCAAGGCCATTCCGTGTTGACCGGCGCGGGTGAAGTGGCTATTATACGCGGCTTCTCGCGCGGCCCTCGGCGCATCGCCCGGGCGCGCGGATCCGACCTTCCGGCGTAGCTCAGCGGTAGAGCAGCGGACTGTTAATCCGTTGGTCGTTGGTTCGATCCCAACCGCCGGAGCCATATCCAGAGCCTCGCAGCCATGCGGGGCTTGTTCGTTTTCCCCTGCCTTTCAGTCCAGCGTTCGCCGATAGCGTTTCAGCCCGAGCAGAATGACCGCCAGCATGAACGCCAGCAGCGGTCCGAGATGGGGCAGCACTTCGGCCGGCCCGTTGCCTTTCAGCATGATGCCCCGGACGATGCGCAGGAAGTGGGTGAGGGGCAACAGTTCGCCCAGCCGCTGTGCCCAGTCGGGCATGCCCCGGAACGGGAACATGAAACCCGAAAGGAGCATTGATGGCAGGAAGAAGAAGAACGTCATCTGCATCGCCTGCATCTGGTTCTTCGCGATGGTGGAGAACAGCATGCCCACCGAGAGATTGGCCAGCATGAAGACCAGCACGCAGGCGAGCAGCAGCCCGAGGCTGCCCTGCATCGGCACGCCGAACAGGAAGTGGGCGACGGACACGATCAGGGCCACCTGGATGTAGCCCACGAGGATGTAGGGCACGATCTTCCCGATCATCACTTCCAGGGGGCGCACGGGTGTGGCCAGCAGTGCTTCCATCGTGCCCCGCTCCCGCTCGCGGGTCATCGCCAGCGCCGTCATCATGATCATGGTCATGGTCAGGATCACGCCCATGAGCCCCGGAACGATGTTGTACTGCGTGATGCCCTCGGGGTTGTAGCGCCGGTGGATGCGCACCTCGAATGGCGCGGCGCCCGGCTGCAGGTGCTGGAGGCTGCCGGCCAGGTCCCGCGTGAGCACCGTCTGCGCCAGGGATCCGAGGGCGGCGATGGCGTTGCCGGTCGCCGCCGGATCGCTGGCATCGGCCTCCACCAGCAGCGACGGCCGTTCACCGCGCACCAGCCGGCGCGCGAAGCCCTCCGGCACGTGGATCACGAACTGCACTTCGCCCTTGGCCAACAGGGCATCCGCCTTGCCCTCGCCATCGAGGGTGCGCACCAGGCGGAAGTAACCGCTGTTGGCCAGGGCCGCGAGGAGGCTGCGCGAGAATGGACTGTGGTCGGCGACCACCACCGCGGCGGGCAGGTGTTTCGGATCGGTGTTGATGGCGAAGCCGAACAGCACCAGCTGGATGAGGGGAATGCCCACCATCATGGCGAAGGTGAGCCTGTCGCGACGCATCTGGATGAATTCCTTCACCAGCACGGCGACGAAACGGCCCCAGGAGAAGGCGGCATTCATGCCTCGTCCTCCGTGCCTGCGGAAAGCTTGACGAAGACGTCCTCGAGGCTCGGCCCGGTTTCGATCCAGCGCAATCCCTCGCGGCTCCTGAAGGGCGCCAGGCTGGCGTTGAGCCGGGCCGCATCCGAGCCGCTCACGTGCAAGGCCGTGCCGAAGGGCACCACCTGCTCCACACCGGGCAGCCCCTTGAGCTCCTGCATCAGGCGCGCGAGATCATGGCCTTCCACCATCCAGGTGGTGAGACCGGATGCGGCCACCACGTCCTCCGGCGTGCCGGCCACCACCACGCGACCATGGGAGAGATAGGCGATGCGGTGGCAGCGCTCGGCTTCGTCCATGTAGTGGGTCGAGACCAGGACCGTGACGCCGGCGGCGGCCAGGCCGTGGATTTCGTCCCAGAAGGCGCGACGGGCCCGGGGGTCCACGCCGGCGGTGGGTTCGTCCAGCAGCAGCAGGCGGGGTTCGTGCAGCGTGCATGCCGCGAGCGCGAGGCGCTGCTTCCAGCCGCCGGACAGCTGGCCGGCGAGCTGTCCACTGCGCTGGTGCAGACCCAGCTTGAGCAGCGTCCGCTCCACGGCGGCGTGCCGGTCGGCCAGGCCGTACATGCGGGCGATGAAATCCAGGTTTTCCCGGATGGAAAGATCTTCGTAGAGGGAAAAGCGCTGGGTCATGTAACCCACTTCCCGCTTGATCTCCTGGGCCTGCCGGCGCAGATCGAAGCCGAGACAGGTGCCGCTTCCCGCATCCGGCGTGAGCAGCCCGCACAGCATGCGAATGGACGTGGTCTTGCCGCTGCCGTTGGGGCCGAGGAAGCCGAAGATCTCGCCCCGCCGCACCTGCAGACTGAGATCGCACACGACGGGCTTGCCGTTGAAATGCTTGCACAGGCCCGTGACGTCGATGGCGAGGCTAAAGGCGGACATGCTACGGCCTGCGCTCCGCCCTCAGGGGAGCCGCACGTCCACGGGCTGGCCCGGGTGCAGAGCCGCCGCGTCCGCGGCAGCCGGCCGGGCCTCGACCAGAAACACCAGTTTGGCGCGGCTGTCCTTGCTGTAGATGACCGGTGGCGTGTATTCAGCCTGGGGTGAGACGTAGCTGACGGTCGCCGTGAGCGGCGGGCAACCGTCGCAGCTCACCCGAAGGGACTGGCCCGGCCGCAGGCGGCCGAGGACGGGTTCGGGGACGAAGAAACGGATCTTGACGTTGCCGGGCGGCAGCAGGGACAGCACGGGGTGGCCTGCATTCACCCACTCCCCTTCCACGTAGTAGACGTCCTGCACCAGGCCGCCCACCGGAGCGCGCACGGATTTTTGCGCCAGTCTCCACTCGGCCTGGGAAAGCGCCGCCCTGGCCGCCTCGGTTTCGGCCTCGGCCGCCCGGATCTCGTCCGCGCGTCCGGCGAGCCGGGCGACATTGAGCTCCGCCTGCAGCTGCTGCAGACGGGCCAGATTCTGGTCGTGGGCGCTGCGGCTGGCGTCCAGCCGTGCCGCGGAGACGTAGCCGGCGCGGGCGAGCTGCTCGTCCCGGGCGAGCTGGGCCGCGGACAGGCGCAGGGCCGACCGGGCCTCGGCGAGCCTGGCTTCGATGGCGGCGATCTCTTCCGGCCGCCGTCCCTTGCGCAGGTTGGCCAGGCGCGCCTGGGCCGCCGCCAGGCGTTGCCCGGCCTCCTGCCGTGCCGCCCGCTCGCTGTCCTGCTCCAGTGTGTAGAGCGCATCGCCAGCCCGCACCTGGCTGCCGCGCGCCACCGCCAGCCGGACGAGATTGCCGGCGAAGGGAGCCGCCACGCGCACGTACTCGCCTTCCACATAGCCCTGATAGGTGGGCGGCGGCGCGGGTTCGCAGCCGGCGAGCAGGAGCAGCAGGGGAATGAGAACGGTCGGACGCACCATGGGGCCCCGGCGAAAGGCCCCGATTATAGCCCCATCACAGGTTCTGGCGGATGGCCAGCACGGCCTGGTTGCGCAGCGCCTTGAGGGTGGCCAGGATCTGATCGGGGACGACGATGTCGCCGGCCCGCGGCCTGTCGGCATAGATCATGCCCACGGGCTTGCCCTTGATCACGATGGGAAAGACGAGAAAGGTCTTGGCGGAAACGGCCTGCCGATACCAGGCGGGGATGTGTCCGGCGATCCGGGGATCGTCCACGTCGGTGATGAGGATGTCCACGTTCCGCTCCAGCGCCACGTGGAACACGTCCGCGGCCGGTGTGGTGGGGAAACGGAAATCGCGCACCAGTTCGGCGATGCCCTCGCCCAGGCCGAACTTGCCCTGCATGGTGTGGGCGCGGGGGTCCCTCAGACAGAACAGCACCCGGTGAAAGCCCATGGCCCGGTACATGGTCTCCAGGATCATGCGCAGAATGTCGTTGACCGAGAGGCTGTCATTGACCAGGGAGTTGCTGATGTCCTGCAAGCCTGCCAGCAGGGCTGCCTGGGCTTTTTCGGGCGTTCCCTCCTCCGCCGCCGTCTCCGGGGACTTGTCCGCGATCGCCGGATCGGCGAGCACGGTCGTGGCCAGCAAGCCTTCCGCCTGCTCCGGGTGGCCGTCGGTGGGGTGATCGGTCCAGTCGCGTGCCTGTCTGGCCAGCTGGCTCTGGCCGAAGCTGGCGTTCACGGCATGGGAGAAGCGGGTCACCTCCTCCAGCGATCGGGCCACGACGTCGGCGAGGTGTTTTCCGCTGAGGTGCAGGCCCTCGCCGAAACGCTGGGCCAGGCGGGCCATGTCCCGGTTCTTTTGCTCCGGCCGGCCGTCGCAGACGACTGCCGCCAGCTCGTTGGAGAAACCGGCGAGAATGCGCAGCCGCTCTGTGTTGGTTTGACCGCGCCGCACGCGCCCCTCGGGCAGACTGCGCATGGACAGGATGATCTGCTCGGGAAAGCCCCAGCTCCTGGCGATGCCCACGCCCAGTTCCTCGAAGGACAGGCCCAGCACCTGGGTCGCCGCGTGGGCCTCGCTCATCTTCCCAGCCTGCACCAGCCGGCGGATCTCCTCCGTTTCCTCCGGGAAATAGAAGAGGGACAGCATGCGCCCGAGATTGTGGAACATGGCGCAGATGAAGCCCTCCTCGGCGTCCTTCACGCCGGCTTTGTCCGCCAGCTCCCGCGCGAGCATGCCGGCGAACAGCACGCGCACGAATTCCTCCTTCAGCTGGGCGGCATGGGCCTTGTTCTGCAGGTTCTCGAACAGCACGAGCGAGATCGCCAGGTTGCGGATGGCATTGAATCCCAGGATCACCACGGCACGGGAGACGGTGCTGATCGAGCCGCCCCCGTATTGGACGTAAAAGACGGAGTTGACGAGTCTGAGCAGTTTGTTGGTCAGCCCGAAGTCCCGGAGGATGGCGTTGGACAGCTTCGAGACGCTGTCGTTGTCGGATGCCGCGATCCGGTTGATGGTGGAGATGGCCTCCGACAGCGCCGGAAAGTCGCTCTTGAGCCGCATGCGGCGCAGGAGGAATTCCAGCGTGGTCTGCCTGGCCACGCCTGTGTCGGCGTCGACGCGGCCGGGCGGCGCGAGATACGCCTCCAGGGCGGCCTTCATTGCCCCCGCGTCGGGATAACGCGCATCCGGATCGGGGGCGAGAGCCTTGAGCACGATGTCGTCCAGGCGCTCGTCCACATCGGGATTGGTCCGGGAGGGCGCGGCAATGGCCGGTGCGAGCGCCGCCGCCAGCATCTCGGGGATGTTTCCGCCCCCGATCGCCGGCCGGCCCGTGAGCATCTCGTGCAGCACGAGTCCCAGCGCATAGAGGTCCGAGCGCGGACCGAACCGGCGCTCCCGCACGTACTCCGGGGCCATGTAGGCGGGAGTGCCCATGAGGCCGCCGTCGGCCGCGTCCGCACCGGCGATGCGCGCGGCGATCCCGAAATCCATGACGCGCGCCTTGCCCTGGCCATCGAGGATGATGTTCGATGGTTTCAGGTCGCGGTGGACCACGCCCTGGGCATGGGCATAGGCGATGGCATCGAGCACCTGCACGGCGATTTCCGCGGCGCGCAGCGGCGCCAGCCGGCCGTCGCTGCGCAGCACCTCCGCCAACGTGCGACCCTCGACGTATTCGAACACCAGATAGGGGTGGCCCGCGTGCTCGCCCGCGTCATGCAGGGCGACGATGTGGGGGTGCGCGAGCCGCCCCACCGTGCGGGCCTCCTGCAACAGGGCGTGCATCCCGGCGCCGGCATCCGTGTCATCGGCGAACAGCAGGGTCTTGATCGCCACCAGCCGGTCCAGATGGGGATCACGCGCCAGATAGACCTCGCTCTGGCTGCCGCGTCCCAACAGGCGCAGGACCTGGAATCGGCCAATGCCGGCAGCGGCGGATGCGAAGGACGTGTTGGTCATGGGCAGGCAGGAACTTCGGTCCCGGGTGGCTTTCTGATAGAGTGCGTCCTCCTGTTATTGATCCGGCCATCTTATACTTGAAATCTCCGAGCCTGTCCTCATATTC
>JBBINK010000127.1:0-3482 GCA_037443925.1 Betaproteobacteria bacterium
GCCCTGAAAGCCCTCGTTCGCCCCTGACGCCATGCGCACCCTGTTCCATTCCCTGCGAGGCCGCATCCTGGCCAGCGTGATCCTGGTGCACGCGGCGGTGACGGGGCTGATCGCCTGGGAATTCATCGAGCGGGAGCGCAGCTTCCTGGGCGAAGGCTTCAGCCAGCAGGCCGCAGGGCTGGCCCGCAGTCTGGCCACCGCGGCGACGGGGCCCCTGGTCAGCCAGGACCTGGACACCCTGGGCGCGCTCACCGATGCCCTGCGCGACGTGCCCCATCTGGCCTTCGCCCTGGTGACCGACGGCCAGGGGCGGGTGCGTGCGGCCACCGACGACGCCCTGTTCAATCAGGTGCTCACCGACGATCCGAGCCGCGCCCTGTTGGACTCCGCCCTGCCGCGCCGGCTGGCCCACGGGGGCGTGGTGGACGCCGCGCACCCCATCCTGGTCGGGGGCCGGGTGGTGGGCCATGCGCGGGTGGCCCTGTCCCAGGCGGCGCTGCAGGCGGAGGTCCGCAACCTCGCGATCAGGGCCTTGGGCTACACCCTGCTTGCCATCGTGCTCGGGGCGCTGGTGGCCTTCGTCGCCGTCAATGCCGTCACGCGCCGGCTGGCGCGCCTGTCGGCGGCGGCCGATGCGGTGGCGGCGGGCGATCTGGAGGTCGCCATCGAAGGCGACGAACACCGGGACGAGGTGGGCGCCCTGGCCCGGGATTTCCGCGACATGGTGGCGGCCCTGCGGGCCGAGCGGCGGCGCCGGGACGAGGCGGAACAGCGGCTGTGGGAGGAAAAGGAACTGGCCGAGGTGACCCTGTCGTCCATTGGCGATGCCGTGATCACCACCGACATGGCGGGCCAGGTCACCTTCATGAACGGGGTGGCCGAACGCCTCACCGGCTACACCGCCGCCGAGGCACGGGGCCGTCCGCTGACGGACGTCTTCCACATCCTGGACGAGACGAGCCGCTTGCCCATTCCCAATCCCGTGGACGTGGTGTTGGCCACCGGCGTCGTGGTGGGCCTGGGCAATCACACCGTGCTCGTGGCGCGCGACGGCCGGGAGCTCAACATCGAGGATTCCGCCGCGCCCATCCGCGACCGGGATGGCGGCATCCTGGGGGTGGTCCTGGTGTTCCACGACGTGACCGAGTCGCACCTGCTCCAGGCCCGCATGAGCTGGGCCGCCAGCCACGATCCCCTCACCGGGCTGTACAACCGCGCCGAGTTCGAAAACCGCCTGGCGGGCCTGCTGGAACACATGAAGGAGGGCGAGCACCATGCCCTGCTCTACGTGGATCTGGACCAGTTCAAGGTGATCAACGACACCTGCGGCCATGCCGCCGGGGACCAGCTGTTGCGCCAGCTGGCGGTGGAGATGCAGGGCGGTCTGCGACCCTTCGACGTGCTGGCGCGGCTGGGCGGCGACGAGTTCGGGGTCATCCTGCCCCACACCGGCCGGGGCCGCGCCCGGGAGGTGGGCGAACGCCTGCTCGCCCTGCTGCAGGGGCACCGCTTCCGCTGGGAGGACCGTTCCTTCACCACCGGCGCGAGCATCGGCCTGGTGTACATCGATCGCCCCGGCCAGACCGTGGGCGAGCTGCTCGCCGCCGCCGACACGGCCTGCTACGCCGCCAAGGAGGAGGGCCGCGGACGGCTGCTGGAGTATGCCGCCGAAAGCGTGGACTTCCGCCGCCGCGCCCAAGAGATGGATTGGGTGACGCGGCTCAATCGTGCGCTGGACGAAGGGCGGTTCCGGCTGTATTGGCAACCCATCGTGCCGGTGGCGGAGGCGCACACCCACCCCCACGGCGAGGTCCTGCTGCGGCTCGAGGAGGACGGGGGGATCACCGCCCCGGCCGCCTTCCTGCCCGCGGCGGAGCGCTACCAGCTCATGGGGCGCATCGACCGCTGGGTGGTGGCCACCGCCCTCGCGTGGCTGGCGCGGCAGACCGTGCCCGTCAGTCTGTCCATCAACCTCTCGGGCCAGTCCCTGGCGGACGAGGGCTTCCTGTCCTGGGTGAGCGAGCGCTTGGACGCGCTGGGGGTGGATTGCCGCCGGGTCTGGTTCGAGATCACGGAGACCGCCGCCATCGCCCACCTCGCCCGCGCCATGGCCTTCATGGCCGCGCTCAAGCGGCGGGGCTGCCGCTTCGGCCTGGACGATTTCGGATCCGGCTTGTCTTCCTTCGCCTACCTGCGCAACCTGCCGGTGGATTTCGTCAAGATCGACGGCAGCTTCGTGCGGCGGCTGGCCGAAGACCCGGTGGACCGGGCCATGGTGGAGGCCGTGCGGGACGTGGCGCGGGTGATGGGCATCGAAACCGTGGCCGAATACGTGGAGACCGAGGCCATCGTCACGGTGCTGCGGGAACTGGGCATCCACTACGGGCAGGGGTTCGCCCTGGGCCGGCCGGTCCCGCTGGACGAGCTGGATGCGGCGCGGGCCCTGTCCTGACGGGCGACCGCCCCGTAAGCGGGATTTAATCCGGCCGGCGTAGAATCGCGTGCCATGAGGCCTGTTTTCGCCCACCTCCTGTTCCTTGGCTGGCTGCTTTTGCAGGCGCTGGCGCCGCTGGTGCACGGCCATCTGCCCGAAGGCGAAGGCCTGTCGGCCGAGCACGGCCTCCACCTGCACGCACCCCACGGGGCGGGCGACGGGCAGGCCCGCTTCAGCCTGCCGGAGCCGGCGGACGTGGCCCTGGGCATCCCGCCCGGACTGCGCTGGGACGACTTCGCGCTGCCTGGGCTGCCGCCCGTCGTGGCCATGCCGGCGCTCGTCCACGGTCGGCCTGCCTGGCTCCCCCTCTCGGGGGTGGCGCCCCGATCCGGGGTGCGCTGGCGGCCCTGGCCCACCGCGCCGCCCGCGGCCCGGGCCTGATCGTCCGCGTCTTCCCCCGTCGTCGGGCGCAGCCGCGCCCAGAGCAGGAGTGCATTCCATGAAGTCCGTGTTGCGTGCGGCCTTGGCCGCAGTGTGTTTGTCATCGCTGGTGGCCGGGGCCGAGCCGGGCCCCCGGATCCTCGACCTGGACGCGCGGCAAGCCCGCGCCCTGGGCATCGTCACCGAACCCCTGGGGGCCGGGGCAGAGGGGACGGCGCTCGTCTTGCCGGCGCGGGTGGTGATCCCCCCGGCCCAGACGCGGGTGGTCGCGGCGCCTGTCGCGGGCCTGGTGGAGCGGGTCGAGGTGGCCGCCCAGGAGACGGTCCGCCAGGGCCAGGCGTTGCTCACCCTGGCCAGCCCCATGCTGCTGGAGGCCCAGCGGGACTATCTGCAGGCGGCAAGCCAGGCCCGCCTGGCAGAGGCGGCCCGGCAGCGCGACCAGCAGCTGTTCCAGGAAGGACTCATCGCCGAGAGCAGGCGGCAGGCCAGCGAGGCGGCCCATGTCCAGGCCGCGGCCCAGGTGGCCGAGCGGCGCCAGTTGTTGCGCATCTACGGCATGAGCGAGGCGGCCATCGCCGCCCTGGCCGCAGGACGGGGGCTGTCGCCC
>JBBINK010000127.1:3501-7055 GCA_037443925.1 Betaproteobacteria bacterium
GCGCCCATCGGCGGCACCGTGCTGGAACAGATGGTCACGCCGGGGCAACGGGTGGAGGCCGCCACGCCCCTGTACCGGATCGCGCGGCTTGCGCCCCTGTGGCTGGAAATGGATGCCACTGCCGCCGATGCCGGGCAGATCCGGCCTGGCGCCGCCGTCGAGGCGGGCGGCGCCCGGGGACGGGTGGTGTCGGTGGGGCGGGCCCTGCAGGCCGCCAGCCAGACCGTGCCGGTCCGGGCGGAGATGACCGAGGGCACGGCTTCCCTGCGCCCGGGCCAGTTCCTGGAGGCCCGGGTGGCCGCCGCGGGCGCGGACCGGGCCTACCGCGTGCCGGCCGCGGCGGTGGTGCGCCATCAGGGGCAGGCCCATGTCTTCCTGGAACGCAAAGGCGGCTATGCCATGGTGCCGGTGCGCGTGGTGCAGGCCGGTCCCGGCCATGCCCGCATCAGCGGCGATCTGGCCGCGGGTGAACGGGTGGTGGTCAAGGGCGTGGCCGCCCTCAAGGCGATCGCCACCGGCGTGGCGGAGGGCGAGTGATGCTCGCCCGACTGGTGGAATTCGCCCTCACCCAGCGCCTCTTGGTGGGGGTGCTGACCCTGGTGTTGGTGGGCGCGGGCGTGCTCGCCTTCCGGGACCTGCCCATCGACGCCTTTCCCGACGTGTCCACCACCCAGGTGAAGATCGTGATCAAGGCGCCGGGGATGACGCCGGAAGAGGTGGAGGCCCGCATCACCACGCCCATCGAGGTGGAAATGCTGGGCATACCCCGGCAGCGCCTGCTGCGCTCCATCTCCAAATACGCCCTGGCCGACATCACCATCGATTTCGAGGACGACACCGACATCTACTGGGCGCGCTCCCAGGTGGCGGAGCGTCTGAACGCCATCATGCCGGCGCTGCCGCCGGGCATTTCCGGCGGGCTGGCTCCCATCACCACGCCCCTGGGGGAGATGTTCATGTTCACCCTGGAAGGCGGAGGCCTGAGCCTGGAGCAGCGGCGCACCCTGCTGGAATGGGTGATCCGCCCCCAGTTGCGCACCCTGCCGGGCGTGGCCGACGTCAATACCCTGGGCGGGCTGGCCCGTGCCTTCGAGGTGGCGGTGGATCCGACCGCGCTCGCCGCCCGCGGTGTCAGCCTCGCCGAGCTGGAACAGGCCCTGAGCCTGAACAACCGCAACGACGGCGCCGGGCGCATCCGCGATGGCGAGGAGGTGCTGGTGGTGCGCGCCCAGGGCGCGGTGCGCACCCTCGAAGACCTGGGCGCCATCGTGGTGGCGCGGCGCGACGGGCAGGTGGTGCGGGTCCGGGACGTGGCCACGGTGCGCGTCGGCAGCCTCACCCGCTACGGCGCCGTGACCCGGGACGGGCGCGGCGAGACCGCACAGGGGCTGGTGCTGGGACTGAGGGGTGCCAATGCGCGGCAGGTGGTGGAGGGCGTTCGAGCCAAGCTCGCCGACATCGCCAAGACATTGCCCCCGGGCGTGCGTATCGACGTGTTCTATGACCGCGGGCAGCTGGTGGAGCGCGCGGTGGGCACCGTGACCGAGGCGCTGGCCGAGGCCATCGTGCTGGTGCTGATCATGCTCGTGCTGTTCCTGGGCAATCTGCGGGCCGCCCTGGTGGTGGCCCTCACCCTGCCCCTGGCGGCGTTGTCCACGTTCATCCTCATGGGCGTGTTCCACATGTCCGCCAATCTGATGAGCCTGGGGGGTCTGGCCATCGCCATCGGCATGCTGGTGGATGCGGCGGTGGTGGTGGTGGAGAACGTGGTCACCCACCTGGGTGAGCACACCGGGCGCAGCCGTCTGCCGCCACGCCACGTGGTGTACCGGGCGGTGCGGGAGGTGGCGCTGCCGGTGGCCTCGGGCATCGCCATCATCGTCATCGTGTTCCTGCCCCTGCTCACGCTGCAGGGGCTGGAGGGCAAGCTGTTCATTCCCGTCGCGCTGGCCATCGTGTTCGCCCTGTCTTCCTCCCTAGTGCTGTCGCTGACGGTGATTCCGGTGGTGGCGTCCCTGCTTCTGCGGGGCGGCCATGGCGGGGAATCCTGGCTCACCCGCCGGGCGCTCCAAGCCTACCGGCCCTTGCTCGCCTGGGGGCTGGCCCATCAGGGCAGGGTGATCGCGGCGGCGGTCGTGCTCTTGGTGGCCACCGGCATCGTGTACGGCCGCATCGGCAAGACCTTCATGCCCACCATGGACGAAGGCGACATCATCATGCAGCTGGTGAAGCTTCCGTCCATCAGCCTGGAAGAGGCCACCCGCATCGATCTGGCGGTCCAGCGGGCGGTGCTCGCCAGCGTGCCGGAGGTCAAGGGCGTGGTCGCCCGCGCGGGATCCGATGAGCTCGGGCTCGATCCCATGGGGCTCAACGACACCGACAGCTTTCTGGTGCTCAAGCCCAGGGAAACGTGGCGCCACCCGGACAAGGCCTGGCTCACCGATCAGCTGCGCCAGGTGATGGCGGCCTTCCCCGGGGTGGCGGTGAACTTCACCCAACCCATCGAGATGCGCGTGTCCGAGATGCTCACCGGTGTCCGGGGCGACGTGGCGGTGAAGGTGTTCGGCCCGGATGCCCAGACCCTGGACCGGCTGGCCCGGGACATCGAGCAGGTGCTGCGCCAGGTGCCCGGCAGCCAGGACGTGTACACCGTGCAGAACGAGGGCGTGCAGTACCTGAACCTGGAAATCGACCGGCTGGCCGCCGGGCATTTCGGCCTGAACGGGGACGACATCCAAAACGACCTGAGGGCCTTGGTCGAAGGCCGCACCCTGGGCGTGGTGGTGGAGCCCGACCGGCGCACGCCGCTTGTGTTGCGCGGCGTGCCCACGCTGCAGGATTCGCCGGATGCGTTCATGGCGTTGCGCCTGGCCACGCCCTCGGGACCGACCGTGCCCCTGTCGGCGGTGGCGCGCATCGACCGCCGCGATGGCCCGGTGAAGGTGGAGCACGAAAACGCCACGCGCATGGCCGTGGTGCAGTCCAACGTGCGGGGCCGCGACCTGGTGGGCTTCGTGGAGGAAGCCCGGCAGGCGGTGGCGGCGAAGGTGCGCCTGCCCGCGGGCTACCGCCTGGAGTGGGGTGGGCAGTTCGAGAATCAGCAGCGCGCCGCCGCCCGGCTGGCGGTGGTGGTGCCGGTGGCGCTGTCCCTGATCTTCCTGCTCCTGTTCGCCACCTTCCGTTCCGTGCGGCAGGCGCTGCTGGTGCTGACCAACATTCCCTTCGCCCTCATCGGCGGTGTGTTCGCCCTGTGGGCATCGGGCGAATACCTGTCGGTTCCCGCCTCGGTGGGCTTCATCGCGCTATTGGGCATCGCGGTCCTCAACGGCGTGGTGCTGGTCACCTATTTCAACCAGCTTCTGGCCCAGGGCAGAAGCCTCGCCGAAGCCGTGGTGGAGGGCGCCCAACGCCGATTGCGGCCGGTCTTGATGACCGCCTCCATCGCCGCCCTGGGGCTTTTGCCTCTGCTGTTCGCCACCGGCCCGGGTTCGGAAATCCAGCGGCCCCTGGCCATCGTCGTGATCGGGGGGCTGATCACCTCCACCGCCCTCACC
>JBBINK010000128.1:0-1050 GCA_037443925.1 Betaproteobacteria bacterium
GCCTGGTGCTCACCCTGGGTCTGGCGCCGCTGGCCATCGCCTCCATCGTCCGGCCCATCGAGGCCCTGCGCGACACCATGATGGCCACCCATGGCGACGGGGACCTCGCGCGCCGCGCGCCGGTGCACGGAGACGACGAGGTGGGGCAGATGGCCAAGGCCTACAACGCCCTGATGCTCATCCTCAAGGGCATCACCTCGGAGATCCGCACCAACGTCAAGACCCTGGAACAGGTCTCCGGCCAGCTGCTCTCCAGCGCCGAGGACATCCGCGCCACCGTGGAAAGCCAGAGCGCCGCCGCGCAGGAAAGCGCCGCCGCCGTGGAGGAACTGTCGGCCAGCGTGGCCAGCGTGGCCGAGCTGGGCCAGCAGGTGCGGGGCGATGCCCACCAGAGCCTGCAGCAGACCGAACGCGCCAATGAAGGCATTTCCACCATGGCCGGCCAGATCGACCGGGTGGAGCAGCTGGTGCACGGCATGGCGGGGTCCGTGGAGGCCTTCGTGGCCAAGGCCGCGCAGATCAGCCGCATGACCCGCCAGGTCAAGGAAATCGCCGACCAGACCAATCTGCTCGCCCTCAACGCCGCCATCGAGGCGGCCCGTGCCGGCGAGCAGGGCCGCGGCTTTGCGGTGGTGGCCGACGAAGTGCGCAAGCTCGCGGAGAAATCGGCGCTCGCCGCCCAGGAGATCGACGGGGTGACCCACACCATCGAGGCGGAAAGCCAGGCCGTGCACAGGACGGTGCAGGAGGGGCTGGGTGAGCTCACCCAGATGCAGGATGCCATGGAGGCCTTCGCCGAGATCATGGCCCTGTCCGGCCATGCGGTGCGTCAGGCGGCAGGCCGCATGGACGAGGTGGGCAGCGCCACCGCCGAACAGGCCAAGGCGATCCAGGACATTTCCGCTCAGATCGCCCGCATCGCCGACAATGGCGATCGCACCGTCACCATCATGCAGGAAGCCTGCGCGCTCACCGGGCAGCTCGAGGAGATGGCCCGTCACCTCACCCGCAGCGTGGAGCGCTTCCGCGCCTGAGCGGGGGGCGCGCGCC
>JBBINK010000128.1:1073-6989 GCA_037443925.1 Betaproteobacteria bacterium
CAGTCTTTCTTCCGGCGCCGGCCCTTGTTGCGGCCGATGCCCGCGAATTCCTGCCGGATGAGCGACAGTTCGTAGAGCTGGGCCGCGACCCGCCAGTTGATGCTGCCCTCGGGCAGATTCCCTTCCTCGTCGGGCATGCCCGCCGGCACGCCGGTCAGAAGCTCGATGGCCTCGTCCACCGTGTCCACCGCATAGATGTGGAAGCGGCCGGCGGCGCAGGCCTCACGCACGTCCTGGCGCAGCATGAGGTGCTTGACGTTGGCGGTGGGGATGAGCACGCCCTGGTCGCCGGTGAGGCCGCGCGCCTGGCAGATGTCGAAGAACCCCTCGATCTTTTCGTTCACCCCGCCGATGGCCTGCACCTGCCCGAACTGGTTGACCGAGCCGGTCACCGCCAGCGACTGGCGGATGGGCACCTGGGCCAGGTCGGACAGCAGCGCGCACAGTTCCGCGAGGGAGGCGAAATCCCCCTCCACGTAACCGTAGGACTGCTCGAACACCAGGCTGGCGGACAGGGACAGGGGCCGGCTGCGGGCATAGCGCGCGGCCAGGAAGGAGGCGAGGATCATCACGCCCTTGGAGTGGATGGCGCCCGACAGCTCCACCTCGCGTTCGATGTTGATCACGTCCCCGTCGCCGATGCGCGTGGTGGCGGTGATGCGCGTGGGATGGGCAAAGCGCGTGTCCCCCAGTTCCACCACGGACAGACCATTGATGCTGCCGACGGTGGCGCCGCTGGTGTCGATGAGCAGCGTGCCGCGCAGGATCGCCTCCTGGACGCGGCGCTTGAGGCGGTCGCTGCGCGCCTCCTGGGCCCGGATCGCCCGCTCCACGTGGGCGCCTGCCACCGTCTGGGCACCGTCTTCCCGCGCCCAGCGATCGGCCTGACGCAGCAGGTCCGCCACGCTGTGCATGTGGGCGGTGAGTTTTTCCCCATCCTCGGCCAGGCGGGAGGCCTGCTCCACCACCCGTGCGACGGCCTCCCGGTGGAAGGGCAGCAGGTTCTCGCGTCGCGCCAGGGTGGCGATGAGCCGCGCATACAGCTGGGCATTGCGCTCGTCGCGGGGCAGGGTGTCCTCGAAGTCGGCGGCGATCCGGAACAGCTCGCCGAATTCCGGATCGGCCTCCTGGAGGAGGTAATAGAGGAAACGGTCGCCCAGCAGCACCACCTTCACGTCGAGGGGAATCTCCTCGGGTTCCAGGGAGACCGTGGGCACTAGGCTCAGGATCTGGCCCACGGATTCGATGCGCAGCCGCCGGGTGTAGAGGGCGCGCTTGAGGGCCTCCCAGGCGAAGGGCTGGGACAGCAGCCGGTGGGCTTCCACCACCAGGTAGCCGCCGTTGGCCCGGTGCAGGGAGCCGGGTTTGATCAGGGTGAAATCGGTGATGAGCGTGCCCATCTGGGCCAGATGCTCCACCCGGCCGATGAGGTTGTTGTAGGTGGGATGATCCTCGACGACCACGGGCGCGCCGGTCGATCCGGAATGGTCCACCACCAGGTTCACCTGATAGCGGTGGAATGCCGAACCGTCGAAGCCCATGCCCGCCGAGGCCGCCTCCGCGTGCTTGAGGAACAGATCGGTGCTGGCCAGCACGTCATCGCGCACCGCCTGCAGGTGGCCGAGCACCTCGGGCAAGTCCTGGTAGGCCGCGAACAGGTCGTCCATCAGGTGCCCCACCGCCAGCATGGCCGTTTCCTGGTTGAGCTGCCTCAGGGCCTCGCGCATCTCCTTGCGCCAGCGGGGAATGCTGCGCAGGATCTCCTCCAGTCGCGTCTGGTAGGCCGCCACCTGCTCGTCGATGCGCCGCTTGTCCTCGTCGGGCAGCCGGTCGTATTCCTCGGGGCTCAGCACCTTTTCGTCACGGACCGGCGCGAATACGAAGCCATCGGGCGCGCGCAGCAGGGCGATGCCATGGGCGGCCGCGTCGTCGCCCAGCTCGCGGATGGCGCGCTCCTGACGTTCGTCGTACTCCCGGTGGATGGCCTCCACGCGGGCGCGGTACTGATCCGATTCGAAGGCGCTCGGTATCACCACGCGCAGCTCGTCCAGCAGACGGGCCATGTCGCTGCGCAGCCGCGCACCGCGTCCCGCCGGCAGCCGCAGCGCCCGCGGGCGATGGGCCTCGGCAAAGTTGTGCACGTAGCACCAGTCGTCCGCGACCGGCTGGGCGGCCGCCTTCTCCTTGAGCACCTGCTCCACCAGGGAACGCTTGCCGGTGCCAGGCGCGCCGAGGGCATACAGGTTGTAGCCCTCGTGGCGCATGCCGGCTCCGAAGCGGATCGCCGCCTCGGCCCGCTCCTGACCGATGAACTCCGTGAGCTCCGGCACCTCGGCCGTGGTCTCGAAGGGGAAGCAGGCGGGATCGCAGGGGCGAAACAGCTTGTCGGCGGAAAGGGGTTCCAGGCTCATGGGCGACTCGATGGATTAGGGGTTCTCAAGCGGTTTGCGTCAGGCGCCAGGCCACCGTCTCCCCGGCACGCAGCGGCACCAGGACGTCCTCCCCGAAGGGGAGCTCGCGGGGCACCGTCCACGGATCGCGCACCAGGGTGAGCGTGTCCTGGTTGCGCGGCAGGCCATAGAAATCGGCGCCATGAAAGCTGGCGAAGGCTTCCAGGCGGTGCAGGGCATTCATCGCCGCGAAGGCTTCGGCGTACAGCTCGATGGCCGCGTGGGCCGTGTAGATGCCGGCGCAGCCGCAGGCCGCCTCCTTGGCATGACGGGCATGGGGCGCGCTGTCGGTACCAAGAAAAAACTTGGGATTGCCCCCCGTGGCCGCCGCCAGCAACGCCTCGCGGTGATGCTCGCGCTTGAGCACCGGCAGGCAGTAGAAATGGGGACGGATGCCCCCCGTGAACAGGGCGTTGCGATTGTAGAGCAGGTGGTGGGCCGTGATGGTGGCCGCGACCTGGGGCGGCGCCGCCTCGATGAATTGCACCGCCTCGCGCGTGGTGATGTGTTCCAGCACCACCTTCAGACGCGGAAAACGCGCCAGCAGGGGCACCAGCACGCGCTCGATGAACACCGCCTCCCGGTCGAACACGTCCACCGCGGGGTCGGTGACCTCGCCGTGGATCAGCAGCGGCATGCCCACCTCCTCCATTACCGCCAGCGTTCCATGGCAGCGTGCGATGTCGGTCACCCCCGCATCCGAATGGGTGGTCGCCCCGGCCGGATAGTATTTGACACCATGCACGATGCCGCCGGCGCGTGCGGCATGGATCTCCCCCGGCGGCGTGTTGTCGGTGAGATACAGGGTCATCAGGGGCTCGAAGCGGGCGCCCTGCGGTACCGCCGCCAGAATGCGCTGCCGGTAGGCCTGGGCCTGGGCAGTGGTGGTGATGGGCGGCTTGAGGTTGGGCATCACGATGGCGCGTGCGAAGCGCCGGGCGGTGTCCGGCACCACCGCCGCCAGGGCCGGACCATCGCGCAGGTGCAGATGCCAGTCGTCGGGACGGGTGAGGGTGATTCGCATAGAATGAGAAAATCCTGGGACCGGCTCGCAGTATAACGGATTGGCTCCCGACGACGGACGCCTCACGCCCGGCGCGCCGTTGACTTCCGGCACGGGATGGCTATATTAGGTTTTGCGGATATTCTTATCCTGAAAGGATGACCCGTGAGGCGCGACAAATCCACCCTCTTTCTGCTGGCATGCCTGCTTTGGGCACCTCTGCTCTGGGCGGCGCCGGGAAAGATTCCCGACGGGGCCCATCTGTACGCCCGCAACTGCGCGGCCTGCCATGGCGAGGACGGCAGCGGGGGCATCGGCGTGCCCCTTTCCCTGCCCTCGTTCCAGGCCACCGTGGATGATGCCTATCTGCGTCGCACCATCCGCCTGGGCCGGCCCGGGCGGGTGATGCCGGCCTTCACCCAACTGTCGGATGCCGAGGTGGATGCCATCGTGGCGCACCTCCGCAGCTGGCACAAGGGCAAAACGCCGGTGTTCGACCGCAGGCCCATCAAGGGCGACGCCAGTCGCGGCGAGATGCTGTTCGGCCGCTACTGCGCGGGTTGCCACGGAGCGAAAGGCGAGGGCAGCCACGGCACGGGCGTGACCTTCTCCCGGCCGAGGGATCTGCCCATCATGCCGCCCGCCCTCAACAATGCCGGCTATCTCGCCTCGGCCAGCGATGCCCAGATCAAGAACACGCTGATCAGGGGCCGGGAGGGCACGCCCATGGTCGCCTTCAAGCAACGCGGCCTGTCCGACAAGGATCTCGACGACATCGTGGCCTTCATCCGCAGCCAGGAGAAGACGGCGGCCGGCAGGGCGGCCACGGCCCATGATGCCGAACCGCCGGTGTTCGTGGTGGATTCGCCCTATGATCTCCCCACCACGGTGGAAAACGTCAAGCGCGCGGCGACCTCGAACAATTTCGTGTTCATCCGCGAGCAGACGCTGGATGCCGGCATCGCGCCCGAGGGCAGGGAGAATCCCAGGCAGCACATCGTCTATTTCTGCAACTTCGGCATGCTCAACCAGGCCCTGGCCATCGATCCGCGCGTGGGCCTGTTCCTGCCCTGCCGCATCACGGTGGTGGAGCATGAAGGCAAGGTGCGCATGATGACCATCAACCCCAAACGGCTGTCCAGGATCTTCAACAACAGCGAGCTCGACGAGATGTGCGACCAGATGACGCGGCATTATCTCGCCATCATGGAGGAGGCCGCCCTATGAAACGCGTCTGGCTGTGGTGTCTGTTCCTGTTCGTGGTGGCGGTGGGTGCCGCGCGCGCGGACGAGCTCATGATCGTGCGTTCCGCCCAGAATTTCGAAGAAGCCATGTCCACGCTCCAGGCCGCCATCGCCGCGCGCGGCTACAAGGTGGGCAAGGTGCAGCGGGTGGACGTGGGCCTGGAAGCCAAGGGCTACAAGACCGACCGCTACCGCGTGGTGTTCTTCGGCAAACCGGGCGAGATGGAAACGCTCGCCGCCCGGCACCCGCAGCTGATCCCCTATCTTCCCCTCAACGTCGTGATCTTCGCCGAGGAAAGCCAGACCATCGTCACCACGGCGCGGCCCGGCGTGTTCAAGACCTTCTTCCCTGAGCCCGAGCTGGCGCCGGTGTTCGACCGCTGGGAGCAGGATCTGGCCGCGATCCTCGACGAGGTGCGCCAGACGCGCTGAAGTCGCCTCAATCCCCGCCCTTGAGCGCCAGGGCGAGCTGGTAGAGGCTGTTTTTGCGTTCGCCGGTGATGGCGGCGGCAAGGCGTGCCGCCTGGCTCGCCGGCAGCTCCCCGAGCAGGATCTCCAGCACGCGGCGCGCCTCTTCCCGCTCCCCCGTGGCAGCCGCCGCGCCGGCGACCACCAGCACGAACTCACCCCGCTGCCGGTTCGCATCCGCCTCGATCCAGGCGCAGGCCTCGCCCAGGTCGCAGACGTGGATCTCCTCGAACAGTTTGGTCAGCTCGCGGGCGATCACCATCCGGCGCTGCGCGCCCAGCTGTGCCGCCAGATCGGCCAGGGTGTCCCGGATCCGGTGGGGCGCCTCGTAGAACACCAGGGGAAAAGGCAGGGCGCTGAGCGTGGCCAGCGCGGCTTTGCGCTCGCCGCTCTTGGCCGGCAGGAAGCCGTAGAACAGAAAGTGGGGGTCCGCAAACCCCGACACGGACAGGGCCGCCGTGAGCGCGCTCGGCCCGGGCACCGGCACCACGGAAAAGCCCGCGGCACGGACCGCGGCCACCACCTGGGCGCCGGGATCGCTCACCGCTGGCGTGCCCGCATCGGTGACCAGGGCCACGGATTCGCCCCGCGCCAGCGCCTCGACGATGCGCTGAGCGCCGGCCCGCTCGTTGTGCTCCCGCACGGAGAACATCGGCTTCGACACGCCCAGGTGCACCAGCAGGCGCGCCGTGACACGGGTGTCCTCCGCCGCTATCCAATCGACGCGGGCAAGGATTTCCCTTGAACGAAG
>JBBINK010000129.1:0-721 GCA_037443925.1 Betaproteobacteria bacterium
CGACGAGATCGACAAGATCTCCCGCAAGTCCGACAACCCGTCCATCACTCGGGATGTGTCGGGCGAGGGCGTGCAGCAGGCGCTGCTCAAGCTCATCGAGGGCACCATCGCCTCCGTTCCGCCCCAGGGCGGGCGCAAGCACCCGAATCAGGAATTCGTCCAGGTGGACACCACCAACATCCTGTTCATCTGTGGCGGCGCCTTCGACGGCCTGGAAAAGATCATCCGCAACCGCTCCGAGAAGGGGGGGATCGGCTTCGGCGCGGAAGTGCGCAGCCGTGAGAACCGCAAGGCCATCGGAGAGGTCCTGCGGGGCGTGGAACCCGAGGATCTGATCAAGTATGGCCTGATCCCCGAATTCGTCGGCCGTCTGCCGGTGGTGGCCACCCTCGAGGAATTGGACGAGAAGGCCCTGGTCCAGATTCTGACCGAGCCGAAGAACGCCCTGATCCGGCAGTATCAGAAACTCTTCGCCATGGAGGGCGTCGAGCTCGAGTTCCGCGACGAGGCGCTCACGGCCATTGCCAAACGGGCCCTGCAGCGCAAGACCGGGGCGCGTGGCCTGCGTTCCATCCTGGAGCACGCCCTGCTCGACATCATGTTTGAACTTCCTTCCATGAAGGATGTCAGCAAGGTGGTGGTGGACGAAGAGGTCATCACCGCCAATGCCCCTCCCAAGCTGATCTACGCTGACCAGCCGCGCGTGGCCTGAGGCCGGGGT
>JBBINK010000129.1:731-6897 GCA_037443925.1 Betaproteobacteria bacterium
AGGGCCCGCCCGCGGCTGGTTCAAGGAAGGGGCGAATCTTCCGATAAACCTTCCCGTCAGGGCCGGTGGACCGGTCCGCCTCCGGGATGGGGTGGCCGGGGCCGCCCCTTGAATTCACCCTCCCTGCCCCCATCCCCGCGCAGTAATACTTTTATTAAAGGTGGCCCAACCATGAGCACGCAATCCGAAACGCTCGCCGAACACGTTACTCTACCCCTGCTGCCCCTGCGCGATGTGGTGGTCTATCCCCACATCGTCATCCCGCTGTTCGTGGGCCGTCCCAAGTCGATCAAGGCCCTGGAAGTGGCCATGGAGGCCGGCAAGCACATCCTGCTCGTCGCCCAGAAATCGGCATCCAAGGACGAACCCACCACCGACGATCTGTATCGCGTGGGCAGCGTCGCGAGCATCCTGCAAATGCTCAAGCTGCCAGACGGCACGGTGAAGGTGCTGGTGGAAGGCAATCAGCGTGCGGAAATCACCCGATTCATCGACGAGACCACGCATTTCGCCGCCGAGGCGGACATCCGCAAGATCGAGGCGCCGTCCGATCACGAGACGCTCGCCCTCATGCGGAGCCTGCTGTCGGAGTTCGATCAGTACGTCAAGCTGAACAAGAAGATCCCGCCCGAGATCCTGACCTCGCTGGCGAGCATCGACGATGCCGGCCGCCTGGCGGACACCATCGCGGCCCATCTGCCGATCAAGCTGGAGCAGAAGCAGCAGATCCTGGAAATGATGGATGTGCATGCTCGCCTCGAGCACCTGTTCACCCTGTTGTCCGCCGAGATCGACATCCTCCAGGTGGAGAAGCGCATCCGCGGCCGCGTCAAGCGCCAGATGGAGAAGAGCCAGCGCGAGTACTACCTGAACGAGCAGGTCAAGGCCATCCAGAAAGAGCTGGGTGAGCTCGAGGAAGGCGCCGACCTAGATGAGCTGGAGAAGCGCATCAAGGCGGCGCGCATGTCCAAGGAAGCCCACAACAAGGCCATGGCGGAGCTGAAAAAGCTGCGCTTGATGTCGCCCATGTCGGCCGAGGCCACGGTGGTGCGCAATTACATCGAGACCCTGGTCAGCCTGCCCTGGCGCAAGAAGACCAAGATCAGCAACGACCTCAAAAAGGCCCAGGAGATCCTCGACCAGGATCACTACGGGCTGGACCGGGTGAAGGAGCGGATCATCGAGTATCTGGCCGTGCAGCAGCGGGTGGACAAGCTGAAGGCGCCCATTCTTTGCCTGGTCGGCCCTCCGGGTGTGGGCAAGACCTCGCTTGGCCAGTCCATCGCCAAGGCCACCAACCGCAAGTTCGTGCGCATGGCCCTGGGTGGCGTGCGGGACGAAGCCGAGGTCCGCGGTCACCGTCGGACCTACATCGGCTCCATGCCCGGCAAGGTGATCCAGGGCATGAAGAAGGCCAAATCGTCGAACCCGCTGTTCCTGCTGGACGAAGTGGACAAGATGGGCATGGACTTCCGGGGCGATCCCTCCTCCGCGTTGCTCGAGGTGCTGGATCCGGAGCAGAACCATACCTTCGTCGATCATTACGTGGAGGTCGAGTATGACCTGTCCGACGTGATGTTCGTGGCGACGGCGAACTCGCTCAACATTCCCGCGCCGCTTTTGGACCGGATGGAAGTCATCCGCTTGGCCGGCTACACGGAAGACGAGAAGATCAACATCGCCATCCGCTACCTGCTGCCCAAGCAGATGCGGACGCACGGTCTCAAGCCGGAGGAACTCAGCGTCACCCAGAGCGCCATCCGGGACATCATCCGCTACTACACGCGGGAAGCGGGCGTGCGCAGTCTCGACCGCGAGATTGCCAAGATCTGCCGCAAGGTGGTGAAGGCGCTGTTGGTGGAGAAGAAGAAATCCAAGATCACCGTCAGCTCCAGGAACCTGGAGCACTATCTCGGTGTGCGCCGTTTCACCTATGGCATGGCGGAGAAGACCAACCAGGTGGGGCAGGTCACCGGCCTGGCCTGGACCGAGGTGGGAGGGGAGCTCCTGACCATCGAGGCGGTGCGCCTGCCGGGCAAGGGCAAGACCATCACCACGGGCAAACTGGGCGAGGTGATGCAGGAGTCCATCCAGGCCGCGCTCTCGGTGGTGCGCAGCCGCGCGGCCCAGTTGGGCATCCCGGTGGATTTCTACCAGAACAACGACATCCACATCCACCTGCCAGAGGGTGCCACGCCCAAGGATGGCCCGAGTGCGGGGATCGCCATCTGCACGGCGCTGGTGTCGGTGTTGACGGGGATTCCCGTGCGCGCGGACGTGGCCATGACCGGCGAGATCACCCTGCGGGGTGAGGTGCTGCCCATCGGCGGGCTCAAGGAGAAACTGCTGGCGGCCCACCGGGGCGGCATCAAGACCGTGCTCATCCCCCAGGAGAACGTCAAGGATCTGGGCGAGATCCCGGACAACATCAAGAACAAGCTCGAAATCCAGCCGGTGCGCTGGATCGAGCAGGTTCTCGACACGGCTCTGGAACGCAAGCCCACGCCGCTGCCCGAGGAAGCGCCCGCGGCGGTGCCGGTGAGCGCGCCGGAGGCCAAGATCGAGGCCGGCGCACTGATCAAGCACTGACGGGTCGTGTCATGCACCGGAAACGGGCGCCCTGGGCGCCCGTTTTTTCGCTGCGGCTCCATAGAGGGGCGCTTCTCGCGGCGGCACTCGGCATCGGTGCCGCCAGCGGCGACGCCTCGTGGAAAGGGCCCGGCAAATTGCTTGACACCCCATTTTGGCCGCTGCTATAAAGCGCTTTGCAAGTCACTCTCACTCCTGCCACACCATACCAAATCGAAAGGGGACTTCACGTGAACAAATCCGAATTGATCGAGGCGATCGCGAAAAACGCTGATCTGTCCAAAGCGGCGGCGGGACGCGCGCTGGATGCGGCGATCGCGGCGGTGCAGCAGTCTCTCAAGAAAGGCAACACCGTGACCCTGGTGGGCTTCGGTACCTTCTACGTCGGCAAGCGCGCGGCGCGCAGCGGTCGCAATCCCCGCACCGGTGCCACCATCAAGATCAAGGCAGCCAAGGTTCCTAAATTCCGCGCTGGCAAAGCGCTCAAAGATGCGATAAACTAACGGGCTTTGGGTGATGCCCGCTTGGGCCCAGCTTGGGCGATGATGAGCGGCACCCCAAAAAGGACGGTTCCGGCAGGTACGGATGGCGCCGGGGCCGGATGCGGGTGCTTAGCTCAGCTGGTAGAGCGTCGCCCTTACAAGGCGAATGTCGGGGGTTCGATCCCCTCAGCACCCACCAGCGCATCGTTGCAGTTGCGCAGCCGTTTTCAGGAGTGGTAGTTCAGTCGGTTAGAATACCGGCCTGTCACGCCGGGGGTCGCGGGTTCGAGTCCCGTCCACTCCGCCAAACAAGGGCGAGCTCGTCTCGCCCTTTTCCATTATTGGCGCCCGTTTCGCGCGGGCGCTGGCACATCGGGAAGTGAGACATGCTGTCCGATACCATTCACGAGCGCCTGAAGGGCTGGTTCGCACGAATCCTGCTCGCCCTGATCATCGTGTCCTTCGCTCTGTTCGGCGTGGATGCCTACTTCAAGGGCACGGGGGGCGGCCAATGGGTGGCCGAGGTGGATGGCCAGAAGATATCGAGCCTGGAGTTCGACGAGGCGCTCAAGCGCGAGCAGGCGCGCCTGCGCGAGCTGGGCGAGCGGGATCCGGGTCGGCTGGAATCGCCGGAGCTGCGCCAGCGCGTGCTGGACGAGCTGATCCGCGAGCGCGTGCTGTTCCAGGCCGCCCTGGCGCGGGGCTACGAGGTCCCCGAGGAGGCGTTGATCGCCCAGCTGGCGGCGGCGCCGGCCTTCCAGGAGAACGGCCGCTTCTCGGAACAGCGCTTCCAGGCCTTCCTCGCCCAGCGGCGGCTGTCGCGCGCCCAGTTCCTGCAGCTGCTGCGACAGGATGTGTTGGCCAATCACGTGCTGGACGTGGCGGTGGCGTCGGCCATGGTCCCGAAGACGGCGACCGAGGCCGTGGCACGGGCGCTTGCCGAGCAGAGGGAGGTCAGTCGCGCCCTGGTTCCGGCCGAGGATTTCCTGGCTTCCGCCAAGGTGGAGGAAGCCGCGGTGGAGCGCTACTACCAGACGCACCCGGAACTGTCGAGGGTGCCGGAGCGCGTGCGGGTGGCCTATGTGGTCTTCTCGCCCGACGCGCTGCTGCCCACGGTGGAGCTCACGGAGGCCGATCTGCGCGCCTATTACGAGCGTCATGGCGCCGAGTTCGGGGAGCCCGAGCAGCGCCACGTGGCCCATATCCTGATCCGCGTCAGACCCGGTGCGTCGCCGGCGGAGCGGGAGGCCGCGCAGAAAAAGGCCAGCGACCTCGCCCAGCAGGCGAAGGCGGACCCGGCGCGCTTCGCCGCACTGGCGCGGCAGTTTTCCGAGGATCCGTCCACCGCGGAACGGGGTGGGGATCTTGGCAGCGTCACCGCGGGGTCCCTATTCCCGGAGGTGGAGCGGGTGCTCGCCGGGATGAAACCGGGCGAGGTCAGCGGGCCGGTGTCGTCGCCGGCGGGGCTGCACATTCTGCTGCTGAAGGGCGTGGAACCCGCCCGCAGCAAGCCCTTCGAGGCGGTCAGGGATCGCGTGGCGGAGGCGGCGCGCCGCGAGGCGGCCCTGCGGCGCTTCAACGAGGAAGCGGAGAAGTTTGGCGACCTGGTCTATGCCCAGTTCGCTTCCCTGGAGCCGGCCGCGGCCCAGTACAAACTCAAGGTGGAGCAGAGCGGATGGCTCACCCGGGACGGCAGCGCATCCTTCCCCTTCGACCATCAGCGGCTGCGTGCCGCGATCTTCTCCGAGGAGGCGGTGAAGCAGCAGCGGAACACCGAGGCCATCGAGGTGGCGCCCAACACGCTGGTCGCCGCCCGGGTGCTGGAGCACCAGGCTGCGGCGCAGCGCCCCCTGGCGGAGGTGCGGGGTGAGATCGAACGCATCCTGGCTCGGGAGCAGGCGGTCAAACTCGCCCAGCAACGGGGCGAAGCGCTCCTGGCGCGCCTGCGCAAAGGCGAGGACGTTTCCGGTCTGCGCTTCGATGGCCCACGGCTTTTGGACCGCCGTGGGGCGCAGGAGTGGGGGGCGGAGGCCGCGCGCATCGTGTTCGGCACCCCTGCGCAGCCGCTGCCGGCTTACGCCGGCCAGAGCACGCCCGCCGGTTTCGTCATCTATCGCATCACCCAGGTCATGAGGCCGGCAGAGCGCATGGCGCAGGCGCAGCAGGCAGCCGACGCCCTGCTGCAGCAGGCGCAGGCCTCCGTGCTCGTGAAGGCCTACGTGGATAGTCTGCGCGGCCAGGCCAAGATCGAGATCCGTAAAGCGGCCTTGGAAAAAACCGAGCGCTGACACAGCGGGCGCGTCGCCCCGGGGAAAGGGGCGCGCGCCCTCTCCGATCACACCCGGATGGCGCGGCCACCCTGCTTGGCCAGTCGGGCTAGGACGCGGGACGCCATCTCCGACAGCGGCACGATCTCATCCACGGCCCCCATCGCCACGGCCTCCTTGGGCATGCCGTACACCACGCAGCTGGCCTCGTCCTGTGCGAAGTTGTAGGCCCCTGCCTGCTTCATCTCCAGCATGCCCTGGGCGCCATCCTTGCCCATGCCCGTGAGGATGACGCCGATGGCATTGGGGCCGGCGCAGTTCGCGGCGGACCGGAACAGCACGTCCACGGAAGGACGATGCCGGTTCACCGGCGGACCCTGGGACAGTTCGCAGACGTAGTTCGCGCCGCTGCGCGCGAGCAGCAGATGGGAATGACCCGGCGCCACGTAGGCGTGGCCCGGCAAAACGCGGTCGCCGTGCTCGGCCTCCTTGACGCGGATCTTGCACAAGCCATCGAGACGCCTGGCAAACGAGGCAGTGAAGGCTTCCGGCATGTGCTGGGTGATCAGGATGCCGGGGCTGTCGGGCGGCATTTGCATCAGGAATTCCTTGATCGCTTCCGTGCCGCCGGTGGACGCGCCCACGACGATGAGTTTCTCGGTGGAGGCGATGGGATTCGACAGGGCGGGCAACACGGCATCGGCGCCCAGCCGGCTGCCCACGGCCGGAAGCGGCTTGCGCAGCTTTGCCTTCGCGGCAGCCCGGATCTTGTCCGCGATCAGGTCGGCGTATTCCTGCAGGCCGTTGGCGATGTCGAGTTTGGGCTTG
>JBBINK010000130.1:0-6895 GCA_037443925.1 Betaproteobacteria bacterium
CGCTCGCGGTGGGCGCTGTGGGCTGGGTCGATGTTGCGCCGGTAGGCGGCATAGGCATTGGCGCGGAAGCGGCTCTCGATGGGCCCGGGCTCGATCAGCACGACGTGGATCCCCGTTCCGGCGAGTTCCAGCCGCAGCGTGTCGCTGATGCCTTCCAGCGCATACTTGGATGCCGTGTAGGCGCCCCGGTAGGGCAGCGCCACGTAGCCCAGCAGCGAGCTGATCTGGAGGATGCGGCCGTGTCCCTGGCGGCGCATCACGGGCAGGATCCGGTTGGTGAGTTCCACCGTGCCGAACAGGTTGGTTTCGAACTGTTCCCGCAGCACCTCGCGGCGCAGGTCCTCCACCGCGCCGGGCTGGCCATAGGCGCCGTTGTTGCACAGGGCGTCGAGGCGGCCAGCGCCGGCTTCGAGCACCGCCTCCACCGCGCGGGCGATGGAGCCCGTGTCGGCAAGGTCCAGGGCCACGGCCTCCAGCCCTTCGGCCGTCAGGCGCGCCACGTCCTCCTGCCTGCGCGCGCTGGCGAACACGCGCCAGCCGCGGGCCTTCAGGCCCCGCGCCAGGCACAGGCCGATGCCGCTGGAGCAGCCCGTGATGAGGATGTGCTTGGGCATCGGTCAGATGGGCAGGAACGCGGCCGTGGCCAGATTCTGGATCACCCGCACGATGGTGCGCTGCGTGCGGCCGGCGACGATGCGGGCCATCATGTCGGTCTCGCCGATGAGCTTGCCGAATTCCCGCTCGAAGGAGAGATTGCGCTCGCCGCCGTTGATCTCGTTGGAGAGGAGATAGGGCTCGCCCCGCGCATCCCGGGCATGGGCGAGCTTCCATGCGGCGATCTCGAAATTGCGGGCGGCGTTGTACAGCTTCTGGGGATCCAGTTCGTCCACGGCGTAGAACTCCATGCGGTCGTTGTAGGCGGCGAGTGTCATGCTCGTCAGGCCCCAGACGAAGGCCGCCACCCGGTCACCGCCATAGTCCTCCCGGAAGGCCAGATGTACCACGTCCGTGCCGCGCCGCCCGCCGAACTCGGGGCGGGGCCGCTGCCAGTCGCCTTCGAACAACTGCGCCAGCGCCTGCTCGAGGGAGCCATGGCCGCCCTTGCGCCACTCGCGGGGGTTGCGCCGGTAGAGCTTTTCCGCCAGCACGCGCAGATGCGCGATCGCTTCCCGCACGTGGAGCTCGGCCACCTGGTCGATGTCGGTCTTGGCCAGGGAGGCCACCGTGAATGCCGGCGCCGCGGGCGCGCCCGGCCGCGTGCCCGGCGGGACGCAGGCGGCACAGCACAACAGGGATAGCAGCATCAGGGCGCCTCGCATCGTCAGGCGCAGTGTACCGCGAAAGCCGATGGTGGCGGCACGCTCCCCTTCGCCGTTTGCACAGCCAGGGGGCCCACGATCGACCCGCACGGGCGCGGCCCCACCCGCTTCGCGGGCGGGCGCCGGATCGTGGAGGCCGGCTCCGGGTTCGATGGTGGCCCATCAATCCCGGACATCGGCGAGGGGTTCGATCAGGCGTGGCCCGTCGTTGCGCGGATCGTTGACGAGGGTGCCGACCGGCTCGGCCACCAGCTCATCGCCGTCATAGGGGGTCAGCAGGGACAGCAGCACCTCCCGGGGCGCATGGGGATCGAGCCACAGCCGGTAGCGCTCCGGCGGCAGGATCACGGGCATGCGGCCGTGAATGGGACGCATGAGGGCATTGGCATCGGTGACGATGATGGCGCAGCTCGTCAGCGTCTGCCCCTCGCCCTGCCAGGATTCCCACAAGCCGGCGAAGGCGAAGGGCCGGCGGTCCCGTCGGTGCACGTACCAGGGTTGCTTGCGGGTGGGCCGCTGCTGCCATTCGTAGAAGCCATCGGCGGGAACCAGACAGCGCCGGTGCCGGAAGGCATCCCGGAAGGCGGGCTTGACCGCCACCGTCTCGGCCCGGGCGTTGATGGTGTGGTAATCGCTGCGTGGCTGCCTGGACCAGCGGGGCACCAGACCCCACTTCACCAGGACCAGCTCGTAACCCTGCCCCGGGGCGGCACGGATGATGGGCACGAGCCGCCCGGGCGCGACGTTGTAGGACACCGGCACCGGGGGCAGCGCCACCCCCAGCGCGTCACCGATGTCCGACAGATCCGGCGTGGTGAGGGTGTAGCGACCGCACATGGCCTCAAAGCCGGTCGAGCGACAGGCGCTCACCCCGCTGGGGACGGTGCACCCGCGCCTGGAAGCTCTGTCGCAGGTGGTCTGCGAGGGCATCCATGGCGGAAGGCTCGCCATGGACGAGGGCCACCGGCGGCCGGCCGCGGAAGTGGCCATACCACTGGGCGAGGCCAGCCTGGTCTGCATGGGCCGACAGCCCGCCCACGGTGTGGACGCGGGCGCGCACCGGCACGTCCTCGCCGAACAGACGGACGGTTTTCGCGCCGTCCACCAGGGCGCGGCCCAGGGTTCCCTGGGCCTGGAACCCGACGATGAGCACATGGGCCTGGTCGAAGGGCAGGTTGCGCTTGAGATGGTGCAGGATGCGCCCGCCGGTGCACATGCCGCTGCCGGCGATGATGATGGCCCCGGCGCGGATGTCGTTGATGTGCATGGATTCCTCGGCGGTGCGCGTCAAGCGCAGATTGGGCAGCGCGAAGGGATCGCCATGGTTGGCCACGATTTCCCGCGCCGCCTTGTCGTACACGCCGTGATACTTGCGGTACAGCGCGGTGGCCTCGATGGCCATGGGGCTGTCGAGGAAGACGTGCCAGGCGTCAAGCCCCCAGTCGTGGTAATGGCGCGCCAGCACGTACAGCAGCTCCTGTGTGCGGCCCACGGCGAAGGCCGGCACCAGGATGTTGCCCTTGGCGGCACGGGCGCTGCGGAAGATCTCTCCCAGCTCGGCCCAGGTGGCCTCCCAAGGGCGATGGCAGCGGTCGCCATAGGTGGATTCCATCACCACCAGGTCGGCCTCGGTCAGCAAGGTGGGATCCGCCAGGATGGGCGCGCCCATGTGGCCGAGGTCGCCGCTCACCACCACGCGGCGCGCAAGCCCTGCCTCCGACAGCGCAAGCTCCACCATGGCCGAGCCCAGGATATGGCCTGCGTCGTGCAGGGTGAGCGTGACGCCGGGCAGGATCTCCACCGGCTCGCCGTAGTCGAGCGCCTTGAAGTGCCGCTCCGTCGTGTACACGTCATCCTGATCGAACAGGGGTTCGATCGGCGGCTTGCCGCGGTTCCTTTGGTAGCGGTTGTAACGCTCCGCTTCCTTTTCGTTGAGGTAGGCCGCATCCTCGAGCATCACCCGGCACAGCGCGGCCGTCGCCCGGTGGGTGTAGATGAAGCCGCGAAAGCCGGACCGGATCAGCACCGGCAGCCGGCCCGAATGATCGAGATGGGCATGGGTGAGCACCACGGCATCGATGTGGCGGGCATCGAAGGGGAAGGGCTCGCGGTTGAGCTTCTCGTGCTCGGGCGAGCCCTGGATCAGGCCGCAGTCCACCAGGAATCGGTGGCCACCCACCTGGAACAGAAAGCAGGACCCGGTCACCTCCCGGGCCGCACCATGAAACTCCACATGCATCCGATCCCCCTCCGTTGTGCGTGCGGGAATGCGGCGGGCTCATCCCCGCGCCAGGAAATGGGCGATGCGCTCCACCCCTTCCCGCAACGTTTCCAGTTGCGTGGTGTAGGCGAAGCGCAGATGGACCTCGGCCTCGTGATGACCGAAGTCGATGCCGGGCGTGACCGCCACGCCGCCCTCCTCCAGCAGCCGCCGGGCGAAGGCGAGGCTGTCGGAGGTGAAACGCCGGCAGCCGGCATACAGGTAGAACGCCCCCTGGGGCGTGACTGGAATGTCGAAGCCGAGCTCCCGCAGCGCGGGCAGCAGATAGTCGCGCCGGCGGCGGAACGCCTCACGGCGATCCTCGAGTAGGGCCAGGGTGCCCGGCTCGAAGGCCGCAAGCGCCGCATGCTGGGCCACGGTGGGCGCGGCCAGGAACAGGTTCTGGGCCAGCCGGTCCAGCAGGGGAACGAAGGCGGGTGGCGCCACCAGCCACCCCAGACGCCACCCGGTCATGCCGAAGTACTTGGAAAAACTGTTGATCACGAAGATCTCGTCACTCACCGCGAGCGCCGTCTGCGCGTCGATGCCATAGGTGAGGCCGTGGTAGATCTCGTCCACGATCAGCGCCCCACCCCGGTCCGTGACCGCCTCGTGCAAGGCGCGCAGCGCCGCGGCGTTTAGCAGCGTGCCGGTTGGATTGGCCGGCGAGGCCACCAGCACGGCCCGGGTCTGCCTGCTCCAGTGACGCCCCACCAGCGCGGCATCGAGCTGATAGCCCGTCTCGGGCCCTACGGGGATGCCCACCGCCCGCGCTTCCACGAAGCGCGCGAAGTGGCGGTTGCAGGGATAACCGGGATCGGCCAGCAGGATCTCCGAGCCCGCCTCCAGCACGGCGCCCAGGGCCAGCAGCAACGCGCCGGAGGCGCCGGGCGTGACGACGATGCGCGAAGCCGCCACCTCCACGCCATGACGCGCGCGGTAGAAGGCCGCGATGGCCTGCCGCAGCGCCGGCAGGCCGAGGGCCGGCGTGTAGTGCACCTGGCCGGCCTCGAGCGCCGCCATGCCCGCGCGCACGATGGGCTCCGGCGTCGCGAAATCCGGCTCCCCGATCTCCATGTGGACGATGGATTGCCCCGCCGCTTCCAGGGCCCGGGCACGGGCCAGGATCTCCATCACGTGGAAGGGCTGGATCTCGCTGGCGCGGCGGGCGGGTTCGGGAAGGGACATGGCGTGGCTGGGCGGCGCGGCGGATGGAATGGATTATCCCAGATTGTCCATCAGACCGGGCCGGGCCTCGAGGCAGATCATTCCGAGTGGCGCAGGATGCGTATGCGTCCGTTCTCCACGACGAGCTCGCCGCTTAAGCGGCCCTGCTCGAGCCAGGCCGCGAAGTCCCGATCATCGAGGGGCCGGGTCATGTAGTAGCCCTGGGCGGCATCGCAGCCCAGATCGCGCAGGCGCCGGAACAGTCCCACGTCCTCCACGCCTTCGCCGATCACCGCGAGGCCGAGGTTGTGGCCCAGCTCGATGGTGGCATGCACGATCACGGCGTTGGTCTTGTTCTCCACCATGTCCATGACGAAGGACTTGTCGATCTTGATCTCGTCCACGGGCATCTTGGACAGATAGGCGAGCGACGAATAGCCGGTGCCGAAATCGTCGATGGCGATGCGCACCCCCATGTCGGAGAGGCGGGAGAGGATCAGCATGGCGCGGTCCTTGTCCACCATGATCGCGCTTTCGGTGATCTCCAGGATCAGGCGCTCGGGAGGCACGTCGCGGGCGGCCAGCGCGCCAGCCACGATGTCCGGCAGGTCCAGGTCGAACAGCACCTGGGCGGAGAGGTTGACCGCCACGCCCAGATCCACCCCGCCCTTCTTCCACGCGCTGGATTGGTCCAGGGCCCTGTTGAGCACCCACAGGGTCAGCGCCTTGATCAGGCCGGTGCGTTCCGCCAGGGGAATGAATTCGTCCGGATACATCAGCCCGTGCTTGGGGTGATTCCAGCGCACCAGCACTTCCACCTCCTCGACCCGCCCGCTCTTGAGGTCCACCTTCGGCTGGAAATGCAGCACCAGGCCGCCGTTGTCGATGGCGTGCCGCAGCTCGCCCATGAGCGTGAGCCGCTGGGGGCTGTATTCATCGTAGCGGGGCGAGTACACCAGGAAGCCCGCGTGATTGCGCTTGGCCGCGTACATGGCCACGTCCGCCCGCTGCAGCAGGGTGTCCGGATCCGTGCCATGCTCGGGATAGATGGCGATGCCGATGCTGCCACGCACGTCCAGCTTGAGCTGCTCCAGCATGAACGGCGTGTCCATGGCCTTCTCGATCTTCTTCACCACGGCTCCCACCGCTTTCACGTCGGACAGCCCGGGGACGAGCACGGCGTATTCGTCGCCGCCAAGGCGCGCCACGCTCTCGGGTTCCTGGAGCGCCGACTGCAGGCGGGTGGCCACCTGCTTGAGCAGGCGGTCGCCATTGTAGGGGCCCATGGCTTCGTTGATCTCCTTGAAGCGGTCGATGTCCATCACCAGCACCGCCACACGACGCTGCTGGCGGGCCGCGGCGAGCAGGGCCTGGGCCAGCCGGTCCTTGAACAGGAAGCGGTTGGGCAGGCCCGTGAGCTGGTCATGGGTGGCGTTGCGCGTGGCCTGGGCCTCCAGGGCCGCGGTCTGGGCGCGCAGCTCGGAGGTCTGGTCCACCAGCATGGCGCCGGCCTCGTAGGCGATCAGCGAGCTCACGTACTGGCCCCACACGGCGAACACGAAGGGCATGACATCGAGGATCCACAGGGTCACGTTGGTGCGCTGCGCGTGCAGGATCCCTTCCAGGCTGATGCCCCCCGTCTGGGTCAGGGAGACGCCCAGGGTGGCGATGACGATGGCGGCGAAGGCGATCAGCACGCCGTAGATGGCATGCCGGCTGGCCTTGGCCTTGAGCAGATTGGCGTTGTTGGTGAGTACCTGCGTGGCTTGGGCCATGGGACGGGGCTCCGGTCCGGTTGTCGTCGCTGCCTCTAGGGGGCAATCCGATCCGCGCCGAACACCCCGGGTCCTGGCGTCGGGACGGCGGCGACCGGATCGTCTCGCATCAATAACGGCCACCGCCCCGCAGCCTTTACCCCTTCACCGGATTCCGGCCCACTGCAGCGCGGCTTTGACGTCGAAGGGCGTGGTGCGCCGCCAGCCGTCTTCCAGTCTGCTGACGTAGCCCTGGATCGGGTAGCGGGCGGCCAGGGCCGCCAGGGTGCAGCGCGCCACCGCCGCTTCGTCGGACCCCGTGCAGCCACCCTTGCGCCGCGCCAGGATGCCGGCGAAGTAGCGATCACCGGCCGGCGACCGGATGTTCTCCACGT
>JBBINK010000131.1:0-3535 GCA_037443925.1 Betaproteobacteria bacterium
GGCGCAGCCGCTGCAGACGCACCTGCCCCTGAGGGTGGGCGACCACGAATGGACGCTGGTGGTCACCGCGCTGCCCGAATGGGCGCCCGCGGCCCAGAACCGTTGGCTGCCCATCGCGGCGGCCACGGTCTCGGCCCTGCTCACGCTGTTGCTCGCGGTGGGCGCGTGGTTCCTGGTGCAGCGCTGGCAGAAGGCGGAGGCACGCTATCGCGATCTGGTGGATGCCCTGCCCATCGCCACCTTCGTGACGGATCTGTCGGGGCGGCTGCGCTTCGTCAGCCATCAGATCGAAACGCTCACCGGCTGGACGGCGGAGGATTTCCTGCGACAACCCGCCCTACTGCGGGAACAGGTCCATCCCGAAGACCGGGATGAGGCCTACGCCGGGTTCAAGGCCGCGATCGCCGAAGGCCGCACCTGGAGCGACGAATTCCGCTTCACGCGCCGCGATGGCCAGACCTGCTGGCTGCACGTCCAGGCACACCGCGTCAACGGAGAGGTGGTCGGCTCCCTGTTCGACACGACCCGGCGGGTCGAGGCCGAAGCCGCCCTGCGCCGGCTCAATGCCGAGCTGGAACAGCGGGTGGCCGAGCGCACCTCCCAGTTGATGGCCGTGCTGCAGAGCCTGGTCGATGGGCTGGTCGTGATCGACGAGCACGGCATCATCCAGATGGTCAACGACGCGGTGGAAAGCCTGCTCGGCTATACCTCCACCGAGCTCGTGGGGCGCAACGTCTCCGTGCTCATGCCGGAACCCCACCGCAGCGCCCACGACGACTACATCGCCCACTACCTGGCGACCGGCCAGTCGCGCATCATCGGCATAGGGCGTGAGGTGGAGGCCCTGCACAAGAATGGCGAGCGCATTCCGGTGGACCTGTCGGTGTCCGAGTTCCGCGTCGGCGAACACGCCTTCTTCGTCGGCCTGCTACACGACACCCGCCCGCACAAGGCCATCCAGGCCCGCCTGGAGCAACTGCTCCAGGAACGGCAGGAGTTCCTTGCCACCATGAGCCACGAGATCCGCACGCCCCTGACGGGCCTTCTGGGCATGCTGGAGCTGATGGCGCTGGCGCCCCTGCCACCGGAGGAGCGCCACCAGCTCACCATCGCCCGCGAATCGGGCAAGGCGCTGACCCGCATCATCGACGACATCCTCGACTATTCCAAGATCGAGGCCGGCAAGCTCGTGCTGTCGCCGCAACCGGAAAACCTGCGGGCCCTCATCGAAGGCGTGCGCGATGCGCATCTTGCCACGGCGAGCGCGAAGGGCCTGTCCCTGATGAGCTTCGTCGATCCCCGCCTGCCCCAGGCGCTGGTGATCGACGGCCTGCGCGTGCGGCAGATCCTGCAGAACTTCGTCTCCAACGCACTGAAATTCACCGCCGAAGGGTATGTGGAAATCCGCGCCGAATGGCTGGGCGAACAGGCAGGCGAGGTGACCCTCAAGCTCTCGGTGCGTGACACCGGCATCGGCATTTCGCCCGAGGCGCAGCAGAAGCTGTTCGAGCGCTATTCCCAGGCCGATGTGAGCACGGCCCGCCGTTATGGCGGCACGGGGCTGGGACTGGCGATCTGCAAACGCCTCGCCGAGCGGATGGGGGGCACCATCGGCGTCGAGTCGGAACCGGCCAAGGGCAGCACGTTCTACGTGGTCCTCACCCTGCCGGTGGCCCAGGAAGCGCCGCCCCCCACGCCCGCCGCCACCGGCGAGGCCCTGCGCAAGCTGGATTCCGGCGGCAAGCCGGTGCTGGTGGCGGACGACCACCCCACCAACCGCGCCCTGCTCGCGCGCCAGCTGGCCCTGCTGGGCCTGCCGGTGGAACTGGCCGAGAACGGCAATCAGGCGCTGGCCAAGTGGAAGCATGGGGACTATGCCTTGATCATCACCGATGCCCACATGCCCCTCATGGATGGCTTCGAGCTCGCCCAGGCGGTGCGGGAGATCGAGGTGCAGGAAGGGCGCAAGCCCACGCCCATCATCGCCTGGACCGCGGCGGCGATGGGCGAGGAGGTGGCGCGCTGCCGCGCCGCCGGCATGGACGACGTGCTGGTCAAGCCCACGGAGCTGGCGGTGCTGCGCGCCACCCTGGCGCGCTGGCTGCCCTTTGCGGCGGAGAACGGCTCGATTCCCCTCGATGGCAGTGCGGTGCTCGACCGGGGTGTCCTGGGCCAGCTCGCGGAAGGGGCCGAGGAAGAACGGCTGATCCTCGCCGACTTCCTGGCCCAGACGCGGCGCGACCTCGCCGAACTGGAACATGCCCTCTCCCGGGACGACGCCGCCGGGGCCACCCGTCAGGCCCACCGCATCAAGGGAGCGGCTAAGATGGTCGGCGCCCTGCGGCTGGCGGCACGGGCCGCGCGCGCCGAAGAGGCGGCGCGCCGCCACGATCTCGTGGAAGCGGCGGCGCGGCGGCGGGAGATGGAGAGCGATCTGGCCGAACTGGAGGCAAGCGCCGGTTTGGGTGACCCCGCGGCCCCGGCCCAGGCCGCCGAGGCGCCGCCGGTGTGGGACCCCTCCGTGCTCGCCGACATGGTGGGTGATTCGCCCCAACTGCAAGGCGAGCTGGTGGACAGCTTTTTCACCCATGCCGCGGAACCCCTGCGCGAGATGCGTGCGGCCTACGAAAAACGCGAGCCACGGCCATTGGCGCGCGCCGCCCACAAGCTGAAATCCGCCGCCCGCGCCATCGGCGCGCTCGAGCTGGCCGATCTGTGCGCCGCGATCGAGGCGGCCGGCAACAACGCGGACTGGGACGCGGCCGCCCGGAGCTACCAGAAGATCGATGAAGTCTGGGCCAGACTTGCGGCCCGAGTGAAGGGAGGGAAGGGATGAGCGTGCGACTGGCCTGGTTGTTCGCCGACGCCGACGCCGCGCCGGAGGTGCGTGCGCTGGCCGCCGACAGCGGTCTGCGCATCGAGACCTTCGACCACGTCGCGGTGGCGGCCCGGCGCTATGCCGAGACACCGCCGGCCCTGCTGCTGTTCGCGCACCTGGATCTCGGCCTGGCGGAGCGGGCCTTCCTCGAACTCTATCGCACGGCGCCCGGGTTCGCCGGGGGCGACCACCCCTCCATCCTGCTGTGCAAGGGGCAGGATGCGGACACGGCCTATGATCTGGTCAAGCGGGGCGTGTTCGACGATTACGTGGTCTTCCGCCCGCTCTACGACCCGCACCGCCTCGCCATCAGCATCCGCCATCTCACCGGAGCGCGCCACAGCGAGGACCAGGCCGCGGCGGCACGCCGGCTGCTCGCCGGCACCCAGCGCAGCGCCAGCGCACTGCACGGGGCCCTTCAGCGTCATCTGGACACCAGCGAGGCGGTGATCGCCGATCTGGCTGCCGCCCGCCAGCGCCTCGCCGCCGAAAGCCCGGCCCTGCAGCCGCTGCTGGAAGCCGCCTGCGCGCCCGCGGAGCGCCGCCTGGCCGCCAGCAGTGCGGAGATCCGCGCCAAGGCCGCCGAGGCCGCGCCCAAGCTCGCCGAGGCGGGTAGCTGGCTCAGGGATCAGCCCCAGCGCGTCGCGGTGGTGGATG
>JBBINK010000131.1:3553-6885 GCA_037443925.1 Betaproteobacteria bacterium
CCCGGTCTATCTCCAGGTGCTCACCCGCATGCTGGAATCCGCCAGCTACCAGGTATCCGCCTTCAGCGACCCTCAGGGCGCCTTGGTGGCCCTGCCCCGGATCAGGCCCGATGCCGTTCTGGTCGATGTGGAAATGCCAGGCATGTCGGGTTTCGAACTGATCGAAACGGTGCAACGGGTCCCGGCGCTGGCGGCCATTCCCTATCTCGTCATCACCGGCCATGCCGATGCCGATACGGTGCGCGCCGCGGCCCAGCACAACGTGGCCGGGTTCATCGTCAAGCCGGGCACGCGCGCGACCGTTCTGGCCAAGCTGCAAGCCGTGCTGCCGCCGGTCGCTCCGGAGCTTTCGCCATGAACCTTGCCCAGCCGATCCTGATCGTCGAAGACCACGACTTCCAACGCCGCATCCTGGCGCGCCTGCTCGGGGCACTGGGCGCACAACAGGTGCTCGAGGCCGAAAACGGCCGCGCCGCGCTGGCGCTGCTCGAGGCCGGCCATGCACCGGGACTGGTGATCTGCGACCTGGACATGCCGGAAATGGACGGCATGGCCTTCATCCGCCATCTGGGCAGCCGTCTGCCGGATGTGCCCGTGATCATCGCCAGCGCCCTGGACCCGGCCCTGCTCGGCTCGGTGGCCAAGATGGCCGATGCCTACGGGGTGCGCCTCATTGGCGTGCTGGAGAAACCCGTCACCCGTGTGCATCTGGCGCAGCTCATCGCCGCCAGCGAGAACGAAAGGCCCCGCCGCGCCGTTCCCGCCGCCCCCAACCCTGGAGGAAATCGAAGCCGGCATCCGCAACCACGAATTCGTGCCCTTCTTCCAGCCCAAGGTGGAGATGAAAAGCGGTGCCGTGGTCGGGGCCGAGGCCCTGGCCCGCTGGCGCCACCCCAGCCAGGGCATCGTCGCCCCCTACGGCTTCATCCTCACCCTGGAGCAGGCCGGACGCATCGACGCCCTCACCTTCCTGATGCTGGAACAGGTCGCCCACGCGACCCGTCGGCTGCGCGCCGCCGGGCTCGACATCACCGTGTCGGTCAACCTCTCCACCACCTCGCTGGGGGATGTCGCCCTCGCCGACCGCGTCACCGACATCGTCACCGGCTGCGGCGTCGAACCCAAGCACATGGTGCTCGAGATCACGGAAACCGCGGCCATGACCGCCCTGGCGCCCGCCCTGGAAAACCTCACCCGGCTGCGCATGAAGGGCTTCGGCCTGTCCATCGACGACTATGGCACCGGCTTCGCCAGCCTGGCCCAACTGGCCCGCGTGCCCTTCACCGAACTCAAGATCGACCAAGGCTTCGTCACCGGCTGCGGTGAATACCCCAACGCGCGGGTGATCGTCGAGGCCAGTCTCGCCCTCGCCCACGGCCTGCGACTCAAAACGGTCGCCGAAGGCATCGAAAGCCGGAACGACTGGGACGCCCTCCGGGCGCTGGGCTGCGACATGGCCCAGGGCTACTTCATCGCCCGGCCCATGGACGAAACCGCCTTCCTCGCCTTCGCCCGCACCCGCGCCGCCTGACCACCCCGCCGCACGCGTGGGCCATGCCACGGCGGATAGAGCGCCCAGGAGGCAGGGTCAGGCCTTTAATTTATAGTCACGACTACAAATTAAAGACCTGACCCTAGCAAGATTGACCCCGCTAGACGGTCCGCCCAGCGCAAGCGCCACCCCAGAAGGGGTGGCGCGTGGGCGGGTCAGTGCCAGGCCACGTCGAAGCGGTCGAGGTGCATCACCTTGTAGAGGTGGGGTCAGGCCTTTAATTTATACAGGCATTGAGGCCGAGCCCCGTCCCTCGTCACGGGCCGCAGGCGCGGGGGCCGCGCTGACAGCGGCACGCCCCGACGCCCCAGGGACGGTTACTTGGGCGCTGCCAGCTTGGTTTCGAGAACACCTTGCCTTCCCTCGGCCTCCGGCATCAGATGAAGCTTGGTCCGCGCATACAGCACGCCCAGTTTCACTTCCTGCCAGATGTAGTAAAGCTTCCCGGGAAGGGTATCGACCTCGATGCTGTCGGTGTTCTCCCCCTTCGACGTCACCGTGTGCTTTCCGGGAGGCAGTTCCGTGTAGAGATAGGTTTTCGCGGCTGTCTGGCCCAGGGGTTTGCCGTCGACCTCGACATCGAGACGGACCGCCGCCCCGAACGATTCATTCCGGTAGATGTACACGCCGGCCACGTCGGGTTTCGTCGAGAACGTTTTCAGCGCCGCGTCCCGCTGGGGGTCCCCCATGGGAACCGAGGCACAACCGGCAAGTCCCATCGCAATCAATACAACACCAGCCATTCTGCGAAACATGGTTTTATTCCTCCTTCAGAGATTGCATTTGCGTATCGCTAAAAGCACGTCGAATCAACGCGATCCCCAGCCCCGCCGGGTGGGTGGAAGTGGCCGCCCGCCCACCCAGTCAGTCCTCCTTGAAGTCACCGAGGCGTAGCACGGTATGCGAGGCGAGGAATGCCTCGAGGCATTCGATCGAGGGAAAGGTGCGTCTCGTCTCGGACTCCCTGCCACCCCGCGATTCCCGCAAAATGAGTTCGTAGGCGCCGCCTACGGCTTGCACCCTGCCTTCGACAATACGCACGTCCCCATCCCCCTCCACGACCGCGGCCGCTCTCAGGGGACCGGTGGCACAGCGACCTTCGACGTTTCTTTGCACCCTGGCGCGCCTGGCTCGCAGCTCCCGTGCGGCAAGAGCACTGCCGATCGATATGGCCACGGCCAACACATATACCCAGCCATACGTGCCGCCATGCCGGCCCCCTTTGTGGTAGGTGGTCAGGAATTCGATGATGGCATCAAGTGTGGCGGACATGGCTGACGTACACTCAACGGGAAATCCGCTTTTTGGACAACCCCGCCAGGCGCCGGGCCAACCCTTTGCGTGGCACCCGGCGGGATGAACAGATTCATGCGTCTGAAACGAGCAAGGCTTACGGAAACGAATGAAGGCCGGGGTCGACGCTTGCCCTGTGTATCGCTCTGTCAGGCCATGCACAGCCAGGGCCATCCACGGCCCAGCCCGCCTACCGCGCGGCATCTCTACCCTTTGCCATACGTCACGGCACCAACCACCGCGCTGTGCCGGACAGCGTTGGAATCCTAGCACAAAGGCATAATTTGGGCGATGAGCGCACCTGGGTGTGTCCTGCCGGTTGGCGCGCTCGCGGGGCGCCGGGCTACGGGATCAACGTTCCTGGATCGTGGCGCGAGGACAACCAGGTCCCCTGGGCTGCGCATCACAGAGTTCACCGTACAATGGCGGGGTCAGCAGTGGCGGGGTCAGGCCTTTAATTTATGGCCTAGGCTATAAATTAAAGGCC
>JBBINK010000132.1:0-6875 GCA_037443925.1 Betaproteobacteria bacterium
TGAATATGAGGACAGGCTCGGAGATTTCAAGTATAAGATGGCCGGATCAATAATGTCGCGGCGTGTAGCCGAAGCTCAGACTGAGCGTGGGGTGGTAGAAGGTCGCGCCGCCGGAGAAGTCGGATGCCAGATGGAAGTCCACCGCCGTCAGGCTGCCCAGGAGGGGGTCGAAGCGGTTGACGGAGAAGCTGGCCACGTCCAGCCCTTCGGGCACGTTGTCGCCCAGTTTGAGCGTGTGGGTGAAAGACTGACTGACCACGGCCGCCTGGGCGCTGCCCGCCATGCCGATGCCAAGGGCCGCGAGGAAAGGCAACAGCCACCCAGTGACGCCGCGCGTCCGAGCGAGCCGGCGGCGGCCCTGCGTGCGCCGCAGCGCAACCACGCCGAGGAATCCCATGCCGGCCAGCAACGTGGCCCAGCTCTGGGGCAAGGGCACGGGGGCTACGTCCACGCTCAGCCGCACCGTGGGGCTGGCCCAGGTTCCGCCGAAGACGTACTGCAGGGGTTTGGGTTCCTCCGCATCGGCCTTGACGATGCGTAATCCGAACGCGAAGAAATCACCCGAATAATGCCCGGACCCGTCCGCCGCCTGGCGCAGGGCTGTCAGAGCATCGGCTGGCAGGGCAAAGCTGACGATGGAACCCGGCCACGCGATGGGTTCCACCGATGTGCTTCCCCACAGGGGAGCGAAGCTGCCACCGATGGATGCGAAGTTGGAGAGATTGAGCGCAGTGTTGCCCGTGTAATTCGCCCGGTTCATGCCCGGCAGGCCATGCAGATGCAGCTCGAGCGGGCCACCCGCTTCGTTGACGGTATAGGGGTTCTGCAACGTCAGGGTCGCGGAGCGGATCACGCCGTGCGGCAGAGGGCGTACGTCGAAAGCGACCAGACCGCGTGTCTCGGGGCCGTAGGCGTTCGCGATGCCAGTGGTGTAGCCGGGGGTGGCCCAGACTCCGTCCGAACCATAAAGGCCGGTTTCGATGCTGTCCAACTCCACCGTGGACGCCGATACGGGCAGGTGGATGACGCCCAGCGCCAGGATGGCGCAGCCCAGACACAGGCTCCGATGCACGTTCTTCATATTCACCCCCTTTCGCTGCCATGACGAACCCAATATCACCCCATCATAGTCCATGGCCGGCGGCATGTTGGCCCGAAGTGTGGAAGGCCCGGCCCCGGGGCACGGCGCGCCGTGGGGCGATGTGGTATGCGCACTCCTGAGGCCCCGATAGAGGGTGCTGGTCGTCCCGGGCCTGCGTCCGTGGCCGGCCTGCCGGTTCAGCCCCGGCAATGACAGCATCTCGGGCTGTTGATAGAATCCGGCGCCATGACACAGGCATGATCCGGCGAGCCGGGGCCGCGCCGTTGGCGGCGCGGCTGGGCACGCGGACACGAAGAGACCATCAGGGAGGGGGCATGGCGCGACGGGTTGCCGGCGCAGTGGTGCTGGGCATGTGCGTGGCCGGGGTGCCGGCATGGGCGTTCGATTGTGCGCAGGCGGCGTCATCCGTGGAGCGGCTCGTCTGCGATACCCCGGCGCTGCGTGCCAAGTACGACCGTCTGACCCAGCTCGATCAGGCGGCACGGCAGCGACTGTGGTCGCGGGAGTGGGAGGCGCTGCTGGCGGAGCGGAAGCGTACCGAGGCATTTGCCATGGGGAGCTACGGCGAGCAGCTTGCGCGGGGAAATCGGGCCGAAACCACTGCGGATATCGGGAAGGCCCTGGACAACGACATCGCGAGGGTGGAGCAGATGCTGGCCAGACGCCCGCAGGGAGCGCCGCCCGAAGCCGCGGTGCGGGCGAGGATCTGCCGACCTGACCGCTTCTGCGCGCTGCGCCTCGAGCGTGCCGTGGGGCGTGATTCCAGGGGCCGCGAGGTGTTCATCGTGATCAACGACAGCACGCCCCTGGATCCCCATCAGGCAGCGGATGACTGCTGGCCCACGGAGTGGTGGCGCATCACCTACGATGGTAAGGCCATTCACAGCGCCGACCTCGTCGTGACCGAGCGCGATGGCCACCGGAGGGACGATCTCGACCAGGCCGTCTGCGATTACGGCGTGGGTGGCGGGGGAGAGCAGGTGGAGATCCGGGGCAACGAGCTCACCTATACCATCGAGGGTGGCAGCGGCTGGCGCTGGATCGAGGTCAGCCGTTGGCGGCTCATCCCCGAGCTGCAGCAAGTGGCGACCGAAAGCCACGCGGCGTGGCGCATGAATCCGGCCTACGGCCAATCCACGGTTCATGATCTTCAGACCGAGACCACTCGGCACGCGGTGAGCTACACGCTTTGCCTCAAAAACGATGCGGGAGATTACGCGGCTTCCGCCGTGGAATTCGACCTCATTCCCTTCATCGACCGGAAACGATACCCTCGATTCGACTGGCGCCGCGATGCGTGGCCGCAGCGGCTGCGTGTCCGCGCCGACGGCAGGCGCGAAAAGCATACCGCCGGATTCGTCATCACCCAAACCCGTGCCCGCAGCCAGCCGGATGGTGGGGTCGCCACCATGGCCGTGGCCTTCCTCGGGCGCGATGCGCTGCTGGTGGAAGTGGAGGACCCGGAGGTCATCACCGACACGGGCAGCTGGGTCTCGGATTCTCATATCGAACTCTGGTTTTCGCCCGCGGTGGCCGACCCGGCCTGGAACTGCCTGGTGCCCACCTGGAACAAACGCCTCATGAGGGCTGTTCCCCGTGCCGTCCTGCGCGCCGAATCCGATGACACTCAAACCGAGGTCGGCTTTCAGCCCGTCAGGCTCGAGCCGCTTTACCAATGGGGCATCCGGACGGCCGACGGCCAAATCTTTCCGGGCTTCGGCAAGCCCGACCCTCGTGGGATCCGGGTCGAGATGGCCAGGGTGGATCAGCGCCGGACCCGTTTCGCGGTGCGCCTGCCTTCGGTGAAGTCCGAAAAGCCAGGGCCTGCCCTGTCCGTGCTCTACAGCACCCGCTCGGCCGAGGGCAAGCAGCATCTGTTCGGAACGAGCACGCTTCGCTATGGCGACCCGAGCAGCCTTGGCCTGTGGGGGGATCCCCGGTCATGAGCGGCCATCGGGGGAACCATCGCCCCGGGCCCCACGGGGAAGGTGACCTTTCAGCCCACCGGACGGGTGTCACCCGCGCGCAGCCGGCCAAACCCGGTGGCCCGATCCGGCCTGCCGGGGTGGAACCCATGCCATGGTGAGCATCTATCAGCTCAAACCCCGCTTCCAGGCGCTGCTACGGCCCCTGGTCCGCCGCATGGCCGCCGAGGGTGTCACCGCCAATCGGGTCACGCTGGTGGCCTTGGGTCTTTCCGTGATGCTGGGGCTGGTGCTCGGATTCATGGGCGCCGAGCACCGCAGCCTGTTCCTGCTGTTGCCCGTCTGGATGTTTCTCCGCATGGCACTGAACGCCATCGACGGCATGCTGGCCCGCGAGTTCGGACAACAGAGCGTCCTGGGGGCCTATCTCAACGAGCTGTCCGATGTGGTTGCGGATGCCGCGCTGTATCTGCCGTTCGTGGTGATCCCCCCCTTTGGCTGGCCCGCCGTGGGTGCGGTGGTGTTCCTGTCCGCGGTCTCGGAGATGGCCGGTGCCCTGGGCCCCATGGTGGGCGCGCCCCGGCGCTACGACGGACCGATGGGCAAGAGCGATCGCGCCTTCGTGTTTGGTGCCCTGGGCCTTTGGGTGGGGTTGGCGCCAGGCCTGCCCGACTGGGCTTTCTGGATCATGCCGGCGATGGCGGTCGCCATCGTGGTGAACATTGTCAACCGCGTCCAGGGTGGCGTCGCGTCCGCACGACATGCAGGTCAAAAGGGGGGATCCCATGACGGAAGCCCGTCGGGCCAATGAATGCACCTTCACCACCCACGATGGCGTCGATCTGTTCTACCGCCATTGGCCGAGCATGGCACCCCGGCGCGGCTGCGTGGTGATGTTCCACCGGGGGCACGAGCATTCCGGGCGCATGGCCCATCTGGTGGATGAGCTGGCGTTGCCGGAATTCGATGTGTTCGCCTGGGATGCGCGCGGCCACGGCCGTTCGCCGGGCCCGCGGGGCTATTCGCCGAGCTTCGCCACCTCGGTGCGCGACGTGCAGACCTTCATCGACCACATCCACACCACCCACGGTATCGCCTACCAGGACATGGCGGTGCTGGCCCAGAGCGTGGGCGCGGTGCTCGTGGCCACCTGGGCGCATGACTACGCGCCCAAGGTCCGCTGCCTGGTGCTGGCTTCGCCGGCCTTCAAGGTCAAGCTGTATGTGCCCTTCGCACGGGCGGGGCTGCGCCTGATGCAGACGCTGCGTGGCAACTTCTTCGTCAACAGCTACGTCAAGTCGAAGTTCCTCACCCACGACCCGGTGCGGCGGCAGTCCTATGACGCCGATCCGCTGATCACGCGCCCTATCTCCGTGAACATCCTGCTCGAGCTGTACCAAGCCGCGGAGCGTGTGGTGGCCGACGCCCAGGCGATCACCCTGCCCACCCAACTGCTCATCTCGGATTCCGACTGGGTGGTTCATCGCGGCCCCCAGCACGCGTTCTTCGACCGCCTCGGCACACCGGTGAAGGAGAAGCACGTGCTCGAGGGCTTCTACCATGACACGCTGGGTGAATTGAACCGGGCGCCGGTGATCGACAAGGTGCGAGAGTTCCTCCTGGCCCGGTTTGCCCAGCCGCCCCAGCGTGTGGATCTGCGCCAGGCGGACCGGCACGGTGCGACTTTCGAGGAAGCGCGGGCGCTTGCACGCCCCTTGCCGGTCGTGACTCCGCGCGGCCTGTACTGGGCGCTGGCACGGCTCAGCCTGAGCGTGGGCGGCCTGTTGTCGGATGGTGTGCGTCTCGGCCATCGGACCGGCTTCGACTCCGGTAGCACGCTCGACTATGTGTATCGCAACACGCCCTCGGGCGTGGGCCCGATCGGACGGTTCATCGACCGGCGGTATCTTGGGTCGATCGGCTGGCGCGGCATCCGTGAACGCAAGCGGCATCTCGAGGAATTGCTGCGCCAGGCCATGGACGACCTGCGCAATGGCGGACGGCCCGTACGTCTGCTGGACATCGCGGCCGGCCATGGGCGCTATGTGCTCGAAGCGCTGTCGGATTACCCCCATCGGCCGGAATCGATCCTGCTGCGCGATTACAGCGACATCAACGTGCGCGATGGCACCCGTCTCATCCACGCCAAGGGCCTGCAGGACGTGGCACGCTTCGAGAAGGGCGACGCGTTCGACCCGGCATCCGTGGCAGGGGTGCAACCGCGGCCGACACTGGGCATCGTGTCCGGCCTCTACGAGCTCTTTCCGGACAACGGCATGGTGCGCCGTTCCCTGGCCGGCCTGGCGCAGGCCATCGAGCCGGGTGGCTTTCTCCTGTACACGAACCAGCCCTGGCATCCGCAACTGGAACTCATCGCCCGTGCCCTGACCAGCCATCGCGGCGGGCAGGCCTGGGTGATGCGCCGTCGCACCCAGGCGGAGATGGACCAGCTGGTGGAGGAAGCCGGCTTCGAAAAGGTCGAGCAGCGCATCGACGGCTGGGGCATGTTCAGCGTGTCCCTGGCGCGGAGGGTCGGCTGATGGGCCAGGCGCTGGCCGCGGTCCGCCATCCCCTGTGGACGCGCAGCGTTGCCTGGCTGCTCTTCCTTGGACCCTTCTTCTTTCTCAGTTACGGCTTCAGCAACCACATCGCCGCCGAAAGAGGGGTCACCACGGCGCTGTTCTTCGAGTGGGAGCGGCAGATTCCCTTCCTGCCGTGGACCATCGTGCCTTACTGGTCGATCGATCTGCTCTATGGCCTGTCCTTTCTGCTGTGCCGGACCAGGACCGATGTGGACCGTCATGCCCTGCGGCTGTTGACCGCGCAGCTGATCTCGGTCGGCTGTTTTCTGCTCTTTCCCCTGCGCTTCGCGTTCGAGCGTCCCCATGTCGAGGGCCCGTTCGGGTTCCTGTTCGACGCCCTGGCGGGTTTCGATCGGCCGTATAACCAGGCACCGTCGCTGCACATCAGCCTGCTTACCATCCTGTGGGCGCGCTTCGCCACCGTCGTGCCGGCACCGTGGCGCACGCTGGTGCACCTGTGGGCTGCGCTGATCGGGGTGTCCGTGCTCACCACGTTCCAGCACCATTTCATCGACGTGCCCACCGGCGCGCTGGTCGGCCTCTTCTGTCTGTGGCTGTGGCCGGATGAGGGGCCGTCGCCCTTGTCCATCGCGCGTCCCGCGGCAAGCGCGCCACATTACCGCATCGCGGCGTATTACCTGCTCGGCGCGCTTGCTCTGGCCGGCCTAGCGGTGGGCATCGGGGGTGCGGCCCTGTGGCTGTGGTGGGGGACGACCGCACTCGGTATGGTGGCGCTGATCTACGCGTGGCCGGGGGCGGCGGGGTTTCAAAAGCGGGACGGCCGCCACAGCCTGGCCGTGGCCATTCTGCTCGCTCCCTACGTGCTGGGCGCGTGGCTCAACTCGCGATGGTGGACGCGCCACGGTCCTGCCCAGCAGGCCATCCAGGATGGTGTCTGGCTGGGACGGATGCCGAGCGGGCAGGCCATGCGCCAGGGCGGGTTTGCCGTCTTGTGCGACCTTTCCGCCGAGCTGCCTGCCCCGCGGGGGCACTGGCGCCATGCGGGTGTGCCATGGCTGGATTTGGTCCCGCCGAGTGTGGCGCAACTGGAAGAGGCCGCCCGAAGGATCGAGTCGGCACGCACCCTGGGCCCGGTTCTCGTGTGCTGTGCCCTGGGCTACTCGCGCAGCGCCTGCGCGGTGATGGCCTGGCTGCTGCGCACGGGGCGGGCCGCCGATGTGGGGGCGGCGGAGGCGCTGGTGAGGGCGAGGCGCCCGGGTGTGGTGCTGACTCCGGCCCATCGTGCCGCGCTGTCGGCCTTCGTGG
>JBBINK010000133.1:0-3526 GCA_037443925.1 Betaproteobacteria bacterium
ACCCGGGGCGAGGGGTTCGGGCAGGGGAAGCGGTCCGGGGGCGGGGATGTCCACGGCCATGCCGGTGAGGAGCTGCAGGGCATGCCTTGCCTGTTCCACCTGCCGCCCCAGATCCCCGTGCTCGGCGCGGGCCTGGGCGAGCAGCGCTTCCGCCGCGGTCACGTCCAGGTCGGAGGCCAGGCCGGCATCCCGCCGTCGCCGCGTCAGCTCCAGGGAGCGCAGACGGCTGTCCATCATGGCGGCGGCCAGGTCCCGTCTTGCCGCTAGCTCGGCCAGTCCGTACCACGCGCCGGCCACGTCTCCGATCAGGCTGGCCCGGAAGGCGCGGGCCGCCTCTTCGCTGGCGAGGTACTGGGCTCGCGCGGCCGCATCGAGGGCAGCCACCCGTCCCCACAAATCCAGCTCGAAGTTGGTGACGCCCAGGTTCACGTCCCAGCGGCTGGCCGTGCGTTCCCGGTTCATGCCGGTGACATCCGCCGGCGTGCGGCTGCGGTTGCCGGAGACGGTGCCTTCGATGGATGGCAGCCGTTCCGCGCGCGCCATGGCCGCAAGCGCCCGTGCCTCCGCCACGCGCGCGTAGGCGGCGGCGAGGTCGCGGTTGTGCTCGAGCGCCGCGTCGATCAGGCGACGCAGGGCCGGATCGGTGTAGTAGTCGGGCCAGGCGGGCAGGGGTGTGGCCGCGGGCGCGCTACCGGGGAAGCGCCCGGGCGTGGGCAGCGCGGGACGCTGGTAGGGCGGCACGAAGGAGCATGCCGCCACCAGCAGCGTGAGGGTGGCCATCGGCGCGAGCCGCAGCACACGGTGCACAAGCCGCTCAGCCATGGGGGCCTCCGCTGGCGGAGGGCGGCGTGGGCCGGGGCGGAAACAGGCCGCGGATCACCACGAAGAACACCGGCACCATGAAGATCGCCAGGACCGTGGCCGCGATCATGCCGCCGATGACGCCGGTGCCCACCGCGTGGCGGCTGGCCGCGCCGGCGCCGGTGGAGATGGCCAAAGGCAGCACGCCCAGAATGAAGGCGAAGCTGGTCATGAGGATGGGGCGCAGGCGCAGCCGGCAGGCTTCGAGGGCGGCGGCGGAGCGTTCCATGCCCTGCTCCTGCAGCCTGCGCGCGAACTCGATGATGAGAATGGCGTTCTTGGCCGACAGGCCGATGATGGCGACCAGACCCACCTTGAAGAACACGTCATTGGGCAGGCCACGCACATCCACCGCCAAGACCGCGCCCAGGATGCCCAGCGGCACCACCAGGATCACCGCCACGGGAATGGCCCAGCTCTCATACAGGGCCGCCAGGGCCAGGAACACCACCAGGAGGGAAAGGCCGAACAGCACGGGCGCCTGGGCGCCGGCGCGGCGTTCCTCATAGGAGGTGCCCGACCATTCGAAATCGAAGCCGGGAGGCAGTTTCGCGGCGATCTCCTCCATGGCCTGCATGGCCTCGCCGGTGGAATGTCCCGGCGCGGGGGTGCCGGCGATCTTCAGGGATGGATGGCCGTTGTAGCGGTCCAGCTTGGGCAGGCCCACGACCCAGCGGGGCTTGGCGATCTCGCCCAGCAGGACGATGCCACCGCTGCGGTTTTTCACCGGCAGCCGCATGAGATCCTCCGGGCTCGTGCGCAGATCCGCGTCGGCCTGCATCTGCACGCGCAGGATGCGTCCGGCGCGCACGAAGTCGTTGACGTAGGCGACCCCGATGGCCGAAGTCAGGGTGTCGTTGAGTTCCGCCATGTCCACCTGCAGGGCCTGGGCCTTGTCGCGGTCGATGTCGAGGAAGACCTGGGGGCCGGGTTCCTGGCCTTCCGGGCGCACACCGGCCAGGCGCTTGTCCCGGGAAGCCAGCCCGAGCACCTGATTGCGCACCTCCAGGAGGGCTTCCCGACCCTGCCCGGCGCGGTCGAGCAGACGGAAGTCGAAGCCCCCCACCGCGCCCAGCTCGGGAATGGGCGGAGGATTGACGGCGAAGATCAGGGCGTCACGGATAGCCATGAACGTGCCCATGGCCCGCCGGATTAGGCTCTGGGCCGAATGCTGGGGGCCTGGGCGCGCATCCCAGTCCTTGAGCCGGGTGAACAGCAGCGCCGCGTTCTGGCCCCGACCGAAGAAGGAAAAGCCCACCACGCCGATCACCCGTTCCACCTCCGGCTGAGCCAGGTAGAACTGCTCGGCCCGGGACAGCACCTCCACCGTGCGCGCCTGGGTGGCCCCGGCGGGCAGCTGCACCAGGGTGATGAAGTAGCCCTGATCCTCCTCGGGCAGGAAGCTGCCCGGCAGGCGCGAGAACAGCCAGCCGGTGGCCACCACCACGGCCAGATAGATCACCATCCAACGGCCGCTGCGGGCCAGCACGCGGGCGGTGAGGCCGCGATAGTGTTCGGTCACGCCGCGGAAGAAGCGGTTGAACCAGCGCCGTTCGTCCCGCTCCGCGTCGCCCGGCTTGAGCAGGGTGGCACACATGGCCGGGGTGAGGGAGAGCGCCATGAGCACCGAGAAGGCCATGCTGAGGATCAGGGTGGCGGCGAACTGGCGATAGATCGCGCCCACGGAGCCCCCGAAGAACAGCATCGGCATGAACACCGCGGAAAGCACCACCGAGATGCCGAGGATGGCGCCGATGATCTGATCCATGGCCTTCACCGTGGCCTGCAGGGGCGGCAGACGCTCCTCGCGCATGATGCGTTCGACGTTTTCCACCACCACGATGGCATCGTCCACCAGGATGCCGATCGCGAGCACCATGGCGAACAGCGTGAGCACGTTGATGGATAGGCCGAAGGCATACAGCCCGGCGGTGGCCCCGGCCAGGGCCACCGGCACCACCACCGCCGGAATCAGCGTGGTGCGCCAGTGCCCGAGGAACACGTACATGACGATGAACACCAGGATCATCGCCTCCCCCAGGGTCTTGACCACCTCGAAGATGGAAATCTCCACGAAGCGGGACGTGTCGTAGGGGACGGCCCAGTCCACCCCCTCGGGGAAGAAGCGGGCGAGTTCCGTCATGCGCGCCTTCACCGCGCGCGCGACCTCGAGGGCGTTGGCCCCGGGAGCCACGCGGATGGCGATGGCGGCGATGGGCTGCCCGTTCATGCGCGCGTAGCGGTCGTAGCTTTCGGCGCCCAGCTCCACGCGGGCGACGTCCCGGACGCGGACCATGGCGCCATCGGGCAGGGCCCGCACCACCACATTGCCGAATTCCTCGGGGGTGGCCAGCCGGCCGCGGGTGACGATCACCGCGTTGAGCTGGGCGCCGGCGGCCGCGGGGGCCTGATTGATCTCACCCGTGGCGAGCTGCACGTTCTGCGCCTGCAGGGCCCGCTTCACGTCGCCGGGCGTGAGGCCGTAGGCGATCAGGCGCTCCGGTTTGAGCCACACGCGCATGGAATACTCGGATCCGAACAGGATGGCCTCGCCCACCCCGGGCAGGCGGCGCAGGGGTTCGAGCACGTTGGCCGCGGCAAAGCTGCCCAGATCGACGAAATTGCGCTTGCCATCCCTGGAGTGGATGGCGACGAACATGAGGTA
>JBBINK010000133.1:3570-6858 GCA_037443925.1 Betaproteobacteria bacterium
GCCGAGGCGGCGCACCTCGTCGGGCAGCCGGGCCTCCACCCGCTTCATCCGGTTTTGGGCTTCCACCGAGGCGATGTCGATGTTCGTTCCGGGCTCGAAGGTGAGGGTGAGGGTGCCTGCGCCCAGCTCGGAGGCCGCCTCCATGTACAGCAGGTGCTCGATGCCGTTCATCTCCTGCTCGAGGAGCCTGATCACCGTGTCTTCCACCACCTGGGCCGAGGCGCCCGGGTAGGTGACGTTGAAGGCGATCTGCGGCGGCGCCACCTGGGGGTACTGGGCCACGGGCAGCTTCTTCAGGGCGATGAGACCCACCAGCAGGATGAACAGGGCGATCACCCAGGCGAAGATGGGGCGGTGAATGAAGAAGCGGGCCATGTCAGCTGCCCTGCCGCAGGGCCACGGGCCTGACCACCGTGCCGGGCCGTGCCTTCTGCAGTCCCGATACGATCAGAGGTTCTCCACCCGCCAGCCCCTCCTCGACCACGAAGCGGTCGCCCGCCATGGGACCCAGTTTCACCGGCCGTGGCACGACCGTGTTCCCGGGCCCGAGCAGCAGGACGAACTGCCCCTGGGGACCGGAGAGCACGGCCTTCTGGGGGACGGTCACGGCATCGGCGCGCACCGCCTGGGGCAGCCGCACGCGCACGAAGGTGCCGGGCAGCAGCAGACGCTCGGGGTTGGGAAATTCGGCCTTGAGGGTGACGGCGCCGCTTGCGGGATCCACACTGAGCTCGCCCATGAGCAGACGACCCCGATGGCCGTAGGCGCGGCCGTCATCGAGCAGGAGGTCCACGCTGTGGCCATCGGCCGGCTTGAGCTGCCCGGTGGCGATGGCCTGCCTCAGGCGCAGCACGTCGGCGCCGGGCTGGGTGAACAGGACCTGCACCGGATCCAGCTGCTCGATCACCGCCAGCAGCGTCGCCTCGTTGCGGCCCACCAGCGCGCCTTCCGTCACCAGGGCGCGGCCGATGTGGCCGGCAATGGGCGCGGGCACCGTGGTGTTTTCCAGATCCAGCCGGGCCCGGGCGAGCTGGGCTTCGGCCTGCTTGAGCGCGGCACGGGCACCATCCACCTCCTGCTGGCTCACCGCCCGCTCGGGCAGCAGCGATTCCAGCCGCGCCAGGTTGAGCTTCTTCAACTCCACGTCCGCTTCCGCGGCCAGGGCCGCCGTGCGGTAGGTGCGATCGTCCAGGCGGAACAACGGCTGGCCTGCCCGCACCTCGCTGCCCTCGGTGAACAGACGCTTCTCGACGATGCCTTCCACCCGCGCGCGCACTTGGGCGGTACGCACGGCCGCCACCCGTCCCGGGAGCTCGGCCGTGAGCGCGACCGGGCCGCGGGCGACCTGGATCACCTCCACTTCGGGCGGTGGCATGGTCGGGCCGGGGCCCCCGGCGCCGGGTGGGGGAGCCCCCTTGCCATCGGGGCCGCAGGCAGCCAGCAACAGGAACGGCATCAGCCACAGCAGGCGTCGGTTCTTCATGGAGCGTCCTTTTTCGGTGCGTCGGGTGCGAACGAACGCAGGAAGGCATCCACCACCTGCGCCGTCTTGGGCGCATCCGCAGCGGTGCGCCGCAGGGTGAACAAAGCCTGCAGACGGTCGAAGTCGGCCAGCATGGCGGTGAACAGCTTCGCGGCGAGGGCGGGATCGTCCCGCCGCAGCTGGCCCTGGTCCATGGCGCGGGCAAGGTAGCGGGCCAGGCCCCGCCGGGTGCGCATCGGGCCCTCGCGGAAGAACTGCCGCGCCAGCGCCGGAAAGCGCGTCGCCTCCGCCACCATGGTGCGGAAAATCGCAATGCCATCCGGGCTCAACACCTTGGCCCGGTACGCCAGGGCAAACTCGAGCAGGGTGCTGCGCACGTCCCCGTCTCCTTCCAGGGTGACCAGGATGGACCGCACGCCCTGGCGCATCACCTCGGCGAACAGGCCTTCCTTGCTGCCGAAGTGGTTGTAGATCGTCTGCCGCGCCACCTGGGCGCGCGCCGCGATGCGGTCGATGCTCACCTGGTACCCTTCCTCACGGAAAGCCGCACAGGCCGCCTCCAGGAGTCGCTCGTGGATGTCTGCGGTCGGTTTGGGCACAGCGGACATGGTTAGGGGGGCGAGCCGTTAGACTGGGCAGTCTACTCCATCGGCTGCACGCCGTCGAGGCTTATCCCTCCGGCAGGCCCAGACCACGTGAAAGCCGTTCTGCCTGCGCCCGCCCGGGCTATACTCTGGCCATTTCCGGTGGACGGGGCGCGCCATGTGTCTGGGCATACCCATGCGGATCGTCGCCATCGACGGCTTCGATGCCCGCTGCGAGGCCGGGGGCGTGGAACGGCAGGTGAGTCTGTTCCTGCTCCAGGGCGAATCCGTGCAGGCTGGCGATTTCGTGATGGTGCACGTGGGCTATGCCATCCAGAAAGTGGGCGAGGCCGAGGCCCGCTCGGCCTGGGAGCTGCTCGACGCCCTGCCCAGGGGGGCGCCCGGTGCATGAGCTGTCACTCTGCCGGGCGCTGGTGGCCCAGGTGGAGGCGGTGGCGCGGGGCCGGAGGGCGCGCGGGGTCAGGACGGTCCGCGTGCGGCTCGGTCCCCTCGCCGGCGTGGAGCCGTCCCTGCTGGAGACGGCCTATCCCATCGCCTGCGCGGGCACGGCGGCGGAAGGCTCGCGCCTGGTGATCGAATCGGCACCGGTTCGCGTGCGCTGCGAGGCCTGCGGGGCGGTGGCATCGGCGGCGGCCAACCGCCTCGTGTGCGGCCGGTGCGGCAGCCGTCACACGCGGCTGGAAAGCGGCGACGAGCTAATCCTCGTCAGCGTGGAACTGGTGGTGGAGGAACAAGGGCATGTGTGATCACTGTGGCTGTGCCGGCACGCCGGGCGGCCGGCATCACGCCTACGCGCCCGTGACGGGCACGACCACCGTGCCGGTGCTGGCGCGGCTTCTGGCGAACAACGACGATCAGGCCGCCCACAACCGGGCCCACTTCGACCGCCATGGCGTGCTCGCGGTCAATCTCATGTCCGCGCCCGGGGCGGGCAAGACCGCGCTGCTGGAAGCCACCATCGAGGCGCTCGCCGAAGAATGCCGCATCGCGGTGATCGAGGGGGATCTGGAAACGGAAAACGACGCCGAGCGCATTCGCGCCAAGGGCGTGCCCGCCCATCAGATCACCACGGGTTCGGCCTGCCATCTCGATGCCCAGATGGTCCACGAAGCGCTAGATCATCTACCCGTGGATGCGCTGGACATCCTGTTCATCGAGAACGTGGGCAACCTGGTCTGCCCGGCGAGCTTCGACCTGGGC
>JBBINK010000134.1:0-4571 GCA_037443925.1 Betaproteobacteria bacterium
AGATCACCCCGGAAGAAATGGAGCTGTCCCGGCTGCGTGCCGAGAACATCCGGCTGCGCCGGGAGTGCGAAATCCTAAAAAAAGCGACGGCATACTTCGCGAAAGATGCGCTGTGAAGTATGCCTGGATTGACACGCAGCGCGCGCACTACGCCCTGTCCGAGATATGCCCCGTGCTGGACGTCAGCATCGGCGGCCATCGCGCCTGGAAACGCGGCGGCAAGCCGGAACCTAAACGCCTGACCGACGCCCAGATGCTGGCGCTGATCCGCGCCATCCATGCCGAATTCAAGGGTGCTTATGGCAACCCCCGCATGGTGCTGGAACTGCGCGCCCGGGGATTCTCCGCGAGCAAGGAACGCGTCGAGCGGCTGATGTGGGAGCACGGCATCCGGGCGCGGCATAGGCGCAAATGCAAGGTCACGACCGACTCGAAGCACGGCTTGCCGGTAGCAGACAACCTGCTGGGTAGGAACTTCACGCCCGAAGCGCCGAACCAGGTCTGGACCTCCGACATCACCTACCTGTGGACGGACGAAGGCGGGCTGTATCTGGCCATCGTCCTTGATCTGTTCAACCGCGAAGTGGTGGGCTGGTCGTTGAAACAACGCATGCCGGCGGACATCGCGACCGACACGCTGGCCATGGCCTGGTTCCGGCGCAAGCCCGCGCCGGGCATCCTGCACCATTCCGACCGGGGCAGCCAGTACGCCAACCAGGCGTTCCAGGGCAAGCTCACCGAATATGGCATGACCTGCTCGATGAGCCGCAAGGGTAACTGCTGGGACAACGCCCCGACCGAGAGCTGGTTCAACAGCTTCAAGAATGAGCGGGTGCATGGCGTCGGCTTTGCCAAGCGCGAGGACATGAAGGCGACGGCGTTCGAATACATCGAGGTGTTTTACAAGCGGAAACGGCTGCACTCGACGCTGGGCTACAAGTCACCGACGCAGTTCATGCATGACTGGCTGACGGCTCAACCGATGGAAAAACAGGTAGCATGACACCCGCCTGTTGGAAGACGAAAAACCGAGGGAAGGTCACATCCCCATATCAAACGATCCGATGGCCAGACGCCACCACGCGCGCGGCGGAATCCATTGCCGTTTCCTACCCTGCTCGGCCCATGCGCAGACGCGTTGCCTGTGGCCGTCGGTTCCGATCTGGCCGATCGAATCTATAACAGGCCTCTCACAACCTGCGCCAGGCTTTCCGAACGCCCTTCACCCCAGACAGGGCGGCGAGCAGGCGGTCGAGCTGTTCCGCATCCCGCACCTCCACCGTCAACCCGACGTCGGTGAGTCCGCCGGCCGTGGTGGAGCGCGTGGCGAGCACGCCCATCTTTTCCGCCGCGAGCACGCCCAAGAGGTCACGTAGCAGGCCGGGCCGGTCGTCGGCGCGCACCGCCAGCTCCACCGGATGCAGCGCCTGGGAGCCGGTGTCCCAGCTCGCGCCAAGGAGGCGCGCGCTGCGCTCGCCGTCGAGGCCGGCGACGTTGACGCAGTCGCGCCGGTGCACGACCACGCCCCGCCCGCGGCTGAGATAGGCCACGATGGGGTCGGGAGGCAGCGGGTGGCAGCACTTGCCATACGTGACCGGCAGGCTGCCCACGCCTTCGATCAGCACGTCGGCCGGCCCGCCCCGTCTTGCGGTCTGACGGGGTGCGGCAGGCACGGGTGGCCGCTGGGGCGTCTCGCCCAGGGCCCGCAGCGCCTCGCCCAGCTGCGCCAGCCGGATCTCGCCCCGGCCCAGGGCGATCAGGAAGTCCTCCAGGCGGGCATGCCCGAACTTCTGCGCGAGCCGCTCCTGGCTGACGCCGCTCAGGCCCAGCCGGGCGAGTTCCCGGTCGAGGATTTCCCGCCCCTGTGCGAGATGCTCGTCCTGGTGCTGGGCGTTGAACCACTGACGAACCTTGGCCCGGGCGCGGGCGGTGGCGAGGTAGCCCCCCGACAGCCAGTCACGGGACGGCCCGCCCTGCCGGGCGGTGAGGATCTCCACCCGCTGGGCGTTCTGCAGCGGATAGTTGAGGGGCACGATGTGACCGTCCACCTTGGCGCCCCGGCAACGATGGCCCAGGTCGGTGTGGACCGCATAGGCGAAGTCCAGGGGCGTGGCTCCCCGCGGCAGGTCGATCACTTTGCCCTGGGGTGTCAACACATAGACGCGGTCCTGGAACAGTTCCGTCTTGAACTGTTCCACCCACTCCGCCGCATCGGCGCCGCTGGCGGCCACCTCGTCCCGCCAGGCCAGAAGTTGGCGCAGCCAGGCGATCTTCTCGTCGAAGTCCTGACGGGCCTTGATTCCTTCCTTGTAGCGCCAGTGGGCCGCGACGCCAAACTCGGCATGGCGGTGCATCTCGTGGGTGCGGATCTGCACTTCCAGCGCCTTGCCTTCGGGGCCGATCACCGCGGTGTGCAAGGAGCGATAGTCGTTGGCCTTGGGGTGGGCGATGTAGTCGTCGAATTCGCCGGGAATGGGCTGCCACAGCCCGTGCACCACGCCCAGCGCGCCGTAGCAGTCCTTGACGTCCTCGACCAGCACCCGCACCGCGCGCACGTCATAGACCTGTTCGAAGTCCAGGTTCTTGAGGCGCATCTTGCGCCAGATGCTGTAGATGTGCTTGGGCCGCCCCGTGACCTCGGCCGTGATGCCGGCGCGCGCCAGCTCCTCACGCAGGATGGCGATGACCCGGTTGATGTAGGCCTCGCGGTCGAGCCGCCGTTCGTCCAGCAGGCGCGCCATGCGCTTGTAGAGCTCCGGCTCCAGGATGCGCAAGGCGAGATCCTCCAGCTCCCACTTCAGCTGCCAGATGCCCAGGCGGTTGGCCAGGGGCGCGAAGATCTCCTGCGCCTCGCGCGCGATGCGCCCGCGCGCGGGATGGTCGCGCCGCACCAGCTCGCGCAACAGCTGCACCTGCTCGGCCAGCACGATCAGCACGACACGCACGTCCTCGGCCATGGCCAGCAGCATCTTGCGCAGGGATTCGGCCTGGCTCACCGGCTCCCGGTCGGCCTCCTTGAGGGTGAGGTCCATGCCGCCCCGATGGATGCGATCCATGCGACCCACGCCCTGCACCAGGCGCAGCACATCGGCACCCAGTTTCTCCTCGAGGGTCTTGGCGTCCACGGCGCCGGTCTCGAGCACGTGAGCGGTGAGCGCCGCGGCCACGGCGTGGACATCGAGCCGCAGATCGGCGATCACCGCGGCCACGGCGAGGGCATGGCGGAACAGCGGCTCCCCCTGGGGCGTCGTGCCCTGGGCATAGGCGCTTTGTGCCAGGTCGAAGGCCGTGGCGAGGATGTCCCGTGCGGCCGGCCCATAGTCGGCGGCATGGGCCTCGAGCCACGCCTCGCGCGTGGGGGGCGCATCGTCCGGATAGGGGGCACGGGCAGTGGAAACCATGAGGCGATTATGTCAGAAACCCCGGCGTTGGCCGTCATTGCTCTGTGCTAGACTCGGGCAGCAAAGTTCCCGCGCTCCTGATGTCATCCTTCGACCGCCTGCTCCGCACCCTTCTCGCCGTGGCCCTGGGCGCCGCGCTGCTCGCCGTGGGGAGCGCGCACGCCACCGACCGGCTGGTGCGCATCGGCGTGCTCGCCTACCGCGGCAAGGAGCAGACCCTCCGGAACTGGACGCCCACGGCCCACTACCTGTCCCGGGAGATTCCCGGCCACACCTTCGTCGTGGTCCCCCTCGACAACGACGCCATCGGGCCCGCCGTGGAATACCGGGACGTGGAGTTCGTCCTGACCAACCCCGGCTCCTATGCGGAACTGGAACATCTGTACGGCATCACCCGCATCGCCACCCTCAAGAGCCGCACGCCCCATGGCGGGTTGAGCGTGTTCGGTGCGGTCATCTTCACCCGGGCCGACCGCAAGGACATCCGCACCCTCGCCGATCTCAAGGGCAAACGCTTCATGGCGGTCCATCCCAATGCCTTCGGGGGCTGGTGGCTGGCCTGGCGGGAACTGAAGCGCCAGGGCATCGACCCCGAACGTGATTTCCGGGAGCTGCGCTTTTCCGGGTTTCCCCAGGACCAGATCGTGTTTGCGGTGCGCGACGGTCGGGTGGATGCCGGCACCGTGCGCACGGATCTCCTGGAGAACATGGCCCTGTCCGGCCAGATCCAGCTGCGGGATTTCCGCGTTCTGAATCTCCGCCACGTGGAGAATTTCCCCTACGCCCTGAGCACGGAGCTCTACCCCGACTGGGCCTTTGCGGTATTGCGCCACACGCCCGACGCGCTGGCCCAGAAAGTGGCCATCGCCCTGCTGCGCATGAGTCCCGACGACCCCGCCGCCCAGGCGGGCGAATACCAGGAATGGACCGTTCCCCTGGATTACCACGGGGTGCACCAGCTCATGCTGGAACTGGGTCTGGGCCCCTATGCCAAGTATGCCAGGCCCGATTACCGCAAGCTGCTGTGGGAATACCGCGCGTGGGTCGTGGTGGCCCTTTTGGCCCTGCTCGCGCTGGCGGGCGCCTATGCCTACACGCTCCGTGTCAACCGCAGACTGAGGCAGATCCAGCAGCACCTGGAAGCTGAGATCCTGCGGCGCCAGCAGGTGG
>JBBINK010000134.1:4590-6855 GCA_037443925.1 Betaproteobacteria bacterium
CGACGAACTGGAGCAGCGCGTGTCCGAACGCACGGCCGAGCTCGAGCGCATCAACGAGGAGCTGGAATCCCGGGTGGCCAAACGGACGGCCCAGTTGCTGTCCGCCATGGCCAGGCTGGAGGCGCCGTTGCGCACGCCGCGCAACGGGCAGTAGGCCGCGCGCGTTCAGGCCGCGTTTTCCACCCGGGCGGCGCGTTTGCGCTCGTGCTCGCGCAGGTGGCGCTTGCGCAGACGGATGGACTGGGGGGTGATCTCCACCAGCTCGTCGTCGTCGATGAACTCCACCGCCGATTCCAGGGTGAGCTTGATGGGAGGCGTCAGGCGCACCGCCTCGTCGCTGCCCGAGGCCCGGATGTTGGTGAGTTTCTTGCCCTTGATGGGATTGACCACCAGGTCGTTGTCCCGGCTGTGGATGCCGATGATCATGCCCTCGTACAGCTTGTCGCCGGGGCTCACGAACATGCGCCCACGGTCCTCCAGGTTCCACAGGGCATAGGCCACGGCTTCGCCGTCTTCCTGGCTGATCAGCACGCCGTTGCGCCGTCCGGGGATGTCCGGCTTGACCGGCCCGTATTCGTCGAAGACATGGGCCATGATGCCGGTTCCGCGGGTCAGGGTCATGAATTCCGACTGGAAACCGATCAGGCCCCGGGCCGGAATGCGGTATTCGAGGCGCACGCGCCCGTTGCCGTCGGGCTGCATGTCCACGAGATCACCGCGCCGCCGCCCCAGCTCTTCCATCACCGCTCCCTGGTGCGCCTCCTCCACGTCCACCGTGAGCAGCTCGTAGGGCTCGCACTTGACGCCGTCGATCTCCTTCATCACCACCCGGGGCTTGCCCACGGCCAGCTCGTAGCCCTCGCGCCGCATGTTCTCCAGGAGGATGGTCAGATGCAGCTCGCCGCGTCCCGAGACCAGGAACACGTCCGCATCGGGCGTGTCCTCCACGCGCAGGGCCACGTTGGTCAACAGCTCCCTGTGCAGCCGGTCGCGGATCTGGCGGCTGGTCACGAACTTGCCCTCGGTGCCGGCCAGCGGCGAGGTGTTCACCTGGAAGGTCATGGTCAGCGTCGGCTCGTCCACCTGCAACAGGGGCAGGGGACGCGGGTCGTCCCGGTCGGTGATGGTCACGCCGATGGCGATGTCATCGATGCCGGTGACGAGCACGATGTCGCCGGCCTCGGCCTGTTCCACGGGGATGCGCTCCAGCCCACGGAAGCCGAACACCTGGTTGATCCGGCCGTGCTTGACGGCGCCATGGGGGCCCGCCGCCACCGCCACCTGCTGGCCGGAACGGATGCGGCCGTTGGCGATGCGCCCGATGCCGATGCGGCCCACGAAGCTGGAATAGTCGAGCGCCGCGATCTGCAGCTGCAGGGGCGCTTCGGGGTCGCCACCAGGCGGCTGCACGTGGGCGAGCACCGTGTCGAACAGCGGCCGCATGTCGGCCGACGGTTGCCTGAGGTCGGTGGTGGCATAGCCGTTGAGGGCCGAGGCATACACGACGGGAAAGTCCAGCTGCTCCTCGGTCGCGCCCAGCTTGTCGAACAGCTCGAAGGTCTGGTTCACCACCCAGTCGGGACGGGCGCCGGGGCGGTCCACCTTGTTCACCACGACGATGGGCTTGAGTCCCAGGGCCAGGGCCTTCTTGGTGACGAAGCGCGTCTGGGGCATGGGCCCCTCCACCGCGTCCACCAGCAGCAGCACGCCGTCCACCATGCCCAGCACGCGCTCCACTTCGCCGCCGAAATCCGCGTGCCCCGGGGTATCCACGATGTTGATGTGCGTCCCCTCGTAGATCACCGCGGTGTTCTTGGCCAGGATGGTGATGCCCCGCTCCCGTTCCAGATCATTGCTGTCCATGACCCGCTCGCCCACGTGCTGGTGCGCGGCGAAGGTGCCTGCCTGGTGCAGCAGCTTGTCCACGAGGGTGGTCTTGCCGTGGTCGACGTGGGCGATGATGGCGATGTTGCGAAGCGCGCGGCACATGGGGGAACCGATCCGGAAAAAACAAAAGGGGCGCGATTGTACCACGGACGGCCCGGACGCCGCCCCCTTGGGCCTGCGGCCGGCGCTCAGTTGCCCTCGGCCGTGCGGGGCGTGGTGAGCTTGTGCTCGACGGCGAAGACCGCCGCCTCGACGCGGGAGGAGAGATTGAGCTTGGCCAGGATGTGCCGCACGTGCAGCTTCACGGTGTCGTGGCTGATGTCCAGGGCACGGGCGATGGCCTTGTTGGATTCGCCGCGGGACAGGTGCACGAGGATC
>JBBINK010000135.1:0-5866 GCA_037443925.1 Betaproteobacteria bacterium
TCGAACGATCGTTCTCGAATGAAGACGCAGGCCGCCCGCAGGGAGAACGCCGGGCTAGTCCAGCCAGCTCTTCAGGTAAAACAGGCGGAAGCCCTCGCTGGATCGGGACGGGCCGATGACCACGGCGGCGTAACGCCCTTGGGCCGGATCGGCCTCGCTGCGCGCTTCCGCGGCGGTTTCCTTGAGGTACACGCAGTTTTCGGGGAAGCGCTTGCGATTCTTGCCGGGCGCATAGACCACCGCATAACGCTCGCCCACGCCTGCGGCTTCTTCCAGATGCAGTCCTTTCATGGAACGGTTCCTCGGTGCTGGTCGATGGGGGATTATGGGCGCGGCTTGCGCCCCGGACAAGCTCGCCCCATGGACGCTCCGCCCTTTGAGCGGGGCTGTGCCATCGCCGGACGGACTGTCCGCGGGTGTGGCCAGGCGGGCATCGCCCGGCCGCGGGGATGACACCGTCACCAGGCCGATCCGGGGAGCAGCCGAAGGCACCGCCGTGACGGCCTGCCAGATGACCGTCCGTTCACTCCACGCCGAAAAGTTTCCATCAAGCTTCGCGCGTTTTGTCCGATAATGGGGGCGTGGGTGCATGGCACCAATCCCGTTCGGCCCGGTCCAAGGATCGGTGCCAGAATTCCCGCGAAGCGGCCAGTCGTTGCCGCAGGGATTCCAGCATGGGTCGTCGATTCTGCAACGGGGGTGCCAGCACATGAGCCTGTTCGACCAGTACATCGCCCGCTTCCGTCGTGAGGAGGAAGAATACTCCCTCGACGAGTATCTCAATCTCTGCAAGAACGATCGCATGGCCTACGCCACGGCCTCGGAGCGCATGCTCGCGGCCATCGGCGAGCCGGAGCTGGTGGACACCCGCAGGGATCCGCGCCTGTCGCGCATCTTTTCCAACAAGATCATCAAGATCTATCCCGCGTTCAAGGACTTCTACGGGATGGAGGAGACCATCGAGCAGATCGTCTCCTATTTCCGTCATGCGGCCCAGGGCCTGGAGGAGAAAAAGCAGATCCTCTATCTGCTGGGCCCGGTCGGTGGCGGCAAGAGCTCGCTCGCCGAGAAGCTGAAGCACCTCATGGAGCGGGCGCCGTTCTACGCCCTCAAGGGTTCGCCCGTGAACGACTCGCCCCTGGCCCTGTTCTCCGTGGATGAGGACGGGGATATCCTGGAGCAGGAGTATGGCATCCCCAGGCGCTATCTGAACAAGGTGCTCTCGCCCTGGGCCGTGAAGCGGCTGCATGAATACAACGGCGACATCACCAAGTTCAGGGTGGTGAAGCGCTGGCCATCGGTGCTGGGTCAGGTGGGCATCGCCAAGACCGAACCGGGCGACGAGAACAATCAGGACATTTCCTCCCTGGTGGGCAAGGTGGACATCCGCAAGCTGGAGAAGTACTCCCAGGATGACCCCGATGCCTACAGCTACTCGGGCGGCCTGTGCCTGGCCAACCAGGGCCTGCTGGAGTTCGTGGAGATGTTCAAGGCGCCGATCAAGGTGCTGCACCCGCTGCTCACCGCCACGCAGGAGGGCAACTACAAGGGCACCGAAGGCTTCGGGGCCATTCCCTTCGACGGGATCGTCCTCGCCCACAGCAACGAGAGCGAATGGCAGGCCTTCAAGAACAACAAGAACAACGAGGCCTTCCTCGACCGCATCTACATCGTCAAGGTGCCCTACTGCCTGCGCGTGTCGGACGAGGTGAAGATCTACGAGAAGCTGCTCAGGAACAGTTCCCTGTCCGAGGCGCCCTGCGCGCCGGGAACCCTGCAGATGCTGGCGCAGTTTTCCGTGCTCACCCGGCTCAAGGAGCCGGAGAATTCCAGCATCTACAGCAAGATGCGGGTCTATGACGGCGAGAACCTGAAGGATACCGACCCCAAGGCCAAGAGCTATCAGGAGTACCGGGACTTCGCCGGGGTGGACGAGGGCATGACCGGCATCTCCACCCGGTTCGCCTTCAAGATCCTGTCCAAGGTGTTCAACTTCGACCACTCGGAGGTCGCCGCCAACCCCGTGCATCTGCTCTACGTGCTGGAAAACCAGATCGAGCAGGAGCAGTTTCCGCCCGAGGTGGAGAGCCGCTACATCGGCTACATCAAGGAATACCTCGCGCCCCGCTACGCGGAGTTCATCGAGAAGGAGCTGCAGACCGCCTATCTGGAGTCCTATTCGGAATACGGCCAGAACATCTTCGATCGCTACGTGACCTATGCCGACATGTGGATCCAGGACCAGGAATACCGCGATCCCGACACGGGCGAGATGCTGGACCGCGCCCAGCTCAACGCCGAGCTGGAGAAGATCGAGAAGCCGGCGGGCATCGCCAACCCCAAGGACTTCCGCCACGAGGTCGTGAACTTCGTGCTGCGCGCCCGGGCCGCCAACCACGGCAAGAACCCCGCCTGGACCAGCTACGAGAAGCTGCGCGCGGTGATCGAGAAACGGATGTTCTCCAGCACGGAGGACCTGTTGCCGGTGATCTCCTTCAACGCCAAGGCCTCCAGCGAGGAACAGAAGAAACACCAGGAATTCGTCCAGCGCATGGTGGCCAAGGGCTATACGGAGAAGCAGGTGCGGCTGCTGGCCGAGTGGTATCTGCGGGCGCGCAAGGCGTCCTGAGGGGTTGAGCGGGTGAGCACCTTCGTCGATCGCCGTCTGTCCGGCAAGAACCGTAGCGCGGTGAACCGCCAGCGTTTTCTGCGCCGCTTCAAGAGCCAGATCCGCAAGGCCGTGAGCGAGGCGGTGTCCGGGCGCAAGGTGGCGGATCTCGAACGGGGCGAGAAGATTTCCATTCCCGCCAAGGACCTGTCCGAGCCCGTCTTCCATCACGGGCCCGGCGGCCGCCGCACCATCGTCCATCCCGGCAACCGGGAATTCGTCACCGGCGACCGCATCGACCGTCCCGAGGAGGGAGCCGGTCAGGGTGGCGGTGGCGGCTCGCCCGACGGCGAGGGGCTCGACGAGTTCGTGTTCGAACTCAGCAAGGAAGAGTTCATGGACTACTTCTTCGAGGATCTGGCCCTGCCAGACCTGGTGAAGAAGCAGCTCACCGCGGTGCCCGAGGTGAAGCGGGTGCGTGCCGGATTCATCAGCCATGGCAACCCCGCCAACCTGCACGTGGTGCGCTCCATGAAGCAGGCCATTGGCCGGCGCCTGGCCATGGCGGCCGGCCCGCGGGAACGCCTGCACAAGGCGGAAGCGGCGCTGGAGGAACTGGAGGCCCAAGGCCTGGGAGACGGTCCCGAGGCCGACGCGCTGCGCGCGGAAATCGAGGCCCTGCGCGCCCGGGTGGCCGCGGTGCCTTTCCTGGATACCTGGGATCTGCGCTACGCCCACCGCATCGACCAGCCCCAGCCCACCAGCCAGGCGGTGATGTTCTGCATCATGGACGTCTCCGGGTCCATGGACGAGGAACGCAAGAACATTGCCAAGCGCTTCTTCATGCTGCTCTATCTGTTTCTCACCCGCAGCTATGAGCGCATCGAGCTGGTGTTCATCCGGCACCACACGGTGGCGATGGAGGTGGACGAGGAGGACTTCTTCCATTCCCGGGAGACCGGCGGCACCGTGGTGTCCAGCGCCCTGGAGCTGATGCGTGACATCATCCGGGAGCGCTATCCCAGCGCGACGTGGAACATCTACTGTGCCCAGGCCTCCGATGGCGACAACTGGGAAGGCGACTCGCCGCGCTGCCGCGAGCTGTTGGTCGATGCCATCCTGCCCCTGGTGCAGTACTATGCCTACGTGGAGATCCAGGCGGAGCGTCCACAGAGCCTGTGGCGTGAATACGAGTACGTGCAGTCGCTGCATCCCCAGCGCTTCGCTCTGCGGCGCATCGAAGGCGTGGAGGACATCTACCCCGTGTTCCGCGAGCTGTTCCGGAAGAAGGTCACGGCATGAAGGAGGCCACCCCCGTGATCGAACGCAGGCCCATCTCGGAAGGATCCGACTGGAATTTCGACCTGCTGCGCGCCTATGACCGGGAAATCGGCCGGGTGGCGGCCCACTACGGCCTCGACACCTATCCCAACCAGATCGAGGTGATCACCTCGGAGCAGATGATCGATGCCTACTCCTCGGTGGGCATGCCGGTGGGTTATCACCACTGGTCCTTCGGCAAGCAGTTCATGGCCACCCAGAAGAGCTACCGGCGCGGGCAGATGGGGCTCGCCTACGAGATCGTCATCAACTCCAATCCCTGCATCGCTTACCTCATGGAGGAGAACACCATGACCATGCAGGCGCTGGTGATCGCCCATGCCTGCTATGGCCACAACTCCTTCTTCAAGGGCAACTACCTGTTCCGCACCTGGACCGATGCCGAGGGCATCCTCGACTACCTGGTGTTCGCCCGCAACTTCGTGGCGGAGTGCGAGGAGCGCTATGGCGAGGAGGCGGTGGAGGAGATCCTGGATTCCTGCCACGCCCTGATGAACTATGGAGTGGACCGCTACAAACGCCCGGCACGCCTGTCCATGGCGAAGGAGCAGGCCCGGCAGCGGGAACGGGAGGACTATCTGCAATCCCAGGTGAACCTGCTGTGGCGCACCCTGCCCCTCAAGGAGGCGGCCGAGAAGGAACGGAAGGAGGAGCGGTTCCCCGCCGAGCCCCAGGAGAACCTGCTGTATTTCATCGAGAAGAACGCGCCCAGGCTCGCGCCCTGGCAGCGGGAGATCGTGCGGATCGTGCGCAAGATCGCCCAGTACTTCTATCCACAGCGGCAAACACAGGTGATGAACGAGGGCTGGGCGACCTTCTGGCACTACACCCTGCTCAACCACCTGTATGAGGAAGGCAGGCTCACCGACGGCTTCATGCTCGAGTTCCTGCAGTCCCACACCAATGTCGTCTATCAGCCGCCGTTCTACGCCCGCGGCTATCACGGCATCAATCCCTACGCCCTGGGCTTCAACCTGTTCCGGGACATCCGGCGCATCTGCGAGAACCCCACGCCTGAGGACCGGGCGTGGTTCCCCGAGATCGCCGGCTCCGACTGGCGCAAGACCCTGGACTTCGCCATGCGCAACTTCAAGGACGAGAGTTTCATCGCCCAGTACCTCTCACCGCATCTGATCCGGGAGATGAAGCTGTTCGCGGTGGTGGACGACGATCGGGACGAGCAGCTCGAGGTCGCCGCCATCCATGACGACGCCGGCTACCAGCGCCTGCGCCAGCTCCTGGCCGAGCAGTACAACCTGGGCAACCGCGAGCCCAACATCCAGGTTTGGCACGTGGACCTGTACGGCGACCGGTCCCTGACCCTGCGCCACTTCATGCACGCGCGGCGCCCCCTGGGCGAGAGCACGCCGGAGGTGCTCAAGCATGTGGCGCGGCTGTGGGGCTATGACGTGTACCTGGAGAGCGTGGACGAGACGGGCGAGGTCCAGTTCGCCGCCGAGTGCCGCCACTGAGGGGCGCGGCCACCGACGCCCGCCAGGTCCTCACCGCCAGCGCGAAACGCCATTCCCTGCCCCGGGGCTGATGCGCCTGTCATGGACGTGGTAAAGTCCTCTGCCGGCGGCGCCGTCGCCAGTGCAGGATGACGCCCACCCGCCAGAGCCCCCGCACCGCGAAATAACCCGTGAGCGAAAGCACGCCGCCCAGGATCAGCACGCCCACGAGCAGGGTCGGCCCCAGGGAGGCCACCCACTGGAAAAAGGCCGGCACGGCCTCGAGCCAGCTCTGCGTCTGCCAGTCGAACTGAAAGGCATGGGCCTGCCCGCCATTGGGCGGGTACACCCAGCTGCCGATCTGGTAGGCGAGCAGGTAGAGGGGCACGAAGGTGAAGGGGTTGGTGTAGAGGGTGGTGAGCACGGCCACCGGCAGGTTGACCCGGAATACCACCGCCAGGACGGC
>JBBINK010000135.1:5882-6822 GCA_037443925.1 Betaproteobacteria bacterium
ACCGGTCCCGGGATCAGGCCGGTGAAGGCACCCACGGCCACCCCCCCGGCCACCGAGCGGCGGTTGAGATGCCAGAGATTGGGGTGGTGCAACACGGGCGCCAGCCAGCGCACGGCCGGGTGCTCGCGCACGGTCCGGGCCTGGGGCAGGTACTTGCGGAAATAGTGCTTCATGGGGGAGCCAGGTGCGTGGCGTCATTGTAGCCTTCGTGGCGGGCGTTGCGTGGCTGCAGCAGCAGGCCGCCTTGCCGGACCCGGCCCAGGCCGTCTTCGTCGCGGCTGCCGCCCTGGCCGGCTGGCTGCTGCGGCCGCGCCACCCCCGGGCGGGGCTGGCGCTGATCCTGATCGCGGCCTTCGCCGCCGGCTTTCACTATGCCGCCTGGCGTGCCGCCCTGCGCCTCGACGAGACGCTGCCCGCCGCGTGGGAAGGCCGGGACGTGCGCATCTCGGGCGTGGTGGCGGACATGCCCCAGACGAGCGAGCGGGGCGTGCGCTTTCCGTTCCAGGTGGAAGAAGTGCTCACGCCCGGCGCGCGGCTGCCTGGCCGGATCCAGCTGTTCTGGTTCCATCGCAATGCCGACGCGGAGGAGGGCGCCCATCTGGATCCGGCGCGGGTGCGCGCGGGGGAGCGCTGGCGCTTCCTGGTGCGGCTCAAGCGACCCCACGGCACGGTCAATCCCCACGGCTTCGACTACGAATACCATCTGCTGGAACAGGGCGTGGGGGCCACCGGCTACATCCGTCAGGACCCGGAGAATTTCCGCCTCGACAGTCTTGTGCTGCGCCCGGCTTGGGTCATCGGGCGTGCGCGCGACGCCATCGCCCGCCGCATGGGCGCCGTGCTCGCCGACCGGCCCTACAAAGGCGTGTTGATCGCCCTGGCCGTGGGCGACCAAAGCCGCATTCCCCAGGCGCAGTGGCGGGTCTTCACGCGCACCGGC
>JBBINK010000136.1:0-5736 GCA_037443925.1 Betaproteobacteria bacterium
GAATCTGGTCGGGGCGAGAGGATTTGAACCTCCGACCACCTGCACCCCATGCAGGTACGCTACCAGGCTGCGCTACGCCCCGAAGGCCCGCATTATAACGGAAAGGTTTCGCGCGAGCCAACACGTGGCGGCTCACGTCTCGAGCAGCCGCAACACGTCCTGGATTTCACGGCGGATCTCGGCAAGCTCCGCACAGGGGGTTTGCGCCGAGCCGTTGGCGTTGCGTTCCGCCGCGGGGGTCTCGTCCAGCAAGCCGGCTTCCAGCCGGTTGCGCGCGCCGCTGATGGTGAAGCCCTGCTCGTAGAGCAGCTCGCGGATGCGCCGGATGAGCAACACCTCATGGTGCTGGTAGTAGCGCCGGTTGCCGCGCCGCTTGACCGGCTTGAGCTGCGTGAATTCCTGCTCCCAGTAGCGCAGCACGTGGGGCTTGACGCCACACAGCTCGCTCACTTCGCCGATGGTGAAGTAGCGCTTGGCCGGGATCGGCGGCAGGGCATCGGTCTTGGTGTTCTGCATGGGCCGGCGAGGAAACGCAAAGGGAACGGGTCAGGGATCGCGGCGGGCCGCGGCCGGGTGCGCCACCCGGCTAGCCTTCGCCCGCCGGCTGGGGATCGGCCTGGGCCTCGGGCTGCAGCCCGGCCTGGGCCTGCCGCTGCTGCTGTTGCTTCGCGTAGGACTCCTCCACCAGGGACTTGAGCTTCTGGCTGGCGTGGAAGGTCACCACGCGTCGGGCGGTGATGGGAATCTCGGCGCCGGTCTTGGGGTTGCGCCCGGGCCGCTCCGGCTTGTCGCGCAGCTGGAAGTTGCCGAAACCGGACAGCTTCACGCTCTCGCCGGACTCCAGGGCCATGCGCACTTCCTCGAAGAACGACTCCACCATGTCCTTGGCCTCACGCTTGTTCAGCCCGACCTTCTCGAAAATCATGTCTGCCAGTTCGGCTTTTGTTAGAGTCATAGGGCTCCCTCGCGATACCCGCCTACTGCCTCAAGGTGGCCCCGAACCGCTCGGCCAGAACCTGGGTCAGGCGGGCGATGACCGCGTCCACTTCCGGGTCGGTCAAGGTCTTTCGAGTATCCTGCAACAGTATCCTGAACGCAAGACTTTTCTTTCCAGAATCAATACCTTTGCCTTGGTACAGGTCGAACATCGCGATCTCCGTGACCTGTTCCGGCGCCGCCTCCCGGCATGCCGCCAGGAGCGCGCCGGCCTCCACTTTTTCGTCCACGACGACCGCCAGATCGCGCCGCACCGGCGGGAACTTCGACACCTCCTGGTAGCGGGGCAGCGGCCGCTCCAGCAGGGGGGCGGCCAGCAGTTCGAACAGCACCGGGGCGGCCGTGAGCTCGTATTTCTGCACCCAGCGGGGATGCAGGCTGCCCAGCCAGCCCACCGGGCGGCCCTGATAGAGGATTTCCGCGCTGCGGCCGGGATGGAGGGCCGGATGGCCCGCCCGGCGGAACACGAGCGTCTCGGGCGATGGGAACAGCCTTTCCAGGTCGCCCTTGACGTCGAAGAAATCCACGGGGCGGGCAGGCTCGCCCCATTGCTCCGGAGCCGCGGGCCCGAAGGCCAGTCCACCCAGGCGCAGGGGTTGATCGAAGCCCTCGCCGGCCCGGTGGAAGGTCCGCCCCAGCTCGAACAGACGCACCCGTGACTGCTTGCGATTGAGATTGAAGCGCAGGCAGTCCAACAGCCCACCCCACAGGGTGGTACGCATCACGCCCATCTGGGAGGCGATGGGATTGAGCAGGGCAACGGGCTCGCCCTGCCCCAGATCGGCCTCCCACTGGGCGTCCACGAAGCCGTAGGTGACCACCTCGTGGTAGTCCAGCGCCGCCAGGCTCTCCCGCAGGGCGTGTTCCGGCCGGCGGGCCTCGGGTGCCGGCAGCATGGCCAGACGCGCCTGGGGCAGCCGTGCCGGCAGGTTTTCGTAGCCGGAGAGTCGCACGATTTCCTCGATCAGATCTTCCTCGATGGCCAGATCGAAGCGGTAGCTGGGGGGCACCACCTCCAGCGTGTCGGGGCCCGCCGGACGCACCTCCAGCCCCAGGCGGGCGAGGCGTTCCACCATGGGCTCCGCCTCCAGGTCCAGGCCCGAGACCCGCCGCACCCGCGACGGCCGCAGGCGGATGGGTGGCCGCGCCGGCAAGGGGCCGGTCACTTCCGTCACCGGCCCCGGCTGCCCGCCGCAGATGTCCAGCACCAGCTGCGTGGCGTATTCCAGACAGGCGCGGGTTGCCCCGAAATCGACGCCCCGCTCGAAACGGAAGGAGGCGTCGGTGGCCAGACCCAGCCGCCGGCCACGGCCCGCCACGGCCGCCGGCGCGAAAAAGGCCGCCTCGAGGAAGACGTCACGGGTGGCCTCACCGACCGCCGTCTCCGCTCCGCCCATGATGCCCGCAAGGGCCACGGGACGCGCGCCGTCGGCGATGACCAGCATGTCGGGCTCCAGATCCACCGTCTGGCCATTGAGCAGCTCCAGACGCTCCCCCGCCTCGGCCAAGCGCACGGCGAGGCCGCCCACGAGCTTGCCGTGGTCGAAGGCGTGCATGGGTTGGCCGCGCTCCAGCAGCACGTAGTTGGTGATGTCCACCAGGGGGTGGATCGGCCGCAGTCCGCTGCGCAGCAGCCGGCGCTGCATCCATTCCGGCGTGCGGGCACCGGGGTCCACACCCCGGATCAGGCGTCCGCAATAGCGCGGGCAGGCCTCGGGCACGGCCACGCTCACGGTCACCGTCTCCGGGTGGTGGGGCGCCACCGTGGGCAAGGGGGGCACGGTGAGGGGGCTGCCGGTCATGGCGGCCACGTCCCGCGCGATGCCGGTCACACTGAGACAGTCGCTGCGGTTGGGAGTGAGCTTGAGCGTGAAGATGCGGTCGTCCAGATCCAGATAGGCGCGCACATCCATGCCCACGGGCGCCTCCGGCGGCAGCACGAGCAGCCCCGCGGCCTCGTCGGCCAGGCCGAGCTCCTTGGCCGAACAGAGCATGCCGAAGGAATCGATGCCCCGCACGGTGGCCTTGCGGATGGTCAGGCCGGGCAGCACCGCCCCCACCCGGGCGCAGGGCACCCGCTGCCCGGCCGCGACGTTGGGCGCGCCGCAGACGATCTGCAAGGGCTGCGCCTCGCCCACGTCCACCTGACACAACTTCAGCCGGTCCGCGTTGGGGTGCTTGGCCACCGCTTTCACTTCGGCCACGACCACGCCGGAGAAGGCAGGCGCCACGGGCTCGAACGCCTCGACCTCCAGCCCTGCCATGGTGAGCAGGTGGGCCAGTTCGTCGCTGGACAGGGGCGGGTTGACGTAGGTGCGCAGCCAGTGTTCGGAGAATTTCATGGCTATGAAAACTGCTTGAGGAAGCGCAGATCGTTTTCGAAAAAGAGCCGCAGGTCATCCACGCCGTAGCGCAGCATGGCCAGACGCTCCACGCCCAGGCCGAAGGCGAAGCCGGTGTAGCGCTCGCTGTCGATGTCACCATGCCTGAGCACGTTGGGATGCACCATGCCGCACCCGCCGATCTCCAGCCAGCCGTCGTTCCAGCTCATGTCGATCTCCGCGGAAGGCTCGGTGAAGGGAAAGAAGGAGGGCCGGAAACGCACCCGCAGATCCTCCCGCTCGAGGAACCGCTGGAGAAAATCCTGGACCACCCCCTTCAGGTGCGCGAAGCTCACCGCCTCATCCACCCACAGCCCTTCGACCTGGTGGAACATGGGGGAATGGGTGGCATCGGAATCCACGCGATAGACGCGCCCGGGCGCCACGATCTTGATCGGCGGCCGGTGGCTCTGCATGTAGTGGATCTGCACCGGCGAGGTGTGGGTGCGCAGCACGTGCTCCCCGTCCACGTAGAAGGTGTCGTGCATGGCGCGCGCCGGATGGTTCTCCGGGATGTTGAGGGCGGTGAAATTGTAGAAATCGGTCTCGATCTCCGGGCCGTCCGCGATCTCGAAGCCAATGGAGTGGAACAGCTGCTCGATGCGCGCCAGGGTGCGCGTGACGGGATGCAGGCTGCCCCGTCCCCGTCCGCGACCGGGCAGGGTCACGTCCAGGGATTCCTGGGCGAGCTGCTCCTCCAGCGCCTTGGCGCGGAGGGCTTCCCTGCGGGCCTGCAGCGCCTTCTCCACCTGCTCCTTGGCGGCGTTGATCCGGGCACCGACACGCGGCCGCTCCTCCGCCGTCAGGCTGCCCAGGGTCTTCATCAGCTCGGTGAGCTGGCCGGCCTTGCCCAGCCAGCGAGCCTTGACCTGCTCCAGCTCCGCGGCCGATTCGATGCGGGAGAGCGTATCGAGGGCTTCCCGGACGATGGCGTCTAGCTTGTCGATGGACATATCTACCCCGGAAACGGAAAAGGAGGCGTCACCGCCCCCTTTTCGTGCTTGCTGCTTGAAGGCCCCTGGTCACGGCTGCCCTGGCCAGGGGCGATCGCCCCAGCAGACGGCGCGATCAGGCCGCGAGGCTGGCCTTGGCCCGCTCCGCCAGCTGGCCGAAAGCAGGCTTGTCGAACACGGCGAGATCGGCCAGGACCTTGCGATCGATCTCGATGGCGGCCTTCTTCAGCCCGTTCATGAAGCGGCTGTAGGTCAGGCCGAACTCCCGCGCACCCGCATTGATGCGGGCGATCCACAGGGCACGGAACTGGCGTTTGCGCTGCCGGCGGTCACGGTAGGCATATTGCCCTGCCTTCATCACCGCTTCCTTGGCGACGCGGTAGACGTTCTTCCGGCGGCCGCGATAGCCCTTGGCCTGATCCAGCACTTTCTTGTGACGCGCGCGTGCGGTCACACCACGTTTGACGCGAGGCATGTCCGTTCTCCTTTACACGTAGGGCATCATGGCGCGAATGCGGCGGACATCGCTCGCATCGACGACCGTCATTCCACGCAGGTTGCGCTTGCGCTTGGTGGTCTTCTTGGTGAGGATGTGACGCAGGTTGGCATGCGTCCGCTTGACGGCGCCACTGCCCAGCGCCTTGAAACGCTTGGCCGCGCCGCTCTTGGTTTTCATCTTGGGCATCTTCGATACTCCGCATTCCGAAGGAAGACCGGGGAACCACCCCTGCTTCCCTGACCACGCCCGCTCGCGCAGGGGGTCGATTCATCAAAACAAGCCGCAGGCAGACGCTACGCCCCTTTGGGGGCCGCTTCCTTTTTCTCGGCCTTGTCCGGCTTGTGCTTCTTCAACGGCGCCACCACCATCACCATCTGCCGCCCTTCCAGCTTGGGGAACTGCTCCACCTGGCCGTATTCGGCCAGATCGGACTCGATCCGCTTGAGCAACCTCAGACCGAGGTCCTGGTGGGTCACCTCCCGGCCGCGGAACCGCAGCGTGATTTTGGTTTTGTCGCCATCCTGCAGGAAACGTATCAGGTTGCGCAGTTTGACCTGATAATCCCCCTCGTCCGTTCCCGGACGAAACTTCACTTCCTTGACCTGGATCTGCTTCTGCTTCAGTTTCGCCTCGTGCCGCTTCTTGCTCTCCCGGTACTTGAACTTGCCGTAATCCATGAGACGGCACACCGGCGGCTGGGCGGTCGGCGCGATTTCCACGAGGTCGATGTCGTTCTCCTCGGCCAAAGCCAAGGCCTGTTGCAAGCTGACGATCCCCAGCTGCTCGCCATCGATGCCGATGAGGCGAATCTGCGGCGCGGTGATCTCTTCGTTCACCCGCGCCTCTTTTTCCTGAGCGATAGCAAAAACCTCCAATCAAGTTAAAGCGAGGAGCCCGCTGGCGCATA
>JBBINK010000136.1:5751-6804 GCA_037443925.1 Betaproteobacteria bacterium
GCTCCGCGCGCAATCCAGCCGTCACCCTTTGGCCTCGATCTCCCGGCGCAGCCGCTCGATGAACGCCGCCACCGTCATCTGGCCCAGGTCCTCTCCCTTGCGGGTGCGGACGGCCACCTGGTTTGCCTGCACTTCCTTGTCACCACAGATGACCTGGTAGGGCAGCTTCTGCAAACTATGTTCGCGAATTTTATAGCTTATTTTCTCGTTTCTCAAGTCTGCCTCGACACGCAGGCCGGCCGCACGCATCTGCTCCGCCACGCGGCGCGCATAGTCGGCCTGGGCATCGGTGATGCTCATCACCACCACCTGCACCGGCGCCAGCCACAGGGGCATGGCGCCGGCATGGTGTTCGATCAGGATGCCGATGAAGCGCTCCAGCGAACCCAGGATGGCGCGATGCAGCATCACGGGCACCTTGCGGGTGTTGTCCTCCGCGACGTAGGTCGCCCCCAGGCGCTCGGGCAGGGCGAAATCCAGCTGGATCGTGCCGCACTGCCAGACCCGCCCCAGGCAGTCCTTGAGGGCGAACTCGATCTTCGGCCCGTAGAACGCCCCCTCCCCCGGCTGCAGTTCGAAGTCGAGCCCCTTGGCGCGCAGGGACGACTCGAGGGCGGCTTCCGCCTTGTCCCAGGTCTCGTCCGAGCCCACCCGCTTGTCAGGACGGGTGGAGAGCTTGACCAGCACGTCCTCGAACCCGAAATCTCGGTACACCGTGCGCAGGAGGTCGATGAAGGCGGACACCTCGTCCTGGATCTGATCCTCGGTGCAGAAGATGTGGGCGTCGTCCTGGACGAAGGCGCGCACGCGCATGATGCCGTGCAGGGCCCCCGACGGCTCGTTGCGATGGCAGGCACCGAACTCGGCCAGGCGCAGGGGCAGATCCCGGTAGCTCTTGATGCCCTGGTTGAAGATCTGGATGTGCCCGGGACAGTTCATGGGCTTGACCGCGTAATCGCGGTTTTCCGCGTGGGTCGTGAACATGTGATCCCGGTAGTTCTCCCAGTGCCCGGATTTTTCCCACAGCACGCGATCCATCACCTGGGGCGTGCG
>JBBINK010000137.1:0-6723 GCA_037443925.1 Betaproteobacteria bacterium
CGTAGGGAACCCCCGGAGCACGGAACGGCGCCCATGCCACCCCTCCGGCACCTCGCGCGCCCTGACCGGTATCGGCGGCGAAACGAGGAACTTTAACCGCATGATAAAGCAAGAATCATTCCATTGACGCCCCACAGACGCCCCAGGGACGCCGATGGCGGCGCCACCCATGAAAACCCTCGCCTGGACTCGGAAAACGGCCACGTGCTAAGGTGTCCGGCCGCCTGCGGCGTCCCCTCCCGCCGACGTTCTACGGCACAAGCAGACAAAATTTCGACACATGCGCATTCAGCATTACGGCCCGGCTCCCAAGAACCGCAACGACTGGAAGACCATCCGGACCCTCCTTCCCTACCTGTGGGAATTCCGTGGACGGGTCGCCCTGGCCCTGGGTCTGCTGCTGGCGGCCAAGGTGGCCAACGTCGCCGTGCCCCTGGCGCTCAAGCACATCGTGGATGCCCTGGACAAGCCCCGGGCCGAGATCGTGCTGCCGGTCACCCTGCTGCTCGCCTACGGCGCGCTGCGTTTCGCCAGCACCCTGTTCGGCGAGCTCAGGGATGCGGTGTTCGCCAAGGTCACCCAGCGGGCCATCCGGCGAGTGGCGCTGCAGGTGTTCGGACATCTGCACGCGCTTTCCCTGCGCTTCCACCTGGAGCGGCAGACCGGCGGCGTTTCCCGCGACATCGAGCGGGGCACGCGGGGCATCGGCTTCCTGCTCAATTTCATGCTGTTCAACATCATTCCGACCCTGGTGGAGATCGGGCTGGTGGCCGCGATCCTGCTCGCCAACTACGACATCCGCTTCGCCCTGGTCACCTTTGCCACCCTGGTGGTGTACGTGGTGTTCACGCTGTTCGTCACGGAATGGCGCATGGTGTTCAGGCGCACCATGAACGACATGGATTCCAAGGCCAACACCCGCGCCATCGACAGCCTGCTCAACTACGAGACGGTGAAGTATTTCAGCAACGAGCAGTTCGAAACCCGGCGCTACGATGAAAGCCTCCAGGTCTGGGAGAAGGCGGCGGTGCGCAACCAGACCTCGCTGGCGGCACTCAATGCCGGGCAGAGCTTCATCATCGCCATCGGCGTCACGATCCTGATGTTCCTCGCGGCGGACGGCGTGGTGGCCGGCACCATGACCCTGGGCGATCTGGTGCTGGTCAACGCCTACATGATCCAGATCTACCTGCCGCTCCATTTCCTCGGCTTCGTGTACCGCGAGATCAAGCATTCCCTGGCCGACATGGAGAAGATGTTCAGCCTGCTCGAGGTCAACGCGGAGGTGAAGGACAAGCCCGGCGCGCCGGACCTCAAGGTGAGCGCCGGCGAGATCCGCTTCGAGCACGTGGATTTCTCCTACGATCCCAAGCGCCAGATCCTGTTCGATGTCAGCTTCGAGGTGCCCCCGGGGAAGACCGTGGCCGTGGTGGGCCACAGCGGCGCGGGCAAGTCCACGCTGTCGCGCCTGCTGTTCCGCTTCTACGACGTCACCGGCGGGCGCATCCTGATCGACGGCCAGGACATCCGCGACGTCACCCAGAAGAGCCTGCGTGCCGCCATCGGCATCGTTCCCCAGGACACCGTCCTGTTCAACGACACCATCTACTACAACATCGCCTACGGCCGCCCCGACGCCAGCCGCGAGGAGATCATCGCGGCAGCCCGCGCGGCCCACATCCACGAGTTCATCGAGTCCCTCCCTGACCGATACGACACCCTGGTGGGCGAGCGGGGGCTGAAGCTGTCCGGCGGCGAGAAGCAGCGCGTCGCCATCGCGCGGGCGATCCTCAAGAACCCGAAGATCCTCATCTTCGACGAAGCCACCTCGGCACTCGACTCCAAATCCGAGAAGGCGATCCAGGCGGAGCTCAGGCGCATCGCGAAAAACCGCACCACCCTGGTGATCGCCCACCGCCTGTCCACGGTCGTCGACGCCGATCGCATCCTGGTCATGGACCATGGCCGGATCGTGGAATCCGGCACGCACCGGGAGCTTCTGGAGCGCAACGGCCTGTACGCCCACATGTGGGCCCTGCAGCAGCAGGAAGACGGGGACGGCATCGAGGCCGCAGCCGCCCAGCTTTGATGACGGAAAAATAATGCCCATCGCATAACGGCGCGCCGGCTCCGCGCTATCATGCCCCCTACCAGGATTCCCGGAGGAGGCCGTTCATGCAGCACAGGCAGCCATTCGCCGCGGCGGGCGATGCCGCGGCGGTGACCGAGCGGGTGGCACGGGCGAGGGCGGCGCAGGCCATCTACGCCGGCTACGACCAGGACGCCGTGGACGAAGTGGTCACCGCTGCGGCGTGGGCCATCGTCGAACCCGATCACAACCGGCAGCTCGCGGAAATCGCGGTGCGGGATACGGGCATGGGACGGGTGGAGGACAAGATGGAAAAGAACCTCCGCAAGACCCTCGGCCTACTGCGCGATCTCCGCGGCGCGAAGAGCGTGGGCATCATCGCCGAGCACCCCGAGCGCGGCATCGTGGAAATCGCCCGCCCGGTGGGCGTGGTGGCGGCGATCACGCCCTCGACCCATCCCGTGGCCGCCGTGGCCAACAAGGTGATGAATGCCCTGAAGGGGCGCAATGCCGTGATCGTCTCGCCCTCGCCCAAGGGCGCGTCGAGCTGTGCGCTGGCCATCGCCTTCATCCGGGCCGAGCTCGAGCGGGTAGGGGCGCCACGGGATCTGGTCCAGATGCTGCCCACCCCGGTGTCGAAGGCCCTCACCCAGGCGCTCATGGCGCAGGCGGATCTGATCGTGGCCACCGGCTCCCAGAACAACGTGCGCGCCGCCCTTGCCAGCGGCACGCCGGCGATCGGCGTAGGCCGGGGCAACGTGGCGGTCATCGTCGATGCCGATGCCGACATCGCGGATGCTGCCCGCAAGATCGCCGCCTCCAAGACCTTCGACAACGCCACCAGCTGTTCCTCCGAGAACCACCTGGTGGTTCTGGAGCGCGTCTATGCCGGCCTGCTTCAGGCCCTGTGCGCCGCCGGTGGCTCGCTGCTCGACGAGGAGGAGAAACGGCGCCTGGCCGCCGTCCTGTGGCAGGACGGGCAGTTGTCCCGCCAACTGGTGGGGCGCAGCGCCCCCGAAATCGCCGCCCGCGCCGGACTCGACCGCAAGGCCCTCGCCAGCGCCCGCTTCCTCCTGGTGGAAGAGACCGGAATCGGCCCGGCCCACCCCTTTTCCGGCGAGAAGCTGTGCCCGGTGCTGACCATCTACCGCGTGCCCGACATGGACGCCGCCATCGACCGGGTGGCGCGCCTGTATGCCTACCAGGGCGCGGGTCATGCCGTGGGCCTGTTCAGCCGCAGCGGGGCCGCGGCGCTCCGCCTCGCGGAATCGGTGGCGGCGACCCGCGTCATCCTCAACCAGGCCATGTGCCATGCCAACGGCGGCAGCCTGGAAAACGGCCTGCCATTCTCCCTGTCCCTGGGCTGTGGCACCTGGGGTGGCAACCTTCTCTCGGAAAACGTCACCTACCGCCACTATCTCAACATCACCCGGGTGGTGTGGCCCATCCCCCGCCGCGGCGCCGACATGGAAGACCTCTTCGGCAAGTACTGGCGCAAGCACGCCATCGCAGCCGCGCCGGGTCGCCAGCAAACCGGCTTGTCCGTATAATGCCCGTCATTGCGTCGGCGATTGGCCGCGAAGGCATGCCTTCCCCGTCCCCCGCAAACTTCCGGGCACCCCGAAAAACCGCCGCGAGCGGCCCGAGTGCACGCTGCACGGAGCGCAGCGACCGCGACACAACGGCGCCTCAGGCCAGGCGGCGAGCACCGTCCAACGCAGCCATCGGGTCGCGCAGCTGGTTTTTCGGGGTGCCCTTCCCCCTGTCAGACCACCCGGAGGCATGCCCATGGCGACCGTGGAACTCACCAAAGACAACTTCGAGCAAACCGTCCTCAACAACGATCTGGTGATCGTGGATTTCTGGGCCCCGTGGTGCGGGCCGTGCAAATCCTTCGCGCCGACCTACGAGGCGGTGTCCGACAAGTATCCGGACGTGGTGTTCGCCAAGGTGAACACCGAAGAGGAGCAGGAACTCGCGGCCTATTTCCAGATCCGCTCCATCCCCACGCTGATGGTGTTCCGCGAGCAGATCATCATCTTCTCCCAGGCGGGCGCGCTGCCCGGCCAGGCCCTGGAGCAGATCGTGCAGGGCGCCCAGGCCCTGGACATGGATCGGGTCCGGGCGGAAATCGCCGCCGAGGAAGCCGCCTCCGGCAAGTCCTGAACACGCGGCGCGGGCCGCGGCCTCAGCCGTCCGAAACCAGCCGGCTCAGCACGTCCCGCACCAGGGGCAGCGTGATGGGCCGTTTCACCTCCAATGAATAGCGGTCCAGGGCGTCCAGGACCGCCATCAGGGAGGGCAGGTCGCGCCGCCAGGTGCGCAGCAGGTAGGCCGCCACGTCCGCGCCGAGGGTGAAGCCCCGCTGCCATGCGCGGGTCTGCAAGGCCCGCTGCTTGTCCGCGTCGGACAGACAGCGCACCTGATACACCAGCCCCTGGGACAGCCGCGTGGCCAGCTCGGGGCGCAGGCGCAGATGCATGGGCGCGACCGGGCCGGTCGCCAGCAACAGGCCGCTGCCTTCGCGCAGGCGGTTGATCAGATCGAACAGCGCCACCTGGTCGGACTCCGGCAGCGCAGCCACGTCATCCACCACCACGGCGTCCCGGGTGGCGAGTTCGGCCGCATCCAGGGGCTGGCGTCCGCCAGCCACCTTCTCCACCCGCAGCCCCCGCTCCGCGCAGGCGGCCACGAAGCCCGCCGCCAGGTGGCTCTTGCCACAGCCGCGCCCGCCCCACAGGTAGAGGAAACGCTCGCCGGCGCTGCCGTCGAGCATCGCCCGCACGGCCGCCAGGGTTTCGCCATTGGGGCCGGCCACGAAGTTGTCCAGCGTGGGCGAAGGCGGGGGACTGAGCTCGAGCAGGAGCTGCTTCATGGCTGAGGGTCGGGGGGCTTTTGCGGTAAAATGCGCTTGCCTCCGAAGCCGGCGGTTGGCGCCGAAGCGCCCCCGGACGACCTGGAGGAGCGCCCACTTTAAACGATCAGCCAGCGAGAACTCAACTTGAATCCCCTCGATCCTTCCCGCTCCCTGAGCTACCGCGACGCCGGCGTGGACATCGATGCCGGGGACGCCCTGGTGGAAAACATCAAGCCCCTGGCCAGAAGGACGATGCGTCCCGAGGTGCTGGGTGGCATCGGCGGCTTCGGGGCCTTGTTCGAGCTTTCGGGCAGGTATCGGGAACCGGTCCTGGTGTCCGGCACCGATGGCGTGGGCACCAAACTCAAGCTGGCCTTCGAGCTGGGCCGCCATGACACCATCGGCATCGACCTGGTGGCGATGAGCGTGAACGACATCCTGGTGCAGGGTGCGGAGCCGCTGTTCTTTCTGGACTACTTCGCCTGCGGCAAGCTGGATGTCGCCACCGCCACCGACGTGGTCAGGGGCATCGCCCACGGCTGCGAGCTCGCGGGCTGCGCCCTGATCGGCGGCGAGACCGCGGAGATGCCCGGCATGTACGCCCCGGGGGAATACGACCTGGCCGGCTTTGCGGTGGGCGTGGTGGAAAAAAGCCGCATCGTCACCGGGCGCGACATCGCCGCCGGCGACGCCGTGCTGGGGCTGGCCTCGAGCGGCCCGCATTCCAATGGCTATTCCCTGATCCGCAAGATCCTGGAGCTCACCGGCGCGGATCTATCCGCAGACTTCCACGGCCGCAGCCTCGGGGAGGTGCTGCTCACCCCGACGCGCATCTACGTCAAGCCTCTGCTCGCCCTGATGAATGCCGTGCGCGTCAAGGGCATGGCCCACATCACCGGTGGCGGGCTGCTGGAGAACGTTCCCCGCATCCTGGCCGAGGATCTCGCGGCGGTCCTCGACAAGGGGGCATGGGACATGCCGCCGGTGTTCCGCTGGCTGCAGTCGGCGGGCAACGTGGACGAGCGGGAGATGTACCGCACCTTCAATTGCGGCATCGGCATGGTGGTGGTCGTCGCCGCCGAGGACGCCCCGGCGGCGATGCGGCTGCTGGAGCAGGCCGGTGAGACCGTCTTCCCCCTGGGCCGCATCGAGCCGCGCCAGCCCGGCCAGCCCCAGACCCTCATCCAGTGAATCCCCCGCGGTGAAGTCCATCGTCATCCTCATCTCGGGCCGCGGCAGCAACCTGCGGGCCATCGTCGAAGCGGGCCTGCCCGCGCGGCTTGCGGCGGTGATCAGCAACAACCCCGGCGCGGCCGGCCTGGACTTCGCCCGTCAGCGGGGCATCCCCACCCAGGTGGTGGACCACCGGGGCCACGCCCGCCGCGAGGACTTCGATGCCCTGCTGCGCGAGGCGATCGACGCCCACCAGCCGGACCTGGTGGTGCTGGCCGGCTTCATGCGGGTGCTGACGGAAGGCTTCGTGCGCCATTACCAGGGCCGCATGATCAACATCCATCCTTCGCTGCTGCCGTCCTTTCCCGGCCTCGACACCCACCGGCGGGCGCTGGAGGCGGGCGTGAGGATTCATGGCTGCACCGTGCACTTCGTGACGCCCACGGTGGATCACGGCCCCATCATCGCCCAGGCCGCCGTGCCGGTGCGGCAGGACGATACGCCCGACACCCTGGCCGCGCGGGTGCTGGAGCAGGAACACCGGCTGTTCCCCCAGGTGATCCGCTGGTTCCTGGACGAGCGGCTGCGCCTGACGCCGGAAGGC
>JBBINK010000138.1:0-6715 GCA_037443925.1 Betaproteobacteria bacterium
CGGGCGGGCGCGAGCGGGGCGGGCGCTCCCGCCGGGAATCCCAGGGGGCGGGCGAGGCCGGCCAGGCCCATGGCGGCAGGAGCCGGGGACGGCGCCGCCGATGAGCGAGACCTCGCTGATCTATGGCTTCCATGCGGTGATGAGCCGCCTGCGGGCCAGTCCCGGCACCATCCGTGAGATCTATCTGCACCAGGAGCGGCACGACCGGCGCGCCCAGGACCTGCTGCGCACGGCCCAGGCGGCCGGGGTGCGCGTGATCCTGACCGATCGGGCGCGCCTCGACGGCCTGATCGGCTCCGAGCGGCACCAGGGCGTGGTGGCCCGGGTCGAGCCGGTCCGGTTGCCGGTGGATCTGGACGAAGTCCTGGCGAACCTGAGCGAGCCGGCCCTGCTGCTGGTGCTGGATGGTGTCCAGGATCCCCACAACCTGGGGGCTTGTCTGCGGGTGGCCGATGCCATGGGCGCCCATGGCGTGATCGCCCCCAAGGACCGGGCCGTCGGGCTCACCGCGACGGTGCGCAAGGTGGCCTCCGGGGCCGCGGAGACCGTGCCCTTCATCGCCGTGACCAACCTGGCGCGCACCCTGCGCCAGCTCAAGGACGCGGGTGTCTGGGTGGTGGGCGCGACCGGCGAGGCGGAGGCGGACCTGTTCGGGGTCCGGCTGAATGGCCCCCTGGCCTGGGTGCTGGGCGCGGAAGGGGAGGGACTGCGGCGCCTGACCCGTGAGACCTGCGACGAGCTGGTCCGCATCCCCATGTTCGGGACCGTGGAAAGCCTCAACGTGTCGGTGGCAGCCGGCATCTGCCTGTTCGAGACCCGCCGCCAGCGCCATCAGGGCTGAGCCCGGCCGGCTGCCAAGGCGTGCCGGGCTTGCGTATAATTGGCGTTTTTCCTCAGCTTTGGTGGATCATGGCCGGTCAGACCCTCTACGACAAATTGTGGGACGCGCACGTGGTGCATGTGGAGGAGGATGGCACCACGCTGCTCTACATCGACCGGCATCTGCTGCACGAGGTCACCAGCCCCCAGGCCTTCGAGGGCCTGCGCATCAACCATCGCAAGCCGTGGCGCGTCGAGGCCAATCTGGCGGTCGCGGATCACAACGTTCCCACCACCCGCCGCGGGGAGGGCATCAGCGACCCGGTGTCCGCGCTGCAGGTGGAGACCCTGGACAAGAACTGCGAGTTCTTCGGCATCACCGAGTTCAAGATGAACGACGTGCGCCAGGGCATCGTCCACGTGGTGGGCCCGGAGGAGGGCGCGACCCTGCCGGGCATGACCGTGGTCTGTGGGGATTCCCATACCAGCACCCACGGGGCGTTCGCCGCCCTGGCCCACGGCATCGGCACCTCGGAAGTGGAGCACGTGCTGGCGACCCAGTGCCTGCTGCAGAAGAAATCCAAGTCCATGCTGGTCAGGGTCGAGGGCAAGCTGGGCCCCGGCGTCACCGCCAAGGACGTGATCCTGGCCATCATCGGCAAGATCGGCACGGCCGGCGGCACCGGCTACGCCATCGAGTTCGCGGGCAGCACCATCCGCGACCTGTCCATGGAAGGCCGCATGACCATCTGCAACATGGCCATCGAGGCGGGCGCGCGCGCCGGCATGGTCGCGGTGGACGACAAGACCATCGAGTATTTCCGTGGCCGGCCCTTCGCGCCCAAGGGCGAACTGTGGGAGCAGGCGGTGGCCTATTGGCGGACCCTGGTGAGCGACCCCGACGCCCGTTTCGACAAGGTGGTGGAACTGGACGGCAGCGCCATCAAGCCCCACGTGACCTGGGGGACGTCACCGGAAATGGTGACCACCATCGACGGCGTGGTCCCGGACCCGGCACAGGAACCGGACCCGGTGAAACGCGCCGGCATGGAACGGGCACTCGCCTACATGGGGCTTGCGCCCAACACCCCGATCACGTCCATTGCCATCGACAAGGTGTTCATCGGCTCCTGCACCAACTCGCGCATCGAGGATCTGCGCGCCGCGGCCGCCGTGGTGCGTGGCCGCCGCGTGGCGGGCAACGTGAAGCTGGCGATGGTGGTGCCCGGCTCGGGCCTGGTGAAGCGGCAGGCCGAACAGGAGGGGCTGGATCGCATCTTCCTCGATGCGGGCTTCGAGTGGCGGGAACCGGGCTGCTCCATGTGCCTGGCCATGAATGCCGACCGGCTGGAGCCCGGGGAGCGCTGCGCCTCCACCTCCAACCGCAACTTCGAAGGCCGCCAGGGGCCTGGCGGCCGCACCCATCTGGTGAGTCCGGCCATGGCGGCGGCAGCAGCGATCGCCGGCCACTTCGTGGACGTGCGCACGTTCACGGAGCCCTCGCGCAGCGCCGCCTGAGCCAGTGAGAAAGGAGAAACCTGCGATGAAAAGACTGAATGCGCTGCTTCTGATCCTCGCCGTGGCAAGCCTTGCCGCCTGCAATACCATCGAGGGGATGGGCAAGGACATCAAGAAAGGCGGCGAGGTCATCGAGAAGGCGGCCAAATAGTGGAACCCTTCACCCGCCTGAACGGCCTGGTCGCGCCCCTGGACCGTGCCAACGTCGATACCGACGCCATCATTCCCAAGCAGTTCCTGAAGTCGATCAAGCGCACGGGCTTCGGGCCGAACCTGTTCGACGAGTGGCGCTATCTCGATCACGGCGAGCCGGGCATGGACAATGCCAAGCGGCCGCTCAATCCGGATTTCGTGCTCAACCAGCCGCGCTACCAGGGGGCGCAGATCCTGCTGGCACGGGAGAACTTCGGCTGTGGCTCGAGCCGGGAGCATGCGCCGTGGGCGCTGCTGGACTATGGCTTCCGCGCCATCATCGCGCCCAGTTTCGCCGACATCTTCTACAACAACTGCTTCAAGAACGGCCTTTTGCCCATCGTGCTGGATGCGGCCATCGTGGACCAGCTGTTCCGGGAGACCGAGGCCACCGTGGGCTATCGCCTGGACATCGACCTCGCGGCCCAGACGGTCACCACGCCGAATGGCCAGGTCTTTCGCTTCGAGGTGGACGAATTCCGCAAATATTGTCTGCTCAACGGCCTGGACGACATCGGCCTGACGCTGCGCCACGTGGACAAGATCAGGGCCTACGAGGAGCGGCGCAGGAAAGAGGCGCCATGGCTGTTCACCACGTGAGGCGGGCGGCGTGATGCTTCCGCATCCCTGGTGTGTCCACCCTTAGGCTTGCACAGGAACCGAACATGAAGATCGCAGTCCTCCCCGGTGACGGCATCGGTCCCGAGATCGTTGCCCAGGCGGTGAAAGTGATGAAGGCGCTGGCCAGCGACGGGATCGCCCTCGAGCTGGAGGAGGCCCCCATCGGCGGGGCCGCCTACGACGTGGCCGGCGATCCCCTGCCCGAATCCACCCTGGCGCTGGCCCGGGCGGCCGATGCGGTGCTGCTGGGGGCGGTGGGCGGCCCGCAATACGACGGGCTTCCCCGCGACAAGCGGCCGGAGCGCGGCCTGTTGCGCATCCGCAAGGAGCTCAACCTGTTCGCCAACCTCAGGCCCGCGGTGCTGTATCCGGAGCTGGCCGGGGCGTCCACCCTTCGCCCGGAAGTGGTCTCCGGTCTGGACCTCATGATCGTGCGCGAGCTCACCGGCGACGTCTACTTCGGCCAGCCGCGCGGCATCGAGACGCGGCCCACCGCGGCTGGCGGCACCGAGCGGGTGGGCTTCAACACCATGATCTACTCGGAATCGGAAATCCGCCGCGTGGCCCACGTGGCCTTCGGCATCGCCATGAAGCGGCGGCGCCGGCTGTGCTCGGTGGAAAAGGCCAACGTGCTCGAATGCTCCGAACTGTGGAAGGAAGTGGTGATCGAAGTTTCCAGGGCGTATCCTGAGGTGGAGCTGTCCCACATGTACGTGGACAACGCGGCCATGCAGCTGGTGCGCAACCCGAAGCAGTTCGACGTGATCGTCACGGGCAATCTGTTCGGTGACATCCTCTCGGATGAGGCGTCCATGCTCACCGGGTCGATCGGCATGCTGGCCTCCGCGTCCCTCGACGAGCACAACAAGGGGCTGTATGAGCCGATCCACGGCTCGGCTCCGGACATCGCGGGGCGCGACGTGGCCAATCCCCTTGCCACCATCCTGTCCGTGGCCATGATGCTGCGCTACAGCCTGAACCAGGAGGCCGCGGCACGACGGATCGAGGACGCCGTGAAAAAGGTGCTGGCCCAGGGGCTGCGCACGGCGGACATCCACACCGAGGGCACGCGGAAGGTGTCCTGCAGCGAAATGGGCGATGCCGTGGTGGCGAATTTGTGAGGCAACGGGCACGGGCGCCGGGTGCGCCCTGCCCCTGATGCGAAGACAGAGGAGAAGACAGTGAGAGTTGGCTTGATCGGCTGGCGCGGCATGGTGGGATCGGTGCTGATGCAGCGCATGCGCGAGGAACGGGACTTCGATGCCATCGAGCCCGTGTTCTTCACCACTTCCAATCCGGGAGGCAAGGGCCCCGAGGTGGGCAAGGACGTGCCGCCGCTCAAGGATGCCTCCAGCATCGACGAGCTCAGGGCGATGGACGTCATCGTCACCTGCCAGGGCGGCGACTACACCAAAGAGATCTATCCGCGCCTGCGGGCGGCGGGATGGCAGGGTTACTGGATCGACGCCGCCTCCACGCTGCGTATGCAGGACGATGCGGTGATCATCCTCGATCCGGTCAACCGCAAGGTGATCGACCAGGCCCTCGCGCAAGGCGTGAAGACCTACGTGGGCGGCAACTGCACCGTCTCCCTCATGCTCATGGCCATTGGCGGGCTGTTCGATGCCGGACTCATCGAATGGATCAGCCCCATGACCTATCAGGCAGCCTCCGGCGCCGGCGCGCGCAACATGCGCGAGCTGATCCGGCAGATGGGCGCCATCCACGACGAGGTCAAGGATCTGCTGGCCGATCCGGCCTCGGCGATTCTGGAGATCGACCGGAAGGTGGCGGATTTCATCCGTTCGGACCGCTATCCCCTCGACGCCTGGCCGGTGCCGCTGGCCGGCTCCCTCATTCCCTGGATCGACGTCCAGCTGGAATCCGGCCAGAGCAAGGAGGAATGGAAGGCCCAGGTGGAATGCAACAAGATCCTGGGCCGCAGCGGCAATCCGATCCCCATCGACGGCCTGTGTGTGCGCATCGGGGCGATGCGCTGCCACAGCCAGGCCCTCACCATCAAGCTCACCCGTGACGTGCCTTTGGAGGACATCCACGGCATCATCGCCGGCCACAATCCCTGGGTGAAGGTGGTGCCCAACGAGCGGGACATCACCATGCGCGAGCTCACGCCCGCCGCCGTCACCGGCACCCTGACCGTGCCGGTCGGACGCATGCGCAAACTCAACATGGGGCCGCAGTATCTTTCCGCCTTCACCGTCGGCGATCAGCTCCTGTGGGGGGCGGCCGAGCCTCTGCGCCGCATGCTGCGCATCCTGCTCGAACGCTGAGTGTTTTCCATCACCGCGCCGGGGGCGAACGGCCCCTGGCGTTTTTCCTGGCGGGGGTCCGCATGAAATACGACGTTTGCGTGGTCGGCCCGCGCACCCTCGTGGGCGAAACCCTTCTCGAGATCCTGGAGGAAAGGGCCTTTCCGATCCAGCGGCTGTTCCTGCTGGACAGCGGCGAGGGCGTGGCCGAGACCGTCGCCTTCGCCGGCCGCGACCACACCGTGCTGGACATCGGCGAGTTCGATTTCGGCCAGGCCGCGCTGGCCTTCTTCTGTGGCGACCCGGCCCTGTCCCGGGAATACGCACCCAGGGCGGCCGCCGCCGGCTGCCGGGTGATCGACGACAGCGATGTCTTCCGGCTGGACCCGGACGTGCCCCTGGCCGTGCCCGAAGTCACGCCCCAGGTGTTTGGGCAGGCTTCACGGGGCATCATCGCCAGCCCCAACGCCTGTGCCACGGTGCTGGCCATGACCCTGGGCCCGCTGCACCAGGCCTTCGGGCTGGAGGCGGTGAACGTGGTGACCTTCCAGTCCGTGTCAGGCGTCGGCCGGGCCGCGGTGGAGGAACTCGCCCAGCAGTCCCTGGCCCTGTTCAACCAGCGGGGCATCGAATCCAGCGTCTTCCCCAAGCAGATCGCCTTCAATCTCCTGCCCCGCATCGGCGGCGAGGACGACACCGGCTACAGCACCGAGGAACGCAAGATCATGGCGGAGGCACGCAAGCTGCTCGCCCTGCCGGAGCTGGCCGTGGACGTCACCTGTGTGCGCGTGCCGGTCTTCTATGGACACGCCATGGTGGTGCAGGCCACGACCAGCCGGCCGCCCACGCGACAGGCGGCCCGAACGGCCCTGGAGGCCGCGCCGGGCGTGGTGCTCTACGAGGGCTCCGGCCCCGGAGACTATCCCACGCCCGTGGTGGAGGCGGCCACCAATGACCCGGTTTTCGTGGGGCGTATCCGCGTTTTTCCTGGCGAAAACGCCCGAACCCTGAGTTTTTGGGCCGTCGTGGACAACGTGCGCAAGGGTGCGGCGCTCAACTGTGTCCAGATCGCCGAACATTGGCTTCAGAAAGGCCGTACGTCGCCGATAACGTAATGTGGCTTATCAGCTTGCGTTGATAACTATTTGATGTTACCGTGGTTAGCATGGCCAGGACATTCATGAGGGTGGCATGAAACCTAAACATACTCTTAAGAATTGGCTGATTGCGGGCGCCCTGTTCACCATGCCGTGGTCGTCACACGCCGCGGGGCTGGGGCCGATCACCGTCATCTC
>JBBINK010000139.1:0-6679 GCA_037443925.1 Betaproteobacteria bacterium
CCTTCGAGCCGCGTCAGGCTGGGCAGCCATCCATACAGCCCGCCCCGCACCCGGCCACCGAGCACGAAGTGGACGTTGGCGGTGCCATGATCGGTTCCCAGACTGCCGTTCTCCTGGGCGCGCCGGCCGAATTCGGAATAGGTCATCAGCACGGTGTCGTCCCAGCGTCCGATTTCCCGCATCGCCGCACGAAAGGCCACCAGCCCTTCCGCCAGCTCGGCCAGCAGGCGCCGGTGCGTGGCCGGCTGATTGCTGTGTGTGTCGTAGCCGCCGTGGGTCACCCGCACCACCGCCACCCCAGCCTTGCCCGCGATCACCTGCGCCGCGGTCCGCAGGGCGTTGCCGAAGGCCCCGCGTGGAAACTCGCTGCGGACCACGCCGCCGCCGAGCCCATCCGCCGCCCGCAGGATGTCACGCTCCACCCGCAGCAGATGGGCCAGGGCACCGTTGGCCGGGCGGCTGCCGGCGTCCTCCGCGAGCCTGGCCTGACGCAGGAACTGCTCGGTGTTGGCCAGGGCGATGGCACGGATGCCGCCGCCGGCCAGAGGTCCCAGTTCGGGACTGCCCACGACCACGCCGTCGGCGGCGAACGTCCTGGGTGCGGGGTTGACCCGCAACAGCCGGGTGAGCCAGCCTTCCGTGAGGTATTCCTGGGCCGCCGAGGCCGTGTCCCAGATCTCGATGGAGCGGAAATGGGACAGATTGGGCTCGGGGTAGCCCACTCCCTGCACGATCGCCAGCTCCTGCGCCTGCCAGAGCGGATGAAGCGCCTCCAGCGCCGGGTGCAGACCCACGCGCTCGTCGAGCTGGATCACCTCGTCGCGGGGTACGGCCAGACGCGGCCGCAGACGAAGGTAGGCCGCGTCGGCATAGGGCACGAGGGTATTGAGGCCGTCGTTGCCGCCCTTGAGCTCCACCAGCACCAGCACGGTGCGGTAACGGGCATCGGGCGCGGCGGCCAAGGCGAGCCCAAGCGACCCGACCGGCAAAAGCATCAGGCCGACAGTCTTGAGGACATCACGGCGGTGCACGGATGCTTCCCTATTTCAGCTGATAGGCGGGATCCAGGACCAGCCGCCGTATGAAGTCGGCACGTCCGGCGTCCGCGGACGGCTGCGTCGGCGGGACGGCCAAAGCCAGCCGCTCCACCCGCGCGCGACGCTCCGGCTCACTGCCCGGGAAACCAGCGAAGAACCGGTCCACGTCGAACACCATGGCCGCCAGCGCCTTCTCCAGCCGACCCGCCTTCTTCGCTGCCACCCTCCTCCCCTCGTCCATGGCCATGACCTCCGGCATGTCCTCGCCGCGGAACAGGCGCGCGAGTATCTGCTTGCGCGTGAGCAGGCTCGCGCTGTTGATCCAGTCTTCACCCCCCGGCCAGCCCTTGACGTTGGGCGGCGCAAAGACGTCCTGCCCCAGCTGACGGGCGGCCAATGCCAGCAGAAGAGGATCCGGGTTGGCGATCTGAAACTGTCTCACGGTGCCCACCAGCAGTTCCACCGGCGATTTGATCAGCACACCCCGGTTCTGCTCGGCATAGAAGGCGTCAGAGGTGAACAGCGCCCGCAGCAGCGGCTTGATCCGGTAATCGTTGGCGCGGAACACATCCGCCAGGCGCTGGATCTCCGCGGGATCGGGATGGGGCGACACGAACTCGCGCCAGAGCTTGCTCACGATGTGCTCGGCCGTGGCCGGATGCGCGAGCAGAATCTCGAGCACCTCGTCGCCATCGAACGGGCCGGTGTGGCCGAGCACGGTTTTCTCGCCGCCATCGTGCAGGAAGCGGTAGAACCGGAACGCGTAGGTGTCCCGGTCGAGACTCCAGCCGGTGAATGCGCGCGCGGCCTCCTTGACGTCCTGTTCGACGTAGTGCCCCTCCCCCAGGGTGAACAACTCCAGCAGCTCGCGCGCGAAATTCTCGTTGGGCCGCCCCTTGCGGTTGGAAGCGCTGTCCAGGTAGATCACCATCGCCGGATCGCGGGCGATGGCGTGCAGCATCTCCCGGAAACTACCCACGGCGTGCCGGCGCAGCAACACGTTCTGCCGGTACATCAACTGCGGCGCCCTGACCTTCTCCAGGCTGGACACGAAATGGTTGTGCCAGAACAGCGTCATCCGTTCGCTCAGCGGTGAAGGGGTGACCAGCATCTCCCGGTACCACCACACCCGCAGCTCGAACCCTTGCCGCAAGGCCTGGCGCGCCAGATTGCGCCGCTCTTCCTCGGACAGGGTGCGCACGCTCCGCGGCAGCGGAAGATTGACCCAGTCCGGGGCTTCGGTGCGTGCCTCGGCCTGCGTCTCCGCGAGCAGCCGATCCACCGCCTGCGCCCGGCTCAGCCGGGCGAACGCCTGCACCTCGGCCTCGGTCGGCGCAAAGCCGGTGCGCAGGAGCAGGTGCTGGGCGTCCGCCACGCCCATGCCCGCCGCCCACGCCGGGCCCCAGCACACGGTGGCAAGGCCGAACAGAATCAGGATCAGCCGCATGGCACCCTGTCACCGTGACCGGCATCGGTCTTCGCGCGCCCGGTACGCCGCACGAAGCTCCTGCCGGCTCAGCTGGCCGTCGCCGTCGCGGTCGAGCGCATCGAAGCGCTCGGCCAGCCGCGGGGCGCCCTGCTGCGCCTCCTCGCGGCTGATGACGCCATCGCGGTCGAGGTCGATCCGGTACCAGCGCGCCTTCAGCTGCTCCACACGCCCTTGCCGCTGCCCGGGATCCGGGGCAGGGACCGTCCGCTGCGCCGTGGCGGCGTCCACGGCCGCAGACGCGACGGAGAACAGCAGTAGGCACGCGGCCAGCCCTTTGGTGGCAAGCCCCTTCATGGCAGCCTCCTTCGCTGGCGCGCCCGGCTCAGTCCACCCTCGCGCGGGGACGCACCTGGTCGTCATGCTTCTCCTCGTAGATGTCCCTGGAGAGGTTGTTCAGGTCCTGGTGCAGATCCTTGCGCTCGTCCCGCGTCAGCACGCCGTCGGACTTGTAGGCCCGCTCCTCCCGACGGATGGACCGGCGCTCCTCCATCAGGCTGCGTGTCTCGGCACGGGTGAGCTGTCCCGAGCGCACGCCCTGACGGATGCGCTCACCCTGGAGATGCTGGCGGGCATTGATCCCCGGGTCGTGGGGATGGTGCGGACGCTGGCGTGGCTGCGCGAAAGACGTGGCCGACACCAGCACGGCCGACACGATGGCGAGGCTCAGCAGTTTCGTCATGATCGTCTCCTTTTCGGTTGCGTGGAATGGACCGGATCGCCTGTCTCCGGATGCCTGGCATGCTAGAGGCCATCCGTAACCAGACTGTTTCCGGCCGCGCCCGAGTTGTAACAAGTTGTTTCGGTCCCGGTCGCCTGCAATGCGTGGTGACACCCGCCTTCTCCCGACCGTACGTTGGGGCTAGCATTACGGCCATGAGCACCCCCCCTGCCAAACTGCTCGTGGTCGATGACGACCTGCGCCTGCGCGACCTGCTTTCGCGCTATCTGAGGGAGCAGGGTTTCACGGTCGATGCCGCCGCCAACGGCGCCGAGATGGACAAGCGCCTCGCGCGCAACCACTACGACCTGATGGTGCTCGATCTCATGCTGCCGGGCGAGGACGGGCTCGCGATCTGCCGCCGCCTTCGGGCGAATGGCGAGAACATCCCCATCATCATGCTCACCGCCCGTGGCGAGGAGGTCGACCGCATCATCGGCCTCGAAATGGGCGCCGACGACTACCTGCCCAAGCCGTTCAATCCACGGGAGCTGCTGGCGCGCATCCACGCCGTGCTGCGCCGCCGCCCCGTGCTGCCCGCCGGCGCGCCCGATCCCGGGGAGCAGATCGTCGCATTCGGCCCCTTCCGCCTTAATCTCGGCACGCGGCAGATGACCCGGGAGGGCGTCCCCGTTCCGCTCACCAGCGGTGAATTCGCCCTTCTCAAGGTCTTCGTCAGGCACCCGCGACAGCCCCTTTCCCGCGAGAAACTGATGGAGCTCGCCCGCGGCCGCGAGCACGAGGCCTTCGACCGCAGCATCGACGTGCAGGTGTCGCGGCTTCGCAAGCTGATCGAGGCGGATCCGTCCCGGCCGCGGCTGATCCAGACCGTGTGGGGCTACGGCTATGTGTTCGTCCCCGACGGCGCGGCCACCCCATGAAGCTGTTGCCCCGCTCCCTGCTCTGGCGCACGGTGCTGCTGATGGCGCTGGTGATCGTCGCCAGCCAGCTCGCCTGGCTCATCCTCGCCCGCCAGGCCGAGCGCGAGCCACGCGCGCAGCAGATCGCGCGAGCCGCCGTCGCCTTGGTGAACTACACGCGCGCATCGCTCGCCGCCGTGCCACCGGAGAACCGGCGCCGGTTCCTGCTGGAGCTGCACCGCCGCGAAGGTCTCCGCGTCTATCCGGCCCGCCCCGACGAGGCCACGGCGGTGGAGCCGGGACGCCCGCTGCTGCGCATGGTGGAGCAGGAGATCCGGCGTGAACTGGGCGACGAAACCCGGGTGGCGATGGGCCTGCGCGGCGTGCGTGGCCTGTGGGTGAGCTTTCCCATGGACGGCCACGACTACTGGCTGGCCATCCCCCGCCTGGAAGTCGAACGCAAGTTGCCCGTCCGCTGGGTGGCATGGGGCGTGGTGAGCATTCTGCTGGCGCTGGCGGGGGCCTGGTTCATCGTCTGGCGAGTGAGCCGTCCGCTGAAACGACTGGCTGCCGCAGCGGAACGGGTCGGCCGCGGCGACCAGCCGCCTCTGCTGCCCGAAGAGGGCCCGGAGGAAATCCGCTCCCTCACCCGCCGGTTCAACCAGATGAACGGCGATCTGGCCCGTCTCAACCGGGAGCGCACCGTCATGCTGGCCGGGATTTCCCATGACCTGCGGACACCGCTCGCGCGCCTGCGGCTGGCGGTGGAGATGCTCGAGGGCAAGATCGACCCGGCCACCCACCGTGCCATGGTGGAGGACATCGCGGACCTCGATGCCATCGTCGCCCAATTTCTCGCCTTCGCGCGGGGCGCCGAACAGGAGCGGCCGCAGGAAACCGACCTCAACCAGCTGGTGACCGAGCTTTGCGAACGCTACAGCCGCTCCGGCAAGCCGGTCTCCGCCGAGCTCGGTCCCCTGCCGGTGCTGTACCTGCGGCCGCTGGCGATGCAGCGGCTGGTGGCCAATCTGCTCGACAATGCCTTCAAGCACGGCAGCGCCGAGGCCACCGTGGCCACGGCGCGGTCGGGCGCCTCCGTCGTGCTCAGCGTGCTCGACCGCGGGCCGGGCATCGCCCCGGACCAGGTGGCCACCGCCACCCAGCCGTTCGCACGCCTGAACGCCGCCCGCGGCGATGGCAGCGGCGCCGGCCTGGGGCTGGCCATCGTCGAGCGGATCGCCCAACTCCACCATGGCCGACTGGAACTGCTGCCCCGGCCCGGCGGGGGCCTGGAAGCCCGCGTCACGCTGCCGATCGAGGGTTGACATGGGCGCCTGCCGCACCTGGGACATCTTCTGCACCGTGGTGGACAACTTCGGTGACGCCGCCGTCTGCTGGCGGCTCGCGCGCCAGCTGGCCGGGGAACACGGGCACGGGGTGCGCCTGTGGATCGACCGCCCGGAAGTGCTGCAACGCCTGGTCCCGGAGGTGGACCCGGCCGCCGACGGGCAGCGGCTGAAGGGCGTGGAGATTCGCCTGTGGCGCGAGCCCTTCCCGGCGGTAACGCCCCACGATGGGGTGATCGAGGCATTCGCCTGCCAGCTGCCCGAGGCGTTCGTCCAGTCCATGGCGCGCCGGTCACCGCCACCGGTGTGGATCAATCTGGAGTATCTCAGCGCCGAGGACTGGGTGCCGCGGCACCATGGGCTGGCTTCCCCCCATCCGCGCCTGCCCCTGGTCAAGCATTTCTTCTTTCCCGGCTTCGCGCCCGACACCGGGGGCCTGCTGCGCGAAGGCGACCTCATTGCCCGGCGGACGGCCTTCCAGGCCAGCCCGGCGCAGCAGGCGGCCTTTTGGAACGGCCTGGGGATCGCCGCGCCGGCGCCGCAGGAACGGCGGGTGTCCCTGTTCGCCTACGAAAACGCGGCCGTGGGTGAGCTGCTCGAGGCCTGGGCCGCCGGCGCGGCGCCGCTCACCTGCCTGCTGCCCGAGGGACGCCTCCTGCCCCAGGTGGCCCGCGCCCTGGGCCAGCGACTGGCCCCGGGCGCGATGATCCGCAAGGGAAGGCTCACCCTGCGGGTGTTGCCCTTTCTGCCCCAGGACGCCTATGACCGCCTGCTGTGGGCCTGCGATGTCAACTTCGTGCGGGGCGAGGACTCCTTCGTGCGGGCCCAGTGGGCGGCCCGCCCTTTCGCATGGCATATCTATCCCCAGCACGATCAGGCGCACTGGGCGAAACTCGAGGCGTTTTTGGGCGTCTATGTCGCCGGACTCGCGCCCCAGCCGGCCGCGGCCCTGACCGCCCTGTGGCAGGCCTGGAACCGGCAGAGCGGGGTGGCGGCCGCCTGGCGCGCCTGCGAGGCCCACTGGAAGGTCCTCACGGCCCACGCCGAGGCCTGGGCGCGGCACCTGGGCAGCCAGCCCGACCTGGCCAGCCGGCTGGTGCAATTCTGCGAGAACATGTTATGATTCAAAGTTTTCCGAACCCAGCTTAGGTATCAGAGCATATGAAAACCGCACAGGAACTCCGCGCAGGCAACGTGGTGATGATCGGCAAGGACCCGATGGTCGTGCA
>JBBINK010000140.1:0-6670 GCA_037443925.1 Betaproteobacteria bacterium
ACCGGCCATGCCTGGGACGGTGACTTGCAGGAGTACAACAATCCTCTGCCGCGCTGGTGGGTGTGGGCGTTCTACCTCACCGTCGTGTTCGCCATCGTCTACTGGGTGCTGTATCCGGCCTGGCCCCTGGGCAAGGGCTATACCACCGGCCTGTCCAAGATCACCTACGTGAACTCCAAGGGCGAGACGGTGACCACCCACTGGAACACCCGTGCCGATCTGATGGCGGAACTGAATGCCGCTGCCCAGAAGCAGAAGCCCTACTACGACAAGATCGCGGCGCTGCCCCTGGAGAGCATCGCCAAGGATCCCGAGCTCAACAGCTTCGTGGTCTCGGCGGGCAAGCAACTGTTCGCCGACAACTGCGCCGCCTGCCACCAGGCCGGTGGTCAGGGTGTGGTGGGCCTGTTCCCCAACCTCACCGACGACGACTGGCTCTATGGGGGTACCTTCGAGAAGATCCACGAAACCATCACGCAGGGCCGCCGCGGCTACATGCCCACCTTCGGCGAGGTGCTCACCGCCGAGCAGATCGACCAGCTCGCCAACTACGTGCTGTCCCTTTCCGGTGAGCAGGTGGATCCGGCCAAGGCCAAGGCGGGCGATGCCCTGTTCCACTCGATGGATGCCGCCTGCTTCTACTGCCACGGCGACGATGGCAAGGGTCGGCAGGAGGTGGGCGCGCCCAACCTGACCGACAAGATCTGGCTGTGGGCCAACGTGCCGGCCGCCGACACGCCGGAGAAGAAACTCGAGGCCGTGAAGACGGTCATCACCAAGGGGCTCAACAAGGGTGTGATGCCGGCCTGGAAGGACCGCCTCAAGCCCGAACAGATCAAGCTGCTGGCGGTGTACGTGCACGAACTGGGCGGCGGCAAGTAACCGCCGCGACACGCTGAGACGGTGGAGGAGGCTGCGCACCGCGAAAGGAAATCGGCGATCCGGTTTTCCCCGCGCGAGACCACCGGCCATGCGCTCAGTGCCCTGATCATCGGATCGACCCCGCCCCTGCGGCGGGGTCTTTTCTTCTGAGGAGTTGGAATGCAGGCAGGGATCGAAGAGCAGAGCGCGCTATACGAAAAGCGGATCCCCATCTTTCCCCGCGCCGTGAAGGGGCGCTTCCGTACCTTCAAATGGGCCGTGCTGGCCCTGGCCTATACGGTGTATTTCGGCCTGGTGTGGCTGCCCTGGCCCCGCCCCGATGCGCCCAGCCAGGCGGTGATGTTCGACCTGGCCCACCGCAAGTTCTATCTCTTCGATCTGGTGGTCTATCCCCAGGAACTCATCCTCTGGCTCGGCCTGCTGCTGTTCATCGCCGCGACCCTGCTCTTTTTCGTCACCGCCCTGGTGGGCCGCGCCTTCTGCGGCTACTTCTGCTTCCAGACCCTGTGGACGGATTGCTTCATGGCCATCGAGCGGCTGGTCCAGGGTGACCGGCCCAAGCGCGTGCGCCTGTACAAGCAGCCGTGGAACGCCGAAAAGATCCTGAAGCTGGGCACGACCCATCTGCTCTGGCTGCTGGTGGCGTTCTGGACCGCCTTCACCTTCGCTGCCTATTTCACCTATGCGCCGGACCTGCTCCGGGATTTCTTCACGGGCCAGGCCCATCCCGCAGCCTATGGCACCGCCATCATCCTCACCCTCACCACCTACGTGGCGGCGGGCCTGGGGCGTGAGCAGATCTGCATGTACGTCTGTCCCTATGCCCGCTTCCAGAGCGTGATGTACGATCCCGAGACGCTGGTGGTGAGCTACGACGAGCGGCGGGGCGATGGCACCATGGGCCGCGCGCCCCTGCGTCCCGGCGCCAAGACCCGCGAGGAACGGCAGGCGAAGGGCTATGGCGACTGCATCGACTGCACGCTGTGCGTTCAGGTCTGTCCGGTGGGCATCGACATCCGCAATGGCCTGCAGTACCCGTGCATTTCCTGCGGGCTGTGCATCGACGCCTGCAACGGCGTGATGGATTCCATCGGCTTCCCGCGCGGCCTGATCCGCTATGACTCCGAGACCAACCTGAAATCCCCCCAGCCGGGCCGGCCCCGCCTGCACTGGAAGCGCCTGAAGGTGGTGGGCTACGGTCTGGCGCTGGTGGTGATGAGCGGCATCCTCGTGTACAACGTCGGCACCCGCAGCGATTTCGAACAGGCGGTCACCCAGGTGCGCCAGCCGCTGTACGTGGTGCTGTCCGACGGCCAGATCCGCAACCGCTACCAGATCCGCCTGGCGAACAAGGGCCAGCAGGACGAAACCTATCTCCTGGGGGTGCGGGGCATTCCCGCCGAAGCCGTGGATTTCGGTCATTTCCGTGAGGTGACCGTGAAAAGCGGCCACAGCCTGCTGGTGCAGGCGAGCGTGCACCTGCCCCCGGAGGTCGCGGCGCGCACCGACCACTTCGAGTTCACCATCACGCCCAAGAGCCGGCCGGGCGAGACCCATGTCAGCCCGGCCCGTTTCTACAGCCAGCGGAGCGCGTCGTGAACATGATCCTCACCCTGTTCGGCGGGGTGGTGCTGGTGGTGGTCCTCTACCAGCTGCTGCGGGCGGTCGGCCTGTCCAACTACTGGCGGGGCGTGATCAGCGGCGTGGTGCCGCTGCTGGGCTTCGCGATCTACAGCGTGGGCAACTGGACGGGACTGGACGTGCTGGCCATCCACACGGCCGTCTATCTTTCCACAGCGACCCTGCTCACCCTCGCGGGCAGCCGCGAGCAGGATTCCACCCGGACGCGGGCGCCGATGCACTGGGCGCCCAAGGCGTTCATTGGTTTCTTCCTGTTCGTCCTGCTGATCAACGGCGTGTTCCTGTATGTGTCCAGCCAGGGGCTGCCGCCCGCGGTGGCGCGCTGGCTGTTGCCCGGCGCGGAGGATGGGCGCGTGCACACCGCCTTTCCCGGCGTGGTGCCCCACGGGACGGATGCCGCCAAGGAGATCGGCTCCGAACTCACCGCACGCCACCGCCAGCTCAGGCTGGGCTGGCGCATCACCCTGAGCGGCCTGGACCAGCTGAGCCGGGAAGGGGCCGGCGAGGTCTGGGTGCGTGTCCATGACCGGGAAGACCGCCCCATGCTCGACGCCCAGGTGAGCGTGGCGCTGCGCCGGCCGGCCCAGGCGCAAAGCGAAGTCGAGGCCACGCTGCCTTTGGTGGAACCCGGTGAATATGCCGGCTGGATCCGTCTGCCCCAGGCCGGGCGGTGGATCGCCACCATCCGCGTGGCCCGCGGCGACGATCTCTACCAGACCGACGAGCAGCTCACGGTCGAACGCGTGCAATGAGCGGCGGCACCGACTGCTTCCACTGCGGCCAGCCGATCCCGGCCGACGTCAATCTGTCCGTCACCATCGACGGTGCCCCCCGCGCCATGTGCTGCCATGGCTGCCAGGCGGTGGCGGAGGCCATCGTCGCCAACCATCTGGAAGACTATTACCGTCACCGCACGGCACCGCCTGCCACACCCCAGGAACTCGTGCCCGAGGAGCTGCGCAAGCTCGTCGTCTATGACCACCCCGACATCCAGAAAAGCTTCGTCATCGACGCCGGCAGCCACCTTCGCGAGGCGGTGCTGATCCTGGAGGGCATCACCTGCGCCGCCTGCATCTGGCTCAACGAACGGCATCTGATGCAGCTGCCCGGGGTGAAGTCGGTCGCGGTCAACTACGCCACCCACCGCGCCCGCATCCGCTGGGACGAGCGGGAAATCACCCTGTCCAAGATCCTCGCCGAGATCCAGCTGCTGGGCTATCACGCCCATCCCTATAGCGCCCATGCCTCGGAACAGCTGCGCCGGCAGCGTCGCAGCGCGGATCTGCGTCGCCTGTTCGTGGCGGGGCTGGCGAGCGCCCAGGTGATGATGTTCGCCATCGCCCTCTACGCCGGGGCCTACTACTACGACATGGACCACGGCACCGCCCAGCTCATGCGCTGGGCCAGCCTGATCCTCAGCGTGCCCGTGGTGGCCTATTCCGCGCTGCCGTTCTACCGGGCCGCGTGGTACGGGGTGAAGACCCGCCACCTCAACATGGACGTGCCGGTGACCCTCGCGGTGGTGAGTGGTTTCCTGGGCAGCGCCTGGGTGACCTGGCGGGGCGAGGGGGTGGTGTATTTCGACACCATCACCATGTTCGTCTTCATCCTCCTGGCTTCGCGCTTCCTGGAGCAGGGGGCGCGGGAAAAGTCCGTGGAGGCCGCCGAGAACCTGCTCAAGCTGGCGCCGGCCATGGCCACGCGCCTGCGCGACGGCCAGCAGGAGGTGGTGGCGGTGGCCGAGCTGGCTGCCGGCGACACCATTCTGGTCAAGCCCGGCGAGGCGATCGCCGCCGACGGCGTGGTGGTGGAAGGGGAGAGCAGTGCCGACGAGGCGCTGCTCACCGGCGAGAGCCGGCCGGTGCCCAAGCGTCCCGGGGACACCGTCATCGCCGGTAGCATCAACCTGGAAGGGCCTTTGCAGCTGCGGGTCACGGGCGTGGGCGAGAACACCGTGCTCGCCGGCATCGTGCGCCTGCTGGATCGCGCCCAGGCGCAAAAGCCCCGCATCGCCCAGCTGGCCGACCAGGTCGCGGCTTGGTTCACCGTGGCGCTCCTGGTTCTGGCCCTGGCCACCGGCGTGGGCTGGGCCCTGGTGGAACCCGGACGGGTGTTCGAGATCGTGCTCGCCGTCCTGGTGGTGACCTGTCCCTGCGCCCTGTCCATTGCCGCGCCGGCGGCCATCGCCGCTGCCGGTTCCAGCCTGCTGCGCCGGGGCATCCTCCTCACCCGCGGCCACGCCCTGGAAGCCCTGGCCCGGGTGGACCAGGTGGTGCTGGACAAGACCGGCACCCTCACCCGGGGCCGCCCTGCGCTGGAACGGGTGATTCCCCTGGGGCGCCTCGACCAGGAGCAGGTGCGCATCCTGGCCGCCAGTCTGGAACAGGCCTCGGAGCATCCCCTGGCCGCGAGCTTTCTGGCGGCCGTGGACCCGGCCAGCCTGCGGCCGGTCAAGGAGCCGAGGAACCTGCCCGGACAGGGCGTCACGGGGGTCGTGGACGGCGTGCCCTACCGCCTGGGCAATGCGCGCCTGCTGCCGGGGCCGCCCGTCATGCCTGAGGGCATCCCCCCCGGCGCCACGGTAGTCTGGCTGGCCGACGATCGGGACGTCCTGGCCGCCTTCGTCCTGGCCGACCCCCTGCGGCCGGAGGCGGGCGCCCTGGTGCAGGAACTGCGGGCGCTGGGCATCGGCGTGACCATTCTCAGCGGCGACGCGGAAAGCGCGGTCGCCCACGTGGCCCAATCCCTGGGCGTGGATGATTACCGGGGCGCCATGCGTCCGGAAGACAAGCTGGCGGCGCTGGAGGCGCTGCAGCGGCAGGGGAGGGTGGTGGCCATGGTGGGCGACGGCGTGAACGATGCCCCGGTGCTGGCGGGCGCCCAGGTCTCCATCGCCATGGGCGGCGGCACCCAGGTGGCGCGCTCCACGAGCGACATCGTGCTGCTGTCGGAGAATCTCCTGGACGTGGCCCGAGCCCTCCGCACCGGACGGCAGGCCATGCGCGTGATGAAATCGAACTTCGCCTGGGCGGTCGGCTACAACCTGCTGGCCCTCCCCTTCGCCGTGCTGGGCTACATCCCACCCTGGGTGGCGGCCATCGGCATGTCCGCGAGTTCGCTGATCGTGGTCCTCAACGCGCTGCGGTTACGATAGGCCATGGGCGGCATCCTGTTTTTCCTGATCGGTCTTTCCACCCTGGTGTTCATTGCCCTCGCGCTGGGCATCTGGTGGGCCGTGAAGAGCGGCCAGTTCGACGACCTGGAAGGCCCGGCCCAGCGCATCCTGATGGACGACGACGATCCCCTGCTGCCGGGCGCCGGCCGTCCTCCTCGATCAGACACCGCCACCCCTTTGGTGCAGGATGTCTTGCCAGAAGGAGCCCCTGGGCCAGCCTCCGGCGACGGCGCCCCGTGCCACGAGGGAAGCGAAGATTCCGCGCCTTCGGGAAGGCCGCGGCCCTGACGTCCCACGCCATGGGGTGGGTTTCGTAACGCATCGCAATCCCCCAGCACGGACAGCGAAGCCAGCCCCGTCACCACCCGCGTCCCCAATCGTGGGGCCTTTTCACCGCACAACGCTGCTGTCTGTGATGATCGCCTGGGCGGGGCGCACACCAACCCAACACCCGCCACCATCCTCGATCAGTTGTGTGCCGGCGGCCACGACCCCGCACGGGTGACGCGGCCAGACCACGATGCGCCATGGACGACCCGAGTGGCCGCGCAGCAGCCCGATTCACCGCCGGAGTCCACCACCAGCATGGCACCCTTTGCCCGCACGCGTGCCATTGACCTGTTCTCGTCGGCTGCTGCTATTATGCCTTTGTCATTGCTTATGACTTGTAAAAACAAGACCGGTGCAGGGACGAGATCGAGAGCTGCCTGCCGGCCCGGCTGGGCCGGCAGGCACGCCAGCCGTGCGGCAGCCTGCTGGCCAAGCTCAATGCCGCCTTTACCGACGGCAGGAAGGCCAGAGCCTACCCACAGGGCGCGACATCCGCAGTCTCGCGGCCAACGAACTCAGAGCTACCTTCGGCGTGGTGCCACAGGAGACGGTGCTGTTCTCCGGCACCATCTACGACAACCTCATCATGGCCCACCCGCACGCGAGCTTCGCGGACGTGATCGCCGCCTGCAAAGCGGCGGA
>JBBINK010000141.1:0-6644 GCA_037443925.1 Betaproteobacteria bacterium
GAAACCTACGCCAAGCACGACGTGGCACGCCTGACCACCGAGATGTACCTGTCGGAAATGGCGCCGGCGCTCAAGCCCACCGACGCCTTCGCCAAGATGGCCCACCGGGAGATCGAACGGGTGGAGATCGACCAGCTCGAGGGCCGCATCACGGCGGTCCTGCTCACCCCCTATCCGCCGGGCATCCCGCTGCTGATCCCCGGCGAGCGTTTCAACCGCACCATCGTGCGCTACCTGCAGTTCGCGCGCGAATTCAACGAGAAATTCCCCGGCTTCGAGACGGACATCCACGGGCTGGTCGCGGAGGAGATGGGCGGCCGGATGCGCTATTTCGTGGACTGCGTGGTCGCCTGAAGCGGCCCGGGGTCTTCTTGACGTCTTTGTCAAGAATAGGCCCTAAGCCATTGTATGGAATGAAAAATAGGCTTGCCTTCCCTGGCGCTTGGGAGTAAGGTGGCGGAAACTCCCGCGCCGGCCCCGGCCGGGCGGCTATCCGTTTCGTAATGACCTGCAGCCTCAAGAAGACAGGGAGGATGACGTAATGCGGAGCATGAAACCCGTTATTCCGGTGGCCCTGTGCCTGTTGGCCTTCTCCGCGCCGGTCGGGGCGGAGCCCTGTTCCCCACACGCGGCGGGCTGCGCGCCCCAGGCGGGGGCCCAGGAGCTCGACCCCATCGCGGCGCGCATCCGGCAGTACGAGGCCGAACTGGCGGAGCCCGTCGGTGGGGATCCGGATCTGCGGTCCTCCATGGCCCTGGTGGTGGACGAGAAGACCGGCCGCATCGTCTATGCCAAGAATCCCAACGTGCGCACCCCCATTGCCTCCATCACCAAGCTGATGACGGCCATGGTGACCCTGGACGCCCGTCTGCCCCTGGACGAGAAAATCACCATTTCCGATGACGACGTGGATCGCGTCAAGGGCACCCACTCCCGGCTCGCCGTGGGCACCGTGCTCACCCGCTACCAGCTGCTGCAGCTGGCGCTCATGTCCTCCGAGAACCGCGCGGCCGCGGCCCTGGCCCGCACCTATCCCGGCGGCACGGCCGCCTTCGTGGCGGCCATGAACCGCAAGGCGCAGCGCCTGGGCATGCTTGACACGACCTTCGTCGATTCCACCGGCCTGCGCCCGGGCAACCAGTCCACGGCCCAGGACCTGGCGCGGATGGTGAAGGCCGCCCACGGCTATCCCACCATCAGCGAGATCACCACCACCGCGAGCTATGACGTGCAGGTGCCGGTGTATAAGCGGCACAAGGCGCTGGCGCGGGGCGGCGTGGTGCACCGCCTGATCGCCTACCGCAACACCAACAAGCTGGTGAGCGACAAGGAGTGGGAGATCGGACTGTCCAAGACCGGCTACATCGCCGAGGCGGGGCACTGCCTGGTGATGCAGGCGCAGATCGCCAACCAGCCCCTGATCATCGTGCTGCTGGATGGCGACGGCAAGTCCACCCGCATCACCGACGCCAACCGCATCAAGCGCTGGCTGGAAAACAGCTTCGCCAGCCTCCAGCGCGACGGCTGAGCGCCGCGACGGGCGGCGACCGGGCCCCGGGCTCCACGTCCCGGGGCTTTTCATTCGCCCAGGGCTTCGCGCTCCATGAGCAGGTAGGTGTTGTAGGCATTGACCCGGTTGGCCTCGTTGAAGGCAGGCAGCCGGCTCCAGCGGGACCAGTCGGTGCGCTGGTAGGCTTCCTCGAAGGGGACCAGATCCGCCACCGCCTGGCCCATGGTGCGACGCAGGAAGGTGAGATAGTCGCGGGTCAGGGTCAGATCCGCACGCGGATTGCGCGACACGGGGCCATGGCCGGGCACCAGCACCCGGGCATCGAAGGCGAGCAGCGTATCGAGGGCGGCCAGCCAGGAGCGGCTGTCGGCGGTGCCCACGAAGGGCACCCGCCCCTTGAACACCAGGTCGCCCGCATAGAGCACGCGATCTTCCTTCACGAACAGCGCCAGGTCCTCCGGCGCATGCGCCGGTCCCACGTGGCGCACCGCAAAGTGCACGCCGCCCAGCTCGAAATCCACGTCACCGCTCAGCATCCGGTCCGGCTCCACCACACGGGTGTTCTCGTCCACCCAGGGAAAGAGCTCTTCCCGGCGCTGCGCGAGCCTCTGCTCCCGCTCGGGCGAGGCCAGGTACTCGCGCGACAGCTCATGGGCCCAGATTTCCGCGCCCGCGGCCTTGAACACCTGCAGGCCGTAGATGTGGTCGGCGTGATAGTGGCTCACGATCACGTAGCGAATCGGGGCCCGGGTGATGCGCCGGATGCCTTCCAGCAGCTTCTCCGCCAGGGGAGGCGTGCCCAGCGCATCGAACACCACCACTCCGGCGGGCGTGACCACGAAGCCCGCATTGGACATGAACCCCTGGTTGGCGGCGGACGCCGCGCCGGCCAGCCCCTGCACGTACCAGGAATGCTTGCCGATGCGCACCGGCTCCACTTTCACCGTGACCGGCGCGCCGTCGCCGGCCAGCGCCCAGAAGGGCAGGGCGAGCAACGCGCCCAGCAGCCATTTCCTCATTGCCATCACCTCGTCCTCTCCGTCCAAGCCAAAAACGATTTGCGGTATTATTCACCAGAAATGACGAATCTCGACCCCCCAGGGTGAGGGCCGGGCAGCAGGACGGGCCCCTTGCCCGCCTCCACCCCTCGCCCGGGGAAGGTTTGCGGGTCGCTTCGTTTCGGATCGACACGGATGGCAGCCGCCCTGGCCGCTGCCGCCGCGCACCCCGCCGGGAGTCCCGATTGCTCAAGAAACACTGGCTGGCCATCCTTCTCGCCTTCGTCCTGCCCCTGGTCGCGATCTTCGCCTGGTGGGGCGGCTTCAACCGGGTGGAGATCGTCGAGGCCGAACGGGGCCCCTACCGCTTCGCCTATCTTGATCACCAGGGGGACTATTCCAAGCTGCCCGAGACCCAGGCCCGTGTCCGCGCGCTGATGGAGGCGCAGGGGCTGGCCCGCGGCCCGTCCATCACCGTGCTGCTCGACGATCCCCGCAAGGTCGCTCCCGACCAACGGCGTGCGCGCACGGGCTATCTGGTGCAGCCGGGCGTGACGGTGCGTGCCCCCCTCAAGCTCGGTGAGATTCCCCTGCGGCGGGTGCTCGTCGCGCGCGTCCGCGCCGCGGCCCTGCTGGCGCCCAGCAAGGCCTATCAGGCACTGCACGATCACCTGGCGGCGCAACGGGGGGAAATCCGCATGCCCACCGTGGAGATCTACGACAGCCCGCCCGAGATCTACCGCATGGGCGAGATGAGCGTGGAGATGGAGCGCTAGATGTCGTTTTTCTCGCTCGTCTGTGTCCTGGTGCTGGAACACTTCCATCCGCTGCGACACCGTGTCCGGGTGTACGGGCAGTTCGCCCGCTACGCGAATTTCCTCGAGCGGCAACTCAACGCCGGTCGCTACCGCTATGGTGTCCTGGCGTGGATGCTCGCGGTCCTGCCGGCGGTGTTTTTCGTGGCCATGGGCGGGCAGGTGGCGGCGTCCGTGGGCGCGCTGCTCGCCCTGGCCCTGAACGTGGGCGTCCTGTACCTCACCCTGGGCATCAAGCATTTCACGGACACCGCCGCGGGCATCGCTCAGGCGCTCAAGGATGGCGATGTCGAGGCGGCGCGGCGCGGGCTGGCCCAGTGGCACGGGGCCCAGACCGAAGGGCTCGACGCCAATGCCATCGCCCGGCTCACCATCGAGCAGCTTTTGTCCTGCGCCCATCGCCAGTTCTTCGGCGTGGCGTTCTGGTTCGTGGTGCTGGGCCCGGCGGGCGCGGTGCTCTACCGCCTGGCGCACATCCTCTACCAGAAATGGGGCGTGCTGGATTCCCAGGAATTCGGCCGCTTCGGCGCCTTCGCCGCCAGCGCCTTCGAATGGCTCGACTGGATTCCCGCGCGCCTGCTCGCCCTGAGCTTCGCCGTGGTGGGCAATTTCGAGGATGCCATCTATTGCTGGCGGGAACAGGCGGCGAACTGGTCCCAGCGCCTGCAGGGCATGGTGCTCGCGGCCGGGGCCGGCGCCTTGGGCGTGCGCCTGGGCGAGCCCCTGGAACACCCGGGGCGGGTCGAGGTGCGTCCCGAGCTGGGCGTGGGCGCGGCCGCCGAGGCCGGGCACGTGGACAGCGCAGCGGGCCTGGTGTGGCGGACCGTCGTGTTGTGGCTGGCGGTGCTCTTGCTGTGGACCCTGGCCAGGTGGGCGGCGAAATGACCTACCGGCCGGTCACCACCGTCGATCTCATGCGCCATGGCGAGCCCGTGGGTGGGCGCAAGTATCGCGGCCAGACCGATGATCCCCTGAGCGAGAAGGGCTGGGCCCAGATGCGTGCGGCCATCGGCGAGCAACGGCCATGGCATCACATCGTCAGCTCGCCCCTGGCGCGCTGCCACGCCTTCGCGGCGGAACTGGCGCGCCGGGAGGGCCTGCCCCTGACGGTGGATGCGCGGCTGATGGAAGTGGGCTTCGGTGAATGGGAAGGGCAGACCCCGGACGAGCTGAAGGCCCGGGATCCCGACATCATCGCCCGCTTCCGCCGCGACCCCGTGAACCAGCGGCCGCCGGGCGCCGAGCCCCTGCAGGATTTCCTCGCCCGGGTGGCGGCCGCCTGGGATGAGCTACTGGCGGCCCATGCCGGCAAGCACCTGCTGGTGGTGTGCCATGCCGGCGTGATCCGCATGGTCCTGGTCCACGTCCTCGGTCTTCCCCTCGAGCGGGCCTACCACATCGACGTGCCCAGCGCGGGCATCACGCGCATCACGGTGGAGGGCAGCGGCGGCGAGGCGTTGGCCCAGCTGCGCTTCCACGGCGGCTCCCTTTGATCGTCCGGCTGGGATCCTGGCTCGGCCTTCTGCTGCTGAGCGTCTCCCTGGCGGCCGCGGCCGGGCCGCTGGCGGTGCGGGATGACCAGGGACAGTGGGTGCGGCTGGCCGGGCCCGCTTCCCGCATCGTGACCCTGTCGCCCCATCTGGCCGAACTGGTCTTCGCCGCGGGCGCGGGCGATCGCCTCGTGGGCGTGTCCGCGCACAGTGACTACCCGCCGACGGTGCGGCGCCTGCCGGTGGTGGCCAGCGCGGGGCGCGCGGATCTGGAACGCATCCTCGCCCTGAAGCCCGATCTGGTGCTGGCCTGGCTCGGCGGGGGCCAGCAGCAGGACGTGGAGCGGCTGCGGGCCCTGGGCCTGGCCGTGGTGGCCACCGAGCCGCGCCGCCTCGCGGACATCGCCCGTCACATCGAGCTCATCGGCACCCTGGCGGGAACGGGGTACGAGGCCACCCGCGCCGCCCATCGTTTCTCGAACGAGCTGCGTCTGCTGAAAAGCCGCTACGCCGGCCGCAGGCCGGTCACGGTCTTCTACCAGATCTGGCGCGACCCGCTGATGACCGTGAACGGGCGCCACATCATCAGCGAAGCGATCACCCTCTGTGGCGGGCGCAACGTGTTCGCCGACCTGCCTGCCCTGGCGCCCACGGTGTCCATGGAGTCCCTGATCGCCATCGATCCCGAGGTGATCGTGGTCAGCGGACCGGCTGCGCGGCGCGACGTGCTGCTGGCCCAATGGCAGGGCGCGACGCAGCTTCGCGCCGTGGCGGCCCGTCACGTCTATTTTTCCGACGCCGACCGGATGCACCGGCCCACGCCCCGCATGCTGGAGGGCGTGCGCAGCCTGTGCGAGGACCTGGAGCGCACGCGGGCTGACTAGCCGCGGTGGGCCTTGTAGTAGTTGATCAGACCGTTGGTGGAGCTGTCGTGGCCGGTCACCGGCCGATCGTCCGCCAGCTCGGGCTGGATCGCCTGGGCGAGCTGCTTGCCCAGTTCCACACCCCACTGGTCGAAGGAATCGATGCCCCAGATCGCGCCCTGGACGAACACCTTGTGTTCATACAGGGCGATGAGCTTGCCCAGCGTGGGCGGATCGAGCCGGCGGAACAGGATGGAATTGGTGGGGCGGTTGCCCGGGAACACCTTGTGGGGCAGCAGCCGCTCCAGCCTGCGGCCCTTCAGTCCCGCCTGCTCCAGCTCGGCGCGCGCCTCGGCCTCGGTCTTGCCCCGCATCAGGGCCTCGGTCTGGGCGAAGAAATTGGCGAGCAGGATGGTGTGGTGCTCGCCCAGGGGGTTGTGGCTTTGCATGGGCGCCAGGAAGTCCGCGGGCACGAGGCGCGTGCCGTGATGGATGAGCTGGTAGAAGGAATGCTGCCCATTGGTACCCGGCTCGCCCCACAGCACCGGCCCGGTGGGATAGTCCACGGGCTTGCCGTCGCGGCGCACCCGCTTGCCGTTGCTTTCCATGTCCAGCTGCTGGAGATAGGCCGGAAAGCGATGCAGATACTGGTCATAGGGCAGCACCGCGTGGGTTTCCGCACCGAAGAAATCCGTGTACCACACGCCCAGCAGCCCGAGCACGACGGGCAGGTTGCGCTCCGGCGGGGCGGTTCGGAAATGCTCGTCCATCTCATGGGCGCCGGCCAGCATGGCTTCGAAGGCATCCATGCCGATGGTGAGGGCGATGGACAGGCCGATCGCCGACCACAGACTGTAGCGGCCGCCCACCCAGTCCCAGAACTCGAACATGTTGCGCGTGTCGATGCCGAACTCCCGCACCTTTGCCGCGTTGGTGGAGACGGCCACGATGTGGCGCGCAATGGCCTT
>JBBINK010000142.1:0-6605 GCA_037443925.1 Betaproteobacteria bacterium
CCCGTTCGGGTTTGGGCAGCGCCGCCTCGTCGAAATGCAGCCAGCGGCGGAAGGTCTTCACGTCGAGCTGAGGCAGGTGCAGTTGGGCGATTTCTTTCCTCACCGCCGACTTGACCGCGTTCACGTAACGGGCCATGACCTCGTAGCGATGGGTGATGACGGCCTGGAGGGTGGCGGCATCGGGCACGGTCTTGCTCGGGATGATCATGGGCTTGCCCGCGACCTTCTTGACCTTGGCGAGGCCCACCATTTCCATCAGGCGGATGTACAGCCAGCCGATGTCGAACTCCCACCATTTCGCCGACAGCTTGGCAGAGGTGGGATAGGCGTGGTGATTGTTGTGCAGCTCCTCGCCGCCGATCAGGATGCCCCAGGGCACGATGTTGGTGGCGGCATCGTCGGAGGAGAAATTGCGATAGCCCCAATAATGGCCAATGCCGTTGATCACGCCCGCGGCGGTGAAGGGGATCCACATCATCTGCACCGCCCACATGGTGATGCCGATGGGGCCGAACAGCAGCACGTCGATGATCAGCATGATGCTGATGCCCAGCGCGCTGTGCTTGGCGTAGAGGTTGCGCTCGAGCCAGTCGTCCGGCGTGCCCTTGCCGTACTTCTCGAGGGTTTCCTTGTTCTTGGCTTCCTTGCGGTAGAGTTCCGCGCCTTCCCACAGCACCTTGTGGATGCCCAGGATCTGCGGGCTGTGGGGATCGTTCACGGTTTCACAGAACGCATGGTGCTTGCGGTGGATGGCGGCCCATTCCTTGGTGACCATGCCCGTGGTCATCCACAGCCAGAAGCGGAAGAAATGGCTGGCGATGGGGTGCAGGTCGAGGGCGCGGTGCGCCTGGTGGCGGTGCAGGAAAATCGTGACGGAGGCGATGGTGACGTGGGTGAGCGCCAGAGTGACGGCCACGTAGCCCCACCAGGGCATTGAAATCAAACCAGAAAACATAAAAAACACAATCCTTGAAGGTCAATGAGCCTCCGATTCTACCCCATCGCTTTCAAAAGACAAGAACATCCTTTTTCAGGAATGGGCCGGAGGTGCGTCCAGGACACGCACATCGCGGTGGGGATAGGGAATTTCAATCCCCTCTGCGCGGAACCGTTTCCAGATCGCCAGATTGATCTCGGAGCGCAGGTTGAGCTGGCCTTCCTCCGGATCCGCGATCCAGATGACCAGCTCGAGGTTGATGCCGCTCTCGCCGAACTCGCGCAGGAAGGCCGCAGGGGGACGGCTGTCGAGCACCCGCGGATGGGCGCGCGCGATCTCCACCATGATGGCCATGGCCTTTTCCACGTCGCTGTCGTAGCCCACCTGAACCGGCAGGCTCATGCGTTGCTCCCGGCTGGTGAAGGAATGGTTCACGACCACGGAGGAGATCAGCGTTTCGTTGGGGATGATGGCCTCGGTGCCGTCCATGGCGCGCAGCACCGTGTAGCGTGTGGTGATCTGGGTGATCTGCCCGTAGCGGTCGCTGACGGTCATCAGGTCGCCGATGCGCACCGAGCGGTCCAGCAGCAGGATGAAGCCGCTGATGTAGTTGGCGGCGATCTTCTGCAGGCCGAAGCCCAGGCCCACGCCCAGGGCCCCGCCGAACACGGACAGAAAGGTGATGTCGATGCCGGCCAGGGGCAGGGCCACCAGCACGGCCATCACCAGCAGCACCGCGCGCACCACCTTGGCGAACACCAGGCGCAGGTTGTGGTCCAGCGCTTCGCTCGCCAGCAGGCGGTTCTCCGCCAGCCGGGCCAGGTAGAGGGCCACCAGCAGGGTGACCACCACGGACAGCATGCCCTGGAGCAGAAGCAGCAGCGAGATGCGGTGGCGACCGATGCTGAAGCCGATGTCGTCCAGGACTTCGAGCACCTCCCGATGCAGTCCCGTCAGGTGCAGGGCCAGGGCGGCCAGCAGCCCCCAGGTGACCACATGCTCCACGACGCGCAGCAGGCCGCTGGGCACGAACACGTAACGCAACAGCTGCGAGGCCACGCGCATCAGGGTCAGGGCCAGCGCGAGGGGGATGGCGACGTTGAGCAGGGTGGGTGCGAACCACGTTTTCGTGAGCGCCTTGGCCAGCAGCAGCAGCAGGAAGGCGAACAGGGGAGGCAGGGCGTGGCGCAGCCCGTGCAGCGAAGGCTTGCTCGGATCGGGCGCACGCAGACGGCGCGTGGCCAGCCGGGCGAGGGTCCAGCCGACCAGTACGGCCAGGCCGATCAGGGCGAGCTGCCAGAGCATCGCCGGGTTGTCCAGGTCGGCGAGGGCTTCCAGCAGCAGGTTGTGGACGGACTCGGTTCGGTTCATCGGGGACTCCGGTGCCGCGCGCGGGGATGGTAGCACGCCCGCCGGTCAGCGCGGATGGGGCCGGGCATGCTGCCGGTGGCGCTGCCAGTTGGCGGCATAGGCCTCGGCCAGGCGCGGATTGCCGCGCAGGATGAGCACGTTTTCCGCGTTCTTGAACTGCCCGGCATAGGTGAAATTCATGGAGCCCGTGACCACCGTGGCGGAGGGCGTGCCGGCATCGATCACCATGACCTTGTTGTGGGCCGCGGCGTGCTGCTCGTCCAGCCAGACCGGAATGCCGGCCTGCACCAAAAGCGGGATGCGGCTGTTCTCCAGCTTGCCGGTCTGTTCGCCGTCGGCCACCACCTGGACGTCCACGCCCCGCCGCTTGGCCTCGATCAGCGCGAAGGCGATTTCGTTGCTGGTGAAGCTGAAGGCCTGCACGCGCACCGAGCGCCTTGCCTCCCGCACCGCCTGCACGATGAGCCGGGTGGCGTTGTCCTCGGGCGTGAAGGCAATCTCGATGCTGCCCGTGGCGGGCAGCCGCTGGCCTTCGCCCAGGGCCGCGGCCTTTCCCGGCAAGCCCATCGCGGCCAGGAAGGCGACCAGGCAGAAACCAGCACGATGGCGCGGGCGGATCGTCATGGCATCCTTTCCAGGGCGGCGGCGAAAAAGGCATCGGTGCCGTGCACCGCGGGCGAGAGCCGCAGAAACGGCCCGGTGTCGAGCACGATGTGCTGTCTGACCAGCAGCTCGTTGCAGGGGAGCAGCCGGAACGGCTGCCCGCTCGCGAGGAAGCGTTCCACCACCGCTTCGTTCTCCTCGGGCAGGATGCTGCAGGTGGCATACACGAGCCGTCCGCCGGGTTTGACCAGGCGGGCGGCCGCGTCCAGGATCTGGTATTGCTTGCCGGCCAGTTCCGCCACCGAAGCGGGCGTCTGGCGCCATTTGAGGTCCGGGTTGCGCCGCAGCGTGCCCAGGCCGCTGCAGGGGGCATCCACCAGCACCCGCTCGAACTTGGCCGACAGGCGCATAAGGCGTGGGTCCCGCTCGTCCGCGATGGCCTGGGGGTGGACATTGGACAGCCCCGAACGCGCCAGCCGGGGCTTGAGCCGGGCCAGGCGCCGGGCCGAGACATCGAAGGCATACAGCCGCCCTTGGGAGCGCATCATGGCGCCCAGCATCAGCGTCTTGCCGCCGGCGCCGGCACAGAAATCGGCCACCCGGTCGTGGCGGCCCGGCGCCACCAGGAAACCGAGCAGCTGGCTGCCTTCGTCCTGCACCTCGATCCAGCCTTCCAGGAAAAGGGGATGGCGGTTGATGGGTGGTTTGTCCTGAAGGCGGATGCCCACGGGGGAAAAGGGCGTGGGGCTGGCCGGGATGCCTTCGGCCTCGAGGCGCGCCAGCACCGCCTCGCGCGTGGCCTTGAGGGTATTCACACGCAGATCCAGGGGCGCGGGCTGCTGCATTGCCCGGCCCAGTTCCAGGATGTGCGCCTCGTCCATCACGGTGTGCAGGCGCTCCACCACCCAGTCCGGCAGATCCGCCCGGATGGCCAGGGACAGACCTTCGCCGGAACGGGCCTTGATCGCGGCGACGAGTTCCCGCTCCCGGGGTTTGAGCAAGGGTTCCAGCTGGCGCAGGCTCATGCCCTGGATGCGTGCCAGGTAGGCCAAAAGCAGGGGCCGCGGCATGGCCGAGCCTGCGGCGTATTCGAGGAAGCGCCCGTGGCGCAGGATGCCGAAGGTGGTCTCCGCCACGAAGGCGCGGTCACGCGCCCCCAGCTCGGGGTGGTTGCGAAAGTAGTGGGACAGCACGGCGTCGGCGGGATGGACGAAAGCGAGGATTTCCCTCAGCGCCGCCACGGCATGGTCCAGCTGGAGCGCGGTGGGCTGCATGGGTCAGGTGGCGGGCTTGAGCGTCCACTCCCTGAGCAGGCTGTAGGACACCGCCAGCAGCGTGGGGCCGAGGAACACGCCCAGGAAGCCAAAGGCGGCCAGCCCGCCCAGCACGCCGAACAGCACCAGGATGAAGGGCATGTCGGCGCCCTGGCTGATGAGGTAGGGCTTGAGGAAGTTGTCCACGCTGGACACCACCAGCGCACCCCACAGGGCGAGGAACACCGCCATGGCCGTGTCGCCCTGGTAGTACAGCCAGGCGGCGGCGGGAATCCAGAGCAGCGGGGGGCCCATGGGTACGATGGACAGGAAGAACGTGAGCAGTCCCAGCAGCAGCGCACCGGGCACCTGGGCGATGACGAAGCCGATGGCCGCCAGGATGCCCTGGGCCAGGGCGGTGCCCAGGATGCCGTACACCACGCCCTTGATGGTGCCGCCCACGACGCCCAGCAGACTGGCGCCCCGTTCCCCCGCCACGCGGGTCACCGCGGCGGTGAGCCGCTGCGCGAGGCTGACGCCATCCCGGTAGATGAAGAAGGCCACGAACACCGCGAGCACCAGCATGGCCACCCCGTGGCCGAGGGCGAGGCCCTGCTCCAGCGCCCATTTGGACAGGCCGGGCAGATTGGTGCGCAGCTGCTGCAGGAGCGAATCCGGGTTGTCCACCGCGGCCTGCCAGAATTCGCTGACGCTGCCCCCCACCAGGGGCAGGCCGGCGAGCCAGGCAGGCGGCGCGGGCGGCACGTGGGTCATGGCTTCCTGGAGCCGGGCGGAGAGGTTGGCCACGTTGTCGGCGAGGCTCGCGCCCACGATCACGAAGGGCGCCACCACCACGATGCTCACGGCGATGCACATCAGAGTCGCCGCCAGGTTGCGGCGGCCACCCAGCCAGCGGTTGAGGCGCTCGAACAGCGGCCAGGTGGCGAAGCACAGGATGGACGCCCACAACAGCGCCGATGCGAACGGCAGCAGGACCAGCAGCGTGCCGGCCGCAAGCAGCGCCAGGGCCACGAGCAGCAGCAGCGGTTCGAGACGCAGGCGGGGAGCAGGCGGCATGGACAGGGTGGCGAGCGGCGGAAAAGAGCGGCTATTGTAGCGGCTTGCGTCCCTCCCGCCCATCGCCTGCCGCCCCGTGGCAGGTGATGGGCGCCTGTGCTACCTTTGCGCCTTTCGATCGAGGATGGACCATGGACGCGACCGGAAACCGGGTCATGCGCATCCTGGTGGCGAGCGTGGTGCTCGCCGCGCTGCTTCTGGCCGGCTATACCTGGCTGGCCTTGCACTGGAGCTACTCCACCGGGGAACGGGTGGGCTACGTGCAGAAATTCTCCCGCAAGGGATGGCTGTGCAAGACCTGGGAGGGCGAGATGGCCCTGGTGTCCATGCCGGGCACGGTGGCGGAGAAATTCTATTTCACGGTGCGCGACGAGGCCGTGGTCGCCCGCATCAATGCCACCGCGGGCCAGCGCGTGGCCCTCACCTACGAGCAGCACGTGGGCGTGCCCACCAGCTGTTTCGGTGAGACCCAATATTTCGTGACCGGGGTGCGTGTGCTCGAGGCCCCGAACCTGCCGGGCCTGGTTCCGCCGCCGGCGCCCCGCTGAGCCGTCACTCGGCCCGGATCTCGCTGACGATCTGCTCCGCTACTTCGCCTTTGCGGTCCGTGAGCCTGAGCTTCACCGGCAGGTAGTGGTAATCCCTCGCCAGCCACAGCTCCAGACCGTCCTCTCCGGGCTCGCGCACCTTCTCCAGGTGTTCCGCGGTCAGCGTGCCCAAAGGCGTGTCCAAAAGTTCCTCGCCCACCACGCGGTAGCGGTAGCGGTCGAATTTGCGGCCGTTGGTCACCGGCAGCTCCAGCACGCCGTCATGGGGCGCGGTCAGGGCGAGCTGGTAGAGCACCGACAGCACGTCCTGGGTGCCCGCTGCCAGCGTGACGGTCTTGTCCTCGCCGGCCTTGCCCAGGCGCAGCGTGGCCGTGGCCCAGTCGAAGCTGGCCGATTCCGTGCGGTTTCCCGACTGGCCCCGCTGGATCCAGAACAGGTCCGGACGCAGCCCGGCCGGTGTCAGGCTTCCCCGGCTCACCTGGATCAGCGTGCCCGGCACGAACAGGGCGAAGATGCCGGTGGCCTGGGCGAGGCTGGTGACCGTGTACTGCCCGTCGGCGGCCTCCCACCGATGGGTCATGCGGCCCACCACCAGACCCTGGCCGCCCTTGGTGAGCGTGTAGGTGATGGCGATGCGGCTGGGCAGGGATCGGACTTCGGCGGGGCCGGCCGGCTGCGGCGTGGCGTCCGTGGCCGGTGCCGTGTCGGCGGCACTCGTGTCGGCGGGACTCGTGTCGGCGGGACTCGTGTCGGCGGGTGGGGCGGAAGCGGGCATGCGCGCCGGCGGTGGCGCCAAAGCGGGGGCCGGGGCGGGAC
>JBBINK010000143.1:0-4464 GCA_037443925.1 Betaproteobacteria bacterium
AGGCGCCCGAGGCGCTCCGCCGCCATGGCCTGGTCGTACAGGAGGTCCGGATGGTTGGGCAGCTTCTCCAGGGCACGGGTGAGCACCCGGAAGGCTTCCTCGTATTGCTTCGCGTCGCGCAGGATCTGGGCCTCGGCCTGCCACAGCTGGACCCGCTGCTGGTTGTTGGCGGGCACGATGCCCTGGAGATGGCGGCGCGCGTCGTCGATCCGGCCCTCCTTGGCCAGCACCGCCCCATAGCGCAGCCGCGCGACGAAACCCTGCTCGCCGTCCACCTGGGCATACCAGCGGCGCGCCGCTTCATACTCCTTGCGCTCCTCCGCGATCTGGCCCAGGTACAGGTGCACCAGGTCCGTCTCCTTGACGCCCGCCGCCAGCGCCCGCTGCAGGTAGCGCTCCGCCACCTCCAGATCGCCCATCTGCAGGGAAATCAGACCCACCGCCAGGGGCACTTCCGGGTTGTCGGGGAAATCCCCCACCAGCCGCTCGAACTCGGCCCGGGCCGCGCCGAACTGCTGCCGTTGCACCAGGAAGCGCGCGTAGGCGAGCCGCATCTCCCGCGCCTTGGGATATTTGGCCAGGTAGTCCGCGAAGCGGGCGGCAGCCTCGGCCGGGGCGCGGCTTTGGAGCATCTGCGTCTCGAAAAGCGCCGCGGCTTCCCAGTCCGGCCGCAGGCGCAGGGCCGCGCGGATCGACTCCAGGGCCAGGTCGGCCTTGCCGGCGTTCCAGGCCGCCCGCGCCACGGCGAAATGGGCCTCGGGCAGCTCGGGATAGGGCTTGGCCAGGGAGCGGACCAGATCGAGGGTCTGTTCCCGGTCGGGATGCCGCGCCAGCAGGTTGTTGAGATGCAGGAAGCCGTGCCCCAGGTTCACCCCTTCCGCCGCCAGCAGCCGTTCCAGATGGGGACGTGCCTCGTCGAGCCGCCCCTTGGTCACCAGCACCGCGGCCACGGTCTGGCGGGCGGGCACCGAGTCGGGCTCCAGCTCCAGCCAGCGCTGGGCGGCCGCCAGGGCCTGATCGGGCAGCCGGGCGTGCAGCGCCACCTGGGTGGCGCGTTCGGCGATGCGGTAGTCGTGGGTTCGTGCCAAAAGATCCAGGTAGGCCTGGGTGGCCAGGGCGGCCTCACCCCGCTGCAGGGCGATTTCCGCCAGCAGCGTCTCGTACAGGAGCTGCTGGGTCAGATCGTTGGCCGGCGGGGCGGGCCGCTCGACCTTGCGTGCGGGCGGGGCAGCGGCGGCCGTGACCGCGGCGGGTTTGACGACAGGAGCGGCACAGCCGCCCAGCAGCAGGCAAGCGGCCCCGATCAGGCCGGTCTGGACAGCGGATTTCATGAAGGCTCTCGTCCGGGTCAGGTTGCGGCGGCGGGCGTGGCCCGCCGCCCTTGGAGGGCTGCGGTCAGGCAAGGTTCAGTGCCGGGCTTTGCCCCGATTCTGTCTGGCGCGAGGGGATTCCGGTATATTTCCATGTTCGTCGCCTATCCTAGCAGCAAACCCAAACCATGTCCGCACCGGCCGATGCCGAGCTCACCGTCTGTGCCCGTGGCCTCGGCCGCCGCTACGGCCCGACCCAGGCCGTGGCGGACCTCGACCTGAGCCTGCGGCCAGGAGAAGTGCTGGGGCTGCTCGGCCCCAACGGCGCGGGCAAGTCCACCACGCTGCGCATGATCACGGGGCAGCTCGCGCCCAGCGCGGGCAGCGTCTCGATCTGCGGCATCGACCTCATGGACGAACCGCGCAAGGCCAAGGCGCACCTGGGCTACCTGCCCGAGACCCCGCCCCTGTACCGGGAGCTCACGGTGGATGAATACCTCGACTTCTGCGCCCGCCTGCACCGCGTTCCCGCGGCGCGGGTGAAAGCGGCCCGGGAGCAGGCCAAGGCGCGCTGCGGGCTCGGCGATGTGGGCCGTCGCGTCATCGGCCATCTGTCCAAGGGCTATCAGCAACGGGTGGGCATCGCCCAGGCCATCCTCCACGAACCGGACGTGATCATCCTCGACGAACCGACGGTGGGGCTGGATCCGAACCAGATCCGCGAGGTGCGCGCCCTGATCCGGGAGCTGGGAACGAGCCATAGCGTGATCCTGTCCACCCACATCCTGCCCGAGGTGGAAGCGGTATGCGACCGTGTGCAGATCCTGCACCGCGGCCGGGTGGTGTTCAGCGACCGCATCGAGGCGCTCACGCGCCTGCGTCAGGGCGACACCCTGCGCCTGGGGCTGGCCCGTCCTCCGGCCGTCGAGGCGCTGGCGGGGCTGCCCGGCGTGGTGGCGGTGGAACCCGTGGCCGAGGGCCTGTTCCGGGTGCGCCACGCCCCCGGGGCCAGTGCCGCCGAGACCTTGGCCCGGGCAGCGGTGGACAACGGCTGGGGACTCACTCAGCTGTGCCCGGAGCACACCACGCTGGAGGATGTGTTCGCCGCCCTGACCACGGAAAATCAGGCAGAGGTCCATCCATGATCGTCGTGCTGGCACGCAAGGAACTCAAAACGCTGTTCGCTTCGCCCCTGGCCTGGGTGGTGCTGGCCGTGATGCAGCTGGTGTTCGCCTGGGTGTTCCTGTTCCAGCTGGACCAGTACCTGCAGGCCCTTCCCCGGCTGCGGCAGCTGGCCAATCCCCCCGGCATCACGGAGGCGGTGGTGGCCATGTTGTTCGGCTTCGCCACGATCGTCCTGCTGATGGCCGTGCCCCTCATGAGCATGCGTCTGTTCGCGGACGAATACCGCAATCAGACGCTGCCGCTGCTGATGTCGGCCCCGGTGTCCATCACGGAAATCGTGCTGGGCAAGTTCCTGGGGCTGATGCTCTTCCTGCTCATGGCGGTGGGGCTGCTGTTGGCCATGGCGGCCTCCCTGGCCGTGGGTGGCCCGCTGGACTGGGGGCTGATCGCCGCCAACGTCATCGGCCTCGTCCTGCTATTGGCCGCCTTCGCCGCCCTGGGCCTGTTCATTTCCAGCCTCACCCAGCACGGGGTGGTGGCCGCCTTCGGCAGTTTCGGCGCCCTGCTGCTGCTGTGGTTGCTCAACGCCTCGGCCACCGACCCCGAGGCGCTGCTCAACTACCTGTCGCTGATGCGCCATTTCGATGGCTTCAACCGCGGTCTGGTGGACACCCGCGACCTGGCCTACCTGCTGGTGTTCACCGGCCTGTTCCTGGTGCTCACAATCCGGCGCCTGGATGCGCGCCGTCTGCAGGGCTGAACCATGGAACTCGATCGCAAGACGCGTCTCGGACTGGCCGTCCACCACTGGGTGTTCATCGTCCTGCTCGTGGTGCTGGCCGCCCTGCTGCTGGCCGTCAGCCGTGCCTACCACACCAGCTGGGATCTGTCCCAGAACGCGCGCAACAGCCTGAGCCCGGGCAGCGTGGCGTTCCTCGGGAAACTGGCCGGTCCGGTGCGGATCACGGCCTACGCCGCGCCGGACAGCGACGTGGGCCGGTCCATCCGCGATTTCCTCACGCCCTACCAGCGGGTCAAGCGGGACATCGTGCTGCGCTTCGTGGATCCCAACGAGGAGCCGCAGCTGGCCCGGGCCGCCGGCATCCAGATGGAAGGAGAGCTGGTGGTGGAGTATGGCCCCCGCAGCGAGCACCTCACCACGTTCAACGAATCCAGCCTGACCAACCTGCTGATGCGCCTGGCCAGGCAGAAGGAGCGGCTGGTGATGTATCTGGACGGACATGGAGAACGCAAGCTCGACGGGCCGGCCAACCACGATCTCGGCGAGTTCGGCAGCCAGCTGTCCCGCCGGGGCTTCCGTGTGGCGCCCCTGAGACTGAGCCTCGCCCAGGACGTGCCCGCCAACGCCGCGGTGCTGGTGATCGCGGGCCCGCGCGTGGATCTGCTGCCCGCCGAGGTGGCCACGCTGCGCGCCTGGCTGGACCGCGGCGGCAACCTCCTGTGGCTGCTGGATCCCGAGCCCCTGCACGGACTGCAGCCGCTGGCCGAGGCGCTGGGGCTCGTGCTCAGTCCGGGGGTGGTGGTGGATCCGGCCGCCCAGAACCTGAACGCCTCCGCCACCATGGCCATCGGCGCCAGCTATGCCCAGCATCCCCTGATCGGCCAGCTGGACCTGATCACGGTGTTCCCCACCGCCCGGGCGCTGGCCGTGGCGGAGAATCACGGTGACTGGCGCGCCACGCCCCTGGTGGAAGCCGCGCCCCGGGGTTGGGTGGAGACCGGCCCCCTCGATGGGCCGCTGGCCTTCGACAAAGGGCGCGACACGCCCGGTCCGGTCACCGTGGCCATGGCCCTGGAACGCAGCCGGGACGGCCGCAGCCAGCGCGTGGTGGTGGTGGGCAGTGGCGCCTTCCTGTCCAATCAGTTCCTGGGCAATGGCGGCAATCTGGACCTGGGCATCAACATGATCAACTGGCTGGCCGGCGACGAGGCCCTCATCACGATCCAGCCGCGGCCGACCCGGGATGCCGAGCCGCGGCTCGACCGCACGGCGACCACGCTCATCGCG
>JBBINK010000143.1:4496-6597 GCA_037443925.1 Betaproteobacteria bacterium
CCTCTTGGTGCTGCCGCTGGGCCTGCTCGGGGCGGGCGGCCTGATCTGGTGGCGCCGGCGCAAGGGCTGAAATGTCCCGCCGCCTGATCCACAACCTGCTGCTCGCCTCGGCCGTGGTGGCCCTCGCCCTGTTCCTGCTCCTGCGCCCGGAGAAGGCCGGCCCGCAACGATTCGCCCTGTCGGCCCTGACGCCGGATCGAATCACCCGCATCGAGCTGGCGCCCCGCAACGGGGTGACCATGGTGCTCGAGCGCCAGGGCAGGGATTGGCGGTTGGCCGCGCCCTTCCGCGCGCGGGCCGACCGCTTCCGCGTGGAGGCCGTGCTCTCCATCCTCACCGCCACCAGCCAGACCCGGCTTTCCGCGACCCATCCGGCCAAGTTTGGGCTCGCCCCACCCTATCTGCGGCTGCGCCTGGTGGCGGCAGGCCAGGAACAGGTGTTCGACTTCGGTGACCGGCAGCCGGTGAGCAACCAGCTCTACGTGGCCACCCAGGGATGGATCCATCTGGTCTCCCCGGTCCATCTCGTGGACGTCTCCAGGGGCCCCGAGGATTTCGCCGCCAAGAATCCCCTTGCCGAGGACGAGTCGCCCGTGGCCTTCGGCCTCCCCGGCCTGGCGTTGAGGCAGGAGCAGGGGCGGTGGCGGCGCGAGCCCGACGACGGGCGGCTGTCGGCCGATCAGCTCAACCGCTTCGCCGACGAATGGCGGCTGGCCACCGCCGCCTCCGTGCGCCGGGCCTCCCCGGCACCGGCCAGCGAGACGCTGACGGTGGGGCTGGCCGACGGCCGGACCCTGCGCTTCGGCCTGCTCGCGCGGCAACCCGAAGTGGTGCTGCGTCGGGAGGACGAAGGGATGGAATACCACTTCGCGCCCGACGCGGGGGCCCACCTGCTCGACCCCACCCAGTCCGCCAACCCCTGACATGCCGGAACTGCCCGAGGTCGAGACCACCCGGCGCGGGCTCGCGCCCCACGTCACCGGTCGCCGCATCGTCTCCGTGGAAGTGCGGCAGCCGGCGTTGCGCTGGCCGGTGCCGCGGGACCTCGGGCGCCACCTCGCCGGCGGCACGGTGGCGGGCATCGCGCGACGGGGCAAATACCTGCTTCTGCAGGTGGAAGGCGGCCCGGCCCGGGGCTGCCTGATCCTGCATCTGGGCATGTCGGGCAGCCTGCGGGTGGTGGAAGCCGACACGCCACCCGGCCCACACGACCATGTGGATCTGGTCTTCGCCGATGGCCGCGCCCTGCGGCTGCGCGATCCCCGCCGCTTCGGCGCCCTTCTCTGGCAGGCCGGCGATGGCGAACAGCACCCCCTGCTCGCCCACCTGGGGGCAGAGCCCCTGTCCGACGCCTTCACGGCGGACTACCTGTACCAGCGCACCCGTGGCCGCAGCGCGTCCATCAAGCAGGTGCTGATGGACGCGAACCTGGTGACGGGCATCGGCAACATCTACGCCAACGAGGCCCTGTTCGAGGCGGGCATCGATCCCCGCCGTCCGGCCGGCCGCCTGGCCATGGCCCGCTGCACGCGCCTCGTGGCCGCGATCCGGCGCACCCTGGAACGGGCCATCGAGGCAGGGGGCAGCAGCCTGCGGGACTTCGTCGGCCCCGACGGCTCCCCGGGCTACTTCCAGCAACAGTACGCCGTGTATGGGCGCGCCGGCGCCCCCTGCCGGCACTGCGGGCGCGCCATCCGGCAGATCCGCCAGGCGAACCGCTCGACCTTCTTTTGCGCCACCTGCCAGCGCTGAGACCGGGCGCCCGCCCGGGAAAATCGCCCATCATGACAAGGACATGGCGCGCAAACCGCTTCAGGAAAGCGACGTAACCCTATTGTTTTGCCGAATTTTCGTGCTACAGTAGCCGCGAGTCCCGCGGGCGCCCCGGTAGCGGCGCCGACCAACCCAATTCCTCCGGGGAGGCCCCATGAGCAACAGCAACCTCGTCGCCGACTTCCAAGCCTACAGCGCCTGGCGCGAACAGCTGACCGAAGCCGTGAGCCAGCTGCGCCGCTGGCTCGCCGAACAGGATCTCAGCGACGCCCAGATCGATCTGCGCATCCAGCACATCCTGGAGCGCCTCAAGGACGACAAGCTCAAC
>JBBINK010000144.1:0-3378 GCA_037443925.1 Betaproteobacteria bacterium
CGGGCACCACCAGGGCGGGCGTGAGCATGCCCGTGAGGGCGCTCAGCGCATGCAGCGCGTACAGGGCATGGGTGAGGGTGACCAGACGGGGGGCGGGCTGGGGGCTCGATTCAGTCATGGTGTCGTGGGATGCGGGGGCAAAACCCCAGTATAACGGCCCGGTGCCGCCCGACCCCGTGCCGTCTGCGTTCCTCCCGGCCCGGCGCCCCCGATCCGGTGGCCGCCCCGTGGGGACGCCATGAGCTGGCTGGCGCTCGCCCTGACCTGCGCGGCCAGCCTCGCGGCCGCCGACGCCCTGACCCAGAAGTGGCTGGCGGGGCATCGCGCGGCCGAGCTGGTCATGGTGCGTTTCACGCTCGCCGGCCTGCTGCTTTTGCCGTGGCTGGCACTCTATCCCCCTGCCCTGCCCCGCCCCGCGTTCTGGCTGTGGGTGGGCACGGCCTTGCCCCTGGAAGTGCTGGCCATGGTGCTGTACGTGCTGGCCATCCGCGATACGCCCCTTGCGCGCACCCTGCCCTACATGGCCTTCACTCCCGTGTTCGCGAGCGTGATCGGCTGGCTGCTCCTGGGCGAGAGCCTGTCCGCCCAGGGCCTGGCCGGCGTGCTGCTGGTGACCCTGGGGGCCTATCTGCTGAACGGTGAGCAGGCGCGCCTGAACGCGCCACGTTCCTGGCTGCTGCCCTTCGTCGCCATCGTGCGCGAGCGCGGCTCGCGCCTGATGCTGGCGGTCGCGCTCATCTACAGCATCACCTCGGTGCAGGGCAAAGGTGCGATGCAATACATGCGGGGCATCGAATTCGGTGCCTTCTATTTCGTCCTGCTGGGCGCGCTCACCTTCATCGTGTTCGCCCTCCGGGAGCCGGCCTCGATGCGCGTGCTGACGCGGCCGTCATGGCGGGAATGGGTCGTGGCCGCCCTGATGGCGGTGATGGTGGTGACCCATTTCCTCGCCCTGGAGCGCATCCAGACCGCTTACATGATCGCGGTCAAGCGCACCAGCATCCTGTTCGGCATCGTGTTCGGCGCGCTGCTGATGGGCGATGCCCGGCTCTTCAGGCATCTCGCCGCCGGGGCCGTCATGGTGGCCGGCGTGGCCCTCATCGCCCTGCAAGGAAACCCCAGCCCATGAGCACCGGAACCCTCTATCTCATTCCGACCCCCTTGGGCGAGGGTGAGCTCGATGTCGTGCTGCCGGCCGGCGTGCGGGCGACCGCCGCCCGGCTCCGCACCTTCATCGTGGAGCATCCCAAGACGGCGCGCGCCTTTCTCAAACGGGTGGGCACTGCCACGCCGCTTCAGGCGCTGCGGCTGATCGAGCTGAACGAGCACACCCCGCCGGCCGCCCTGGAAGCGCTGCTCGCACCGCTGCTGGCGGGCGAGGACGTGGGGCTGGTGTCCGAGGCGGGTTGTCCTGCCGTCGCCGATCCGGGGGCGGATCTGGTGCGGCTCGCCCACCGGCGGGGCATCCGGGTGGTCCCGCTGGTGGGGCCTTCGTCCATCCTGCTCGCCCTCATGGCCTCGGGATTCAACGGCCAGCGTTTCGCCTTTCACGGCTATCTGCCGGTGGACCGGGCAGAACGCAGGCAAAAGCTGCAGGAACTGGAAGGCGCCTCGCGCCAGCGCGACGAGACGCAGATCTTCATCGAAACGCCCTACCGGAACAGGCAGCTTCTGGAGTCCATCTTGGAGACCTGTCGGGACGAAACGGAACTGTGCATCGCCGTGGCCCTGACCACGCCCGCGGAGCGGGTGGGGACGCGAACCATCGCCGAGTGGCGGCGCGAGCCCTGGGAGCTGGACAGGCTGCCGGCAGTCTTCCTGCTCAGGGCCGCCGCGCGTCGGGGTATCAGCCGGCAGGCGTGAGCACGGTCGCGATCCGGTCCAGGCGCAGCACGTGCTCGGCGCCGCCCGGCTCTCGCAGCCGCAGCCACTCGGCCCCGTCCCGGGTGTACACGTCGAGGGGCTGGCCGCTGAGCCGGCCGCCGTCCCTGAGCACGAGGGTCACCGGCATGCGCCGCAGGACGGCGAATTCCAGCCGCTCGTGATCGACGCAGGCAATGGGCGTATAGCCGGTGGAGTCTGGGTTCATCGCACCGACAGCCCGGTCGGGGCGGGCCCGAAGATCGCCTCCATGGCCGCCGTGCCGAAGCGCTTGGCGAAACGTTCGGCAAAGCTCTCCTGGGGCGTGAAGTCCACGATGTCCTCGGCCTTGATCACCTCCCTGGCCACGTATTCGGTGCTGCCGAAGGCATCGGCCAGTCCCAGTTCGATCGCCTTGGCGCCATGCCAGACCAGGCCGCTCCACATGTCCGGGGTTTCCTTGAGCCGCGCACCCCGCCCCTTGCGGACCGCCTCGATGAACTGCTGATGGATCTCCTCCAGCATGCCCTGGGCATAGGCCCGGTGCTTGGGATTCTCCGGGGAGAAGGGGTCGAGAAAGCCCTTGTTCTCCCCGGCGGTGAGCAGGCGACGTTCCACGCCCAGCTTGTCCATGGTTCCGGTGAAGCCGAAGCCGTTGATGAGCACGCCGATGGAACCGACGATGGAGGCCTTGTCCACATAGATGCGATCCGCCGCCACCGCCACGTAATAGCCCCCGGACGCACACAGATCATCCACCACGGCATACAGGGGGATGCCGGGATGCTCGGCCCGCAGCCGCCGGATCTCGTCGTTGATCTGGCCGGCCTGCACCGGACTGCCGCCTGGGCTGTTGATGCGCAGGATCACGCCCTTGGTGCGCTTGTCCTTGAAGGCTTTCTTGAGACCCTCGATGATGCGCTCGGCGCTGGCGGGCGCTCCGGGGGCGATCACCCCCTGCAGGTCCACCAGGGCCGTGTGCCGGCGCCCCGTGGCGGGCAGCTCCTCGGGCTTGAACCAGCCGAGAAACGCCGCCAGCACCAGAAACAGATAGAGGAAGCCCAGCAGCTTGAAGAAGATGCTCCAGCGTCGCGCCCGGCGCTGCTCGGTGACCGCGGCGAGGGCGAGCTTCTCCAGGGTCTGGCGTTCCCAGCTTTCTTGTTCGGCCATCTCAGTTTTCCTCTTTCACGAATACCTGCCCATCGATCTCCACCACCTTGAGGGGGGTGAGCCCCTTCCCGTTGCAGGGCCCACCCATGCAGGCACCGGATTCCGGCGCATACAGCGCGCCGTGCGTGGCGCACACGAAGTATAAGCCCGACTCGTCGAAGAACTCCCCCTCGCGGAAATCCAGTTCCACCGGCACGTGGGCGCACTGGTTGAGGTAGGCCCTGACCAGGCCGTCGAAGCGCACTGCGAAGGCCGGCTTCAACGCGCCATGGTGGTGGACCTCGAAGCGGATGCCTCGTCCACCCTCCTCCAGTTCGTCGCTGTTGCAGATCAGGCGTAATTCTCCAG
>JBBINK010000144.1:3413-6561 GCA_037443925.1 Betaproteobacteria bacterium
TCAGTTCCTCCACGCTGTCCAGACAAGCCAGGGGTTCGTGCGCCACCAGGTCGTCGCGCTGATGGGCGCCATAGCTCACGGCCAGCGCCGCCACACCGGCATTGGCCGCCATCTGCAAATCATGGCTGGTGTCGCCGATCATCAGGGTGCGCTCGCGCGCCACGCCGAGGACGGCCATGAGTTCCTCCAACATCTGCGGATGGGGCTTGGAGAAGCATTCGTCCGCGCAGCGCGTGGCATGGAAGTAATGGCCCAGGCCCGTGTAGCCCAGGACCCGCTCGAGGCCCTTGCGGCTCTTGCCGGTGGCCACGCCCAGGAAATGCCCGGCGCCGTGCAGCCGCCGCACCAGCTCGCCCGCACCGGGGAAAAGGGGGATGTGGGCGTCCCGGCCCAGATAATGGTAGCGGTAGCGTTCCACCAGCGGCGCATGCTGTGTCCGGGAAAGCCCCGGAAACAGGCGGTCCAGCGCCTCCCCGAGGCCCAGCCCGATGATATGGCGGCAGTCCGCCTCATCGGGCGCGGGCAGTCCCAGATCCTGCGCCGCGCGGCGGATGGAATCCACGATCAGGCCCGCCGAGTCCATCAGCGTGCCGTCCCAGGCGAAAACGATCAGGTCATAGCGTCGTGCCACGGTCATCCTTCTTCGGGAGGGGTCAGTCCAGGCGCAAGTCCCCCGGCTCCTCCAGCGTATCCAGAAAAGCCTGCAGGTCTCGCGGCAGCGGGGCCTCGAAGCTCATGGGTTCCCCGGTCACCGGGTGGGCGAAGGCGATGCGGCAGGCATGGAGGAACATGCGTTTGAGTCCCCGGCGCGCCAGCGCCCTGTTGAGGGCGAAATCGCCGTATTTGTCGTCGCCCGCCAGGGGATAGCCCAGATGCGCCAGGTGGACGCGGATCTGATGGGTTCGGCCGGTCTTGAGTTCCGCATCCAGCAGGCTGAAGGCGTCCCACCGCCTCAGGAGGGTGAAGATGGTGTGGGCGGGCTGACCTTCCTCGCTCACCCGCACCCGCCGTTCGCCGCTTTCGGTGAGGAACCGGTACAGGGGCAGCTTCACGTGCTGGCGCCCATGGGGCCAGCGCCCCTTGACCAGGGCGAGGTAATGCTTCTCGACGCGTCCCTCGCGCATCATCGCGTGCAGCCGGGTGAGGGCCGAGCGCTTCTTGGCCAACAGCAGCACACCCGAGGTTTCCTTGTCCAGGCGGTGCACCAGTTCCAGAAACCGCAGCTCCGGGCGGGCCTGGCGCAGCTGCTCGATGATCCCGTGGGAGACTCCGCTGCCACCGTGCACGGCGGTCCCTGCCGGCTTGTCCACCACCAGCAAGGCCTCGTCCTCGTGGATTATCCTGCCCGAGAACCGGCCGGGACGCTTGGCGGCGGGCACCTGCGCCACCCGCATCGGGGGCAGGCGCACGCGATCGCCTGGCTGGAGCCGGTGGGTCGCCTGCACACGCCGGCTGTTGACCCGGACCTCCCCGCTGCGCAGGATGCGGTAGAGGTGGCTTTTCGGCACGCCTTTGAGTTCCCGCACGAGGAAGTTGTCGATGCGCTGGCCGGCGGCATCCTCGCCGATCTCCAGCCAGGTGACGGATTCTTTGCTTAACTCTTTCATTTTCAATATACTGTCGCCTCCGGCACTGGCTGCGGAGACGCCACAGCGGCTCCGGGCCGGCGGCCCGACGGGTGTTCCGGTCCCCGAAACGGCGATGGCGGTGTGCCTCCCAGAGCCAGGCATCCCGGCAGTCCCAGACCGGCGTCGCGAAGCAAGCGGTTATCTCGCTCACCGCTGCGGCAAAAGCAGCGATAGTACTTGAAAATTACACGCTCAGAGCACTTGGATTCCGCTGGCGTGCCCGGCACGCCGGCCAGAAGCAGCAGCGATGACAGCCGTCCCGGCCGATCCGGGGCGGACGATGCGGGGGCCGATCGCGCCTCGGGACGCATCCCATCGCCGACGTTTCGACCAGACCACATCTCATGGAACGTGTCCGGACCTTTCAGCACCTCCGCCGTTTGAGCATGAATCGCCCATCCACGTGATGCGCGCGGTCTGGGATTCCCGTGTCCTGAGCGCGGGAGACCACAAGCAATGAAACGCATGTTGTTCAACGCCACGCAGGCCGAGGAGCTGCGTGTCGCCATCGTCGATGGTCAGAAGCTGATCGACCTCGACATCGAATCCTCAGCCAAGGAACAGCGCAAGTCCAACATCTACAAGGGCGTCATCACCCGCATCGAACCGAGCCTCGAAGCCTGCTTCGTGGACTATGGTGCCGAGCGCCACGGTTTCCTGCCCTTCAAGGAGATCGCCCGCAGCTATTTCCGCGAAGGCGCCACCGTGGGCCGCGCCAGCATCCAGGACGCGGTGAAGGAAGGCCAGGAGCTTATCGTCCAGGTGGAAAAGGACGAGCGGGGCAACAAGGGCGCGGCCCTCACCACCTTCATCAGCCTGGCCGGGCGCTATCTGGTGCTCATGCCCAACAACCCCAGGGGCGGCGGGGTCTCGCGCCGCATCGAGGGCGAGGACCGCGAGGAACTGCGCGAGGTGATGGCCCAGCTGGATGTCCCCACCGGCATGAGCATCATCGCCCGCACCGCGGGCATCGGGCGCACCGTCGAGGAGCTGCAGTGGGACCTCAACTACCTGTTGCAGTTGTGGCGCGCCATCGAGGCCGCGGCGGCGCGCCAGTCGGGCGCCTTCCTCATCTACCAGGAAGGCAGCCTGGTGATCCGCGCCATCCGCGACCTGTTCCAGCCCGACATCGGCGAGATCCTCATCGATACCGAGGACATCTACGAGCAGGCGCGGCAGTTCATGAGCCACGTCATGCCCCAGAACGTCAACAAGATCAAGCTGTACCGGGATGACGTTCCCCTGTTCTCGCGTTTCCAGATCGAGCACCAGATCGAGTCGGCCTATTCCCGCTCGGTGAACCTGCCCTCCGGCGGCTCCATCGTCATCGACCATACCGAGGCCCTCACCGCCATCGACGTCAACTCGGCGCGCGCCACCAAGGGGGCGGACATCGAGGAAACCGCCTTCCGCACCAACCTGGAGGCGGCCGACGAAATCGCCCGCCAGCTTCGCCTGCGGGATCTGGGTGGCCTGATCGTGATCGACTTCATCGACATGGAAAGCCAGCGCAACCAGCG
>JBBINK010000145.1:0-6457 GCA_037443925.1 Betaproteobacteria bacterium
CGGCCAGGGGGAAACCGGTTTATACTTCGAAGTCCGTTTCCAGGGGAAACCGGTGGATCCCCTGCAGTGGGTGGGTCGGCGCTGACTTGAAACCCCCGCAACTGCGCACCATTTGACCGATCATTCTGGAGTCCAGCTCAACATGCGCGGCAAACTGCATCACATCGTTCTCGTAGCCTTCGGCATCCTCATCGGCGTGGGGGTCGGCCTGCATTACTCGGCCATCGCCGACAAACAGGCGGCCGCGCCGCTGCCGGTGGACGAGCTGCGCGCCTTCGCCGAGGTGTTCGGCAAGATCAAGAGCGATTACGTGGAGCCGGTCGAGGACAAGAAGCTCATCACCGAAGCCATCAATGGCATGCTCTCCGGCCTCGATCCCCATTCGGCCTATCTCGACGCCGACGCCTTCAAGGATCTCCAGGTCTCCACCCAGGGCCAGTTCGGGGGCCTGGGCATCGAAGTGGGCATGGAAGACGGCTTCGTGAAGGTGGTCTCCCCCATCGAGGACACGCCGGCCTTCCAGGCGGGCATCAAGGCGGGGGACCTGATCATCAAGCTGGACGAAACGCCGGTCAAGGGCATGTCCCTCAACGATGCGGTCAAGCGCATGCGCGGCAAACCGGGCACGCGCATCACCCTCACCATCCTGCGCAAGGGCGAGCCCAAGCCCATCGTGGTCACGCTCACCCGCGCGGTGATCCAGATCAAGAGCGTGAAGTGGAAGCTGATGGAGCCCGGCTACGGCTACGTCCGCATCACCCAGTTCCAGGACCACACCGGCGAGGACCTGGTCAAGGCCATCGAGGGTCTGGCCAAGCAGAACAACAAGGAGGCGCTCAAAGGCCTGGTCCTCGACCTGCGCAACAACCCCGGCGGGCTGCTCAACGGCGCGGTGGCGGTGTCGGCCGCCTTCCTGCCCAAGGACGTGCTGGTGGTCTATACCGACGGCCGCACCGAGGACGCGAAGATGCGACTGACCGCGAGCAAGGAATACTATCTGCGGCCCAACCAGGACGATTATCTGAAGGGCCTGCCGGCCTGGGCCAAGACGGTGCCCATGATCGTGCTGGTCAACGGCGGCTCGGCCTCGGCCTCGGAGATCGTGGCCGGCGCCCTCCAGGACCATCGCCGCGCCATCATCCTCGGCACCCAGACCTTCGGCAAGGGCTCCGTCCAGACCATCCTGCCGCTGGGCAACGGCACCGCCATCAAGCTCACCACCGCGCGCTATTACACGCCCAGCGGCACGTCCATCCAGGCCAAGGGCATCACCCCTGACATCGTGGTGGAGGAAGCCACCGTCAGCGAGACGGACAAGCAGGCGAGCCTGAACGTGCGCGAAGCCGATCTGGAACGGCATCTGGCCAATGACAAGGAGCCCGCCGGCAAGCCCGAGCCCGTCAAGCTGCAGGGTGGCAAGGCCAAGGACGACAAGGCCCAGGTACCGGAGCTCGCGCCACGCAACGACTATCAGCTCAACCAGGCGGTCAACCTGCTCAAGGGCATCCAGATCCTGCAGCGGCGCTGAGTCCCGGCGGCCCGGCGCTTGAAAAACGCCGCTGCCGCGGTATGCTTGCAGCAAGGACACGCCGCCCGGGACGGCGGCAGTGGAGGCGGCACATGCACGCAGGCGACACCTTCAAGACGCGGCAGCTGGTCTTCAACCGCATTCCCCCCGGCCAGGCGGATGAGGCGGCCGCGCTGCTCGAGGGATTGCCCCATCTGGTGGTGCTCGGCAAGCCCGACGCGCGCACCCTGCTCGTCCGCTACGAAATTCCCAACTACACCCTGGAGCGCGTGGAGCGCGCCCTCGCCGCCGAGGGTTTCCACCTCGACAACAGCATCCTCACCAAGATCCGCCGGGCGCTGATCTACTACTGCGAGGCCATCGAATGCGAGAACCTCGCCCCGCCGCCCAGGGACCGGCTGTCCAAGCAGATCTTCGCCGAGGCCTACGCCCACCACCCCCACGGCGACCGGGACGACACTCCCGAGGAGTGGCGCAGCTACCGCTAGCGGGGCGCCGCCCGGGCATCATGAACGACGAGCAGCTCCTGCGCTACAGCCGGCACGTCCTGCTTCAGGAAATGGGCATCGAGGGCCAGCAGCGCCTGCTTTCCGCCCATGCCCTGGTGATCGGCGCCGGCGGTCTGGGCTCGCCCATCGCGCTCTATCTCGCGGCCGCGGGCGTCGGCAGGCTGACCCTGTGCGATGGCGACGCCGTGGATCTGTCCAACCTGCAGCGGCAGATCGCCCACGATCATCAGGCGATCGGCCGCAACAAGGCGGAGTCGGCCGCCGCCAGCGCTCGCCGCATCAATCCCGAGGTGGAGGTGCGGGCCGTGCCCCGGCGCGCGGATGGGACGCTGCTCGCCGAGCTGGTGCGGGAGGCCGACGTGGTCCTGGACGCGAGCGACAACTTCGCGACGCGCCATGCCATCAACCGGGCCTGCGTCCAGGCCCGCAAACCCCTGGTGTCCGGGGCGGCGGTGCGCTTCGACGGTCAGGTGGCGGTGTTCGATTCCCGGCGCCCGGACGCGCCCTGCTACCACTGCCTGTTCCCGGAAGCCGGCGAGCCCGACGAGCTGCGCTGCGCGGAAAACGGTGTCTTCTCACCCCTGGTGGGCATCATCGGCACGACCCAGGCGGCGGAGGCGATCAAGCTGCTGGCCGGCATCGGCACGCCCCTCCACGGTCGGCTGCTGCTGCTCGACGCCCTGGCCATGGCCTGGCGCAGCATCCGGGTGCCGAAGGACCCTGCCTGCCCGGTGTGCGCGGGCCGAGGCTGAGGCCGGACCGCCTGACCCGCCGGGGAATCAGAAGGATGCCGGTGGCGAAGCCGCCGGCCTCGCCGATGCCGGGGCCGGGCCGGCATCGGCCCGCGCATCGCTCAGGGAACAGACGGCGATGACCAGACCGACCAGGAAGCCGGAAATCCAGGTGGAATGTCGGATGGATACGGTGCGTGCTCCCATCGTTGCCTCCCGTGATGAACGCACCCCCGGCGGGGTTGCTCACGGCCCATATCGGCACACCCCCGGCGGTCTTGAGGCCCCAACCGAACGCCGACCGTAGCGCGCAACACCCGTGCCCGGCTGGATCACAGGGCGTGCAGGAAAAAGCGCTTCTGGTTTTCCAGCTGGTCGAGGGGAGAGCGCCTGAAGCCGCTCTTGGCGAACTGGTGCCAGCGGCCGACGATGAAGGCGAGGATCGCGTTGGCCACCGCACCGGGATCGGTATCCGGGTGGATCTCCTGCTGCGTGGCGGCCACGCGCAGGCACTGGCGCAGCGTGGCCTCCAGGCGGTCCAGGAGCTGGTTGATGCGCGCCTGGAGCCGCTCGTTCTCGTGCACCAGGGCATCGCCGATGAGCACGCGTGACATGCCGGGGTTCTTGGCGGCAAAGCCCAAGCAGACGGTGAGGATGCCATCCAGCTGGGCCACGCCCCGGGGCTCGTCGGCGAGGAGTTTGTTGATCAATCCGAACAGCGTGGCCTCGATGAACTCGATCAGCCCTTCGAACATCTGGGCCTTGCTCGCGAAATGGCGGTAGAGCGCCGCCTCCGACAAATCGAGCCGCGCCGCGAGGGCGGCCGTGGTGATTTTTTCCGGCTGGGGGCTTTGCAGCATTTCCGCCAGCGTCTGCAGGATCTGTTCTTTGCGTTGGCCTGGTCTGCCCGGCATGGCCCCTCCCTGGATGCGGCCTATAGCTTATTGAGCGCACGCGGCAGTTGCAACACCGACGCCAGCTTCACGTCCACGAAGGGCGGGCGTTTGCGGGCGCGCGTGATCCACACGGTCTTCATGCCCAGCCGCTTGGCGGTGCGCAGGTTGGCCAGGCTGTCCTCCACCATGATGCAGCGCCGCGGCGGAACGCCCAAGGCACGCAGGATGGCCCGGAACCCCCGCGGCGCCGGCTTGGGATGCAGGCGGGCGTGCTCGATGCTGTAGATGGCCTCGAACAGTCCGGCGATACCCATGGCTTCGAGCACCGCCCGTGAATAGTGGGCGGGTGAATTGGAAAACACCACCTTGCGCCCCGGCAGATGCCGCAGCATGTGGCGCAGGCCGCGCTGGAACACCAGCATGGCGTGCAGCTCCGGAAACTGGTGGGTGTGCCACAGGAAGTGGTCCGGATCGGTGCCATGATGCCGCATCAGGCCCAGGAGCGTGGCGCCGTAGCGCTGCCAGTAGTGCTGGCGCAGGGCATTCGCCCCCGCCTCGTCCAGGGCCAGATGCTCCATCAGGTACCGCGTCATGGCGCGGTTGATGTGGGGGAAGATGTGGGGCGTGGCGTCGTGCAGGGTGTTGTCCAGGTCGAACACCCAGACGCGGCCTGGCCGCATCAGCCGCGCTTGATGAGGGTGCCCACGCCCTCGCTGGTGAGGATTTCCAGCAGCAGCGCGTGCTCCACGCGGCCGTCGATGATGTGGCTGGTCTTCACCCCGTTGTGCACGGCCTGCAGGGCGCAGTTCACCTTCGGCAGCATGCCGCCGGAGATGGTCCCGTCCTCGATCAGGGCGCGCACCTGACCCGCCGTGAGCTCGGGCAACAGCCGGCCTTCCTTGTCCAGCACCCCGGCGGTGTTGGTCATGAGGATGAACTTTTCCGCGCCCAGGGTCTCGGCCAGCTTGCCTGCCACCAGGTCCGCGTTGATGTTGTAGGCGGCGCCGTCCTCGCCGACGCCGATGGGCGCGATCACCGGGATGAAATCCTGGCTGTCCAGCAGCGTCACCAGGGCGGGGTCGATGGCCGCGACCTCCCCCACCTGGCCGATGTCCAGCCACTCGCCCGGCTTGTCCTGGCTCTCCAGTCTCATGCGCCGGGCGCGGATCATCCAGCCATCCTTGCCGGTGAGCCCGACGGCCTTGCCACCGTGGCGGTTGATGAGGGTGACGATGCTCTTGTTCACCAGCCCGCCGAGGACCATCTCCACCACGTCCATGGTCTCGGCGTCGGTGACGCGCATGCCCTGGATGAATTCGCTCTGCTTGCCGATGCGCTTGAGCATGTCGCCGATCTGCGGGCCGCCGCCGTGCACGATGACCGGGTTGATCCCCACCAGCTTGAGCAGCACCACGTCGCGCGCGAAGCTCTCCTTGAGCCGCTCCTCGGTCATGGCGTTGCCGCCATACTTGATGACGATGGTCTTGTCGAAGAAGGCCTGGATGAAGGGCAGGGCTTCGGACAGGAGCTCGGCCTTGGCGCGGGCGGTGGAAGGCGTGGCGGACATGGTCTCCTCGGATCGGATGCCTGATCGGCGTGCGCGCGCCATTCTACAGCGTCGCGTGCCCATGAAAAAGGGCGGCCCGGCGATCCGGGCCGCCCCGTCGTCGCGCCACGGGAACGCGGCTTAGCTGATGGTCAGGCGCTTGGCCGTGGGCGCGGCCTTCTTGGGCAGCACGAGCTCCAGCACGCCATCGGTGTACTTGGCCGAGGCATTGGCCTCGTCGATTTCCGAACCGAGGCTGAAGCTGCGCGCCACCCGGCCATAGTAGCGCTCCGAGCGCAACACCTTCTCGCCTTCCTTCTCTTCGGATTCCTTCTTCACTTCGGCGCTGATGGACACCGTGTTGCCGTCGATGGACACCTGGATGTCCTCCTTCCTCACACCGGGAAGCTCGGCCTTCACCGTGTAGGCCTTGTCATTCTCGGTGACGTCCATCTTGATCTCGGGCGCCTTGGGCATGCCCTCCAGGGTCATGGGCCGCACCAGGAAGCCCTTGAAGAAATCGTCGAACACGCTGTCCAGGTTGAAGGGGTCATAACGGGTGATGTTGGCCATGGCTGATTCTCCTCTTTCGTTCGTTGATCGTGGCAATGTGCATGGGCCGGCTGGCCCGATCCGCTACCGTCAATATGGGGGAGCTTGCCGCCAGTTCAAGCACCCGGCCCGCTATGGGCGCAGGGGTCACGCCCCGGTCATCGGCATGTCACACGAGCGTCGCAAAGGGCGCGCAGCATGCAAGCCATGGATGCCCCGCTACCCGCGGTCATGGCCGCGCGGGAAGGGATGGCGGCCCGTCCCCTTCTGCGCATCGCCATCGTCACCGAGACCTATCCGCCCGAGGTCAACGGCGTGGCCATGACCATCGGGCAGCTGGTGGAAGCCCTGCGACAGCGCGGCCATGCGCTGCAGCTCGTCCGTCCCCGCCAGGGGGCCGGCGATGGCGCGGACTGCGGCCCCGACCTGGAGCACGTCCTGGCGCCGGCGCTGCCCATCCCCCGCTACCGCGACCTGCGCATGGGCCTGCCCCTGGGACGCGTCCTGCTGCGTCGCTGGCAGGCACGCCGGCCGGATCTGGTGCACCTGGTCACCGAAGGGCCCCTGGGCTGGTCCGCGCTGTCGGCGGCGCGCCGACTGGGGCTTGCCACCACCTCCGCGTTCCATACCAACTTCCATGCCTACAGCCGGCACTATGGGCTGGGCTGGCTCAAGACGCCCATCGCCGCCTATCT
>JBBINK010000146.1:0-6453 GCA_037443925.1 Betaproteobacteria bacterium
CGAGACGAAGTACCAGTCCTCCGTCACGAGGAACAGCAGCCTAGGCATGCAAGGTGGCCGTGGTGTTCCCGCCGTCCTACAACCGCTTCCCCAACAACTTCTCCCACATCTTCGCCGGGGGCTACGCCGCGGGCTACTACAGCTACAAATGGGCGGAAGTGCTGTCCGCCGACGCCTACAGCCTGTTCGAGGAAAACGGCGTGCTCAATCCCGAGGTCGGCCACCGCTTCTGGAGCGAGATCCTCGGCCAGGGCGGCGCCCGCAGCGCCCTGGAATCCTTCATCGCCTTCCGCGGGCGCAAGCCCACCATCGATGCCCTGCTGCGGCATTCCGGCATGGTGGAACCGGAGACGGCCTGAAGCGCGGGGAACCCGGATGGACGCGTTCGCGGTGCGGCTGCTCGGCTGGCGGGAAGCGGCGCAGCAGGCCGCGCCGGTGCGGCGGGCCGTGTTCATCGAGGAGCAGGGTGTGCCGGAAGCGCTGGAGTGGGACGGCGAAGACGCCCGGGCGATCCACGCCCTGGCCACCGACCGGACGGGGCGGCCCATCGGCACGGCTCGCCTGGTGATCCGGGCAGACGAGGCCCAGGTGGGACGCATGGCCGTCCTGCGTGACTGGCGCGGGCGGGGCGTGGGCCGGGCCCTGCTGCAGGCCCTGCTTACGGAAGCACAGCAGCGGGGCATCGGCCGGATCGTGCTCCATGCCCAGGTCCATGCCGTGCCCTTTTACCGTCGTTTCGGCTTCCATCCCGAAGGAGCCGAGTTCCTCGACGCGGGCATCCCCCACCTGCACATGACGCGGATCCTGGACAGGCGCACCGAAACCTGAGCGCCATCCAGTCGATCCCCTCCAGCATCCCGCACCGGCCCAGGCCAAAGTCCTATGGCGAAAGGCCGGATGGGGCGGCCGGTCTGTCTTTTGGACTGGCCGTAGGTGAGATTCTTTTTTGCGCTCCGGCATCGACAATGGGGACGTGAAGAGCCGCCCAAGGCGCAGCCGGTGCCCGCCTCCTTCCATCCGTTCCGGCCGGTCGGACCCGCACCGCCTGCCCTGGGTGCTCGCGCCTCGGCACCCGGAAAAGGGGACGGGGCCACCGTCGCCGGAGAAGGCCGGTCCTCCTGGGGTCGGCCGGACCCGGTTCATCGCCGGTGACGCCGGCTGCGGCCCCCAACGGGGTGAGCGCCCGCGCCGACCGGCCCGTTGCCGAAAGGAGGTTCATCATGAAACCCATCCCGACCTTGCTCGCCGCCGTCCTGCTGGCTGGCAGTTCCCTCGGCATGGCCTGTGAAAACGACAAACGTACCCATGCCCGCGCCCTGCCCCAGCAGGCCGCCCGGGCGGCGCAGTCCGCCACCACCGCGGCCCCCGCCCAGGCCGCGACCCAGTCCGCACCCGTCCCGGTGGCGCCCGCCACCCGGCCTGATTCCCGCTACCTGCCCTACGTCAACAACGACTGGTTCGGCAACTAACGAGGCCTTTCCCCCTGGGCCGGCCAGCGGTCGGCCCAGGGGATTCGCCGCACACCGATGCGGATTGACAGCCTGGCTGCGCCTGGGTAGCGTAGGTCAGCGGCCGCCGCCCGCCCCGCTGGCAGCCACCGCAGGGCTGCCTGGGTTATGCATTGGCTCCGGGCGGAAGGCCTGTCGCCCCGGCCCACCATGCCCCAGCCCACCAAGCCACGGCTCACCAGGAGACAGCCGGCCATGGGCCGCGCCTGAGGGAGAGTGGCGCGAGGGCCCGCGAGGTCGGCCGCTGCCGAAAACCCAGGACAGGAAGCATGATCAGGCTGTATTACTTCGCCGCCCTGGTGGACGAGCTGGGGACGGCCTACGAGGAAATCGAACTTCCCCCCGACGTGGCCACGGTGGCCGACGTGCTGGCGCTGCTGCGCAGCCGCGGGGGACAGTGGGAAAAAGTCTTCAGCACCGGTCTGGTGCGGATCACCGTCAACAAGCAGTTCGGGGAACCGGCCACCGCCGTGCGCAACGGCGACGAGATCGCCTTCGTGTCGGTGCGCCTCTAGGCCCATCTGCCGGGGCGTCACAGGATGCGCACGGGACTGCCCACTCTCAGTCCCAGGACCCGGGCGGCGTGGCCCTCGGGGACGGCGATCTCCACCAGCCCCACGCTGTTGCCATACCAGAACGGACGGCCTTTGGCGGCCGCCGAGAAGGTGGCGGCATGGGACAGCCGCACGTTCCCGCATTCGAGCCAGGCATCCTGGGACAGGGCGGCCGCGGGGATGCCGGTGAAGGCGTTGCCGTAGTGATCCACGTAGATCACCCGCAACAGGGGATCGGCAGGCAGCGCCACGTCCAGCCGGCTCACCGCCACCACCCGTTCCCCGGGAAGGCCCTCACGCGCGATGACGGCGGCCATTGGGGCGAACAGATCGCGGCCGTGGAAGGTGGCGGACAAGGCCTTGGGCCGCCAGGTGACATGCCAGAGCCGGCGTTCCCGTGCCCGCGCCGCCACCACGGAGAGCAGACCGTTGTCCGGCCCGACGAACCACCGTCCATCGGCCAGCACCACCGCCGCGGCGCGGCTGCTGCCCACGCCAGGGTCCACCACGGCCACGAACACATCGCCCGGCCCGAAGCGGGGGGCCAGGGCCGCCAGCAGGTGGGCACCCGCCTCGATGTCGAAGGGCGGCACCTCGTGCAGCAGGTCGATCACCGCCACACCCGGCGCCTCCCGCTGCAGGACGGCCTTGACCTGGCCGACGTAGAGGTCGGCGGCGCCGAAGTCGGTGAACAGGATCACACTCATGGGGGCATTATCCTGGACACGCCGGTCCACTGGCAAAGAAAAAGCCGGGTCGAGCCCGGCTTGTTCGCGGCGCGTGGCGCGGCGCTTATTCGGAGGCCTCCGCGGGCGCCGCGGTCTGTTCGGGACGATCCAGAAGCTCCACGTAGGCCATGGGCGCGTTGTCACCCTGACGGAAACCGCATTTGAGGATGCGCAGATAGCCACCCGGGCGGTTGCGATAGCGGGGCCCCAGCTCCTCGAACAGCTTCACCACCATTTCCCGATCCCGCAGACGATCGAAGGCGAGCCGTCGGTTCGCCAGGGTCGGATTCTTGCCCAGGGTGATCAGGGGCTCGGCCACGCGGCGCAGTTCCTTGGCCTTGGGCAGTGTGGTCCGGATCACTTCGTGGCGCAGCAGCGAGTTGGTCATGTTGCGCAGCATGGCCAGACGATGGCTGCTGGTCCGGTTCAGTTTGCGATTGCCTAGACGGTGACGCATGATTGCTATCCTTGTTGGTATCGTGCTTACTTGCCGTGATGCTCGAGCCCGGGGGGCGGCCAGTTCTCCAGGCGCATGCCCAGGGTCAGGCCCTTGGAGGCCAGGACGTCCTTGATCTCGTTGAGCGACTTGCGGCCCAGGTTCGGGGTCTTGAGCAGTTCGGTCTCGGTGCGCTGGATCAGGTCGCCGATGTAATAGATGTTCTCCGCCTTGAGGCAGTTGGCGGAACGCACTGTGAGCTCCAGATCATCCACCGGACGCAGCAGGATCGGGTCGATGGCCGGGGCACGGGGCGCCTCGGTGACGCTGGGCGTGCCCTTGAGGTCGGCGAACACGGACAGTTGGTCCATGAGGATGCGTGCCGCGTAACGCACCGCCTCTTCCGGGTCCAGCACGCCGTTGGTCTCGATGTCCATCACCAGCTTGTCCAGGTCGGTGCGCTGCTCCACGCGGGCGCTCTCCACGGTGTAGCTCACGCGCCGGACGGGGCTGAAGGAGGCATCCATCATGATGGTGCCGATGGTGTGCTCCTGGTCCTCCTGGCGCCGGGAGGCCACCGGCTGATAGCCACGGCCCTGCTCCACCTTGAGCTCCATGCTGAGCTCGCCATTGCCGGTGAGATGGGCGATCACGTGTTCGGGATTGATGATCTCCACGTCGTGGGTGGTCTCGATGTCCCCTGCCGTCACCACACCCTTGCCCTTCTTGGACAGGCGCAGGGTGGCCTCGGTGCGGTTGTTGAGTTTGAGCGCGATGCCCTTGAGGTTGAGCAGGATGTCCACCACGTCCTCCTGCACACCCTCGATGGCAGAGTATTCGTGGAGCACGCCATCGATTCTGACCTGGGTGATGGCATAGCCCGGCATGGACGAGAGCAGGATGCGGCGCAGGGCATTGCCCAGGGTATGGCCGTAACCGCGCTCGAACGGCTCCATCACGACACGCGCGCGCAGGGGGGAGAGCTGCTCCACGTCCACGACGCGCGGCTTCAGGAATTCGGTAGCGCTGCTTTGCATGAATGGGTCCTCGTACCGTTATTGGGGTTCGCGGGAAGCGGTCGCCCGGGAATCCATATCCTGAGAAGCGTTTACTTCGAGTACAGCTCGATCACCAGGTGCTCATTGATGGTGGCCGGCAGCTCGGCGCGGGTGGGCAGCGCCTTGAAGGTGCCCTTGAGCGCCTTGGTGTCCACGGAAACCCACTCGGGGAAACCGCGGGCCTCGGCCGCTTCCACCGCCGCCTTGATGCGCAGCTGGTTCTTGGCGCGATCGGCGATCTCGATCACATCCCCCGGACGGACCTGGTAGGAGGGAATGTTCACCCGCTTGCCGTTGACCAGCACCCCGTTGTGGCGCACGACCTGCCGCGCCTCGGCGCGCGAGGCGCCAAAGCCCATCCGGTAGGCCACGTTGTCGAGCCGGCTTTCCAGCACCTGCAGGAGGTTCTCGCCGGTCACGCCCTTGCGCCGGTCGGCCTCGAAGTAGTAACCCCTGAACTGACGCTCCAGCACGCCATAGACGCGGCGCATCTTCTGCTTCTCACGCAGCTGCTTGCCGTAATCGGACAGACGGGCACCGCTTTTCTGCCCGTGCTGGCCCGGCGCGTAGCTGCGTCGCTCGATGGCGCACTTCTCGGTGAAACACTTCTCGCCCTTCAGGAACAGCTTCTCGCCCTCGCGGCGGCACTGGCGGCACTTGGGATTGGTATTGCGAGCCACGGTCAATCTCTCCTAACTTAGATGCGGCGCTTCTTCGGGGGACGGCAGCCGTTGTGCGGCACCGGCGTCACATCCGCGATCTGGGTGATCTTGAAACCCACGGCGTTGAGGGCGCGCACCGCCGACTCGCGGCCGGGCCCCGGCCCCTTGATGCGCACCTCCAGATTCTTGACCCCGTATTCCTGGGCCGCCTTTCCGGCCGCTTCCGCCACCTGGGCAGCGAAGGGCGTGCTCTTGCGCGAGCCCTTGAAGCCGACGCCACCGGCGGTGGCCCAGGCCAGGGCATTGCCCTGACGGTCGGTGATGGTGACGATGGTGTTGTTGAAGGAAGCGTGGATGTGGGCGATGCCCTCGGCCACGCTCTTCTTGACCTTCTTGCGCACCCGGGTGGTGGTCTTGGTTGCCATAGGTGAATCCGTCCTCTATGTTCGCTTCGGCTTGCCTTACTTGCTGGCGCGGATGGCCTTGCGCGGACCCTTGCGGGTACGCGCGTTGGTGCGGGTGCGCTGACCACGCACCGGCAGGCCACGCCGGTGCCGCTGGCCCCGGTAGCAACCCAGGTCCATCAGCCGCTTGATATTCATGGTCACTTCGCGGCGCAGATCGCCCTCCACCGTGTACTTGCCCACCTCGTCCCGCAGCCGGTCCAGATCGCTGTCGTTCAGATCCTTGATCTTGGTGGTGGGATTCACGCCCGCCGCTTCGCAGATCTTGCGCGCGCGGGAGCGACCGATGCCGTAGATCGCGGTCAGGGCGATCTCGGCATGCTGGTGGTTGGGGATGTTCACCCCGGCGATACGGGCCATTCCGTTACTCCTTGCAGGAAGCTTTCCGCAAACCGAAAACCGATAAGTTTAACAACAACGCTGCCGCCCATCAAGCAAGGGCGGTTCAACCCTGGCGCTGCTTGTGCCGGGGATCGGCGCAGATGACGCGGACCACACCCTTCCGGCGCACGATTTTGCACTTGCGGCAGATTTTTTTGACCGATGCTTGCACTCGCATGCTTTTCTCCTCGATTCACCGGCACCGACGGCCGCCAACGCGCGCCGTCTGCGCCGAACTCATTTCGCCCGATAGATGATCCGCCCCCGGGACAGGTCATAGGGCGTCAGTTCCACGGTCACCTTGTCGCCCGGCAGGATGCGGATGTAGTGCATCCGCATCTTTCCCGAGATGTAGCCCAGGATCACGTGACCGTTTTCCAGCTTGACCCGGAAGGTTGCGTTGGGGAGGTTCTCGATCACCTCCCCCTGCATTTCGATCGTTTCTTCCTTGGCCATACCACCGCCACGACCGGCTATCGGACCAACCCACCCTTGAAGTTGGCCTTCTTCAGCAGGCTCTCGTACTGGTGACTCAACAGGTAGGCCTGGACCTGGGCCATGAAGTCCATGGTCACCACCACGATGATCAGCAGTGACGTGCCGCCGAAATAGAACGGCACGTTGTATTTCAGGATCAGGAACTCGGGCAGCAGGCACACCAG
>JBBINK010000147.1:0-3866 GCA_037443925.1 Betaproteobacteria bacterium
CCTCAACCCCGAGCGCGAGATCGACGAAGGGGCCCAGCAGGTGCATGGCCTGACGCTGGAGTTCCTGGCGGAAAAGCCGCGGTTTGCCGACATCGCCGAGGAATTCCTCGCTTTCATCCGGGGTGCGGAACTCATCATCCACAATGCGGCCTTCGACCTCGGCTTTCTCAACCACGAACTCGCGCTGCTGGGTCTGGAACCGGTGGAGAGCCATTGCGTAGGGGTGGTGGACACGCTGAGAATGGCGCGCGAGATGCATCCGGGCCAGAAGAACAACCTCGACGCCCTGTGCAAGCGCTATGGCGTGGACAATTCCAACCGGACGCTGCATGGCGCGCTGCTGGATGCAGAGCTGCTGGCGGATGTCTATCTGGCCCTGACCCGGGGTCAGGAAAGCCTCATGATCGAGCTGGAGACACCCGCCGCCCAGCTGCCGGGTTTGCCCCTGGGGCGCGGCGACCAGCCGCTGGTCGTGTTGCGCGCGAGCGAGGAAGAACTGGCCGCTCACGAGGCGCTGCTTTCGGAGCTGGACCGGGAGAGCAAGGGCGCGTGCGTGTGGCGCACAGCGGCCTGCTGACGATACGAAAACATTGGGCGCAGCGGGAGGGGGTATGGGAAGACGGCGGTGGAGCGTCTGGTCCCGGATCACGGGATGGGGTCTTTTGCTGGTCGCGACCGGTCAGGCCCAGGGGGCGGAGCCGGTCCTGTCCGAACAGGAGTTCTTGAACGAGATGCCGGTGGTGCTCTCCGCTTCACGGCTCAACCAGCCGGTCCAGGATGCTCCGGGCGCGGTGACGGTGATCGACCGGCAGACGATTCTCGCATCGGGATTCAGGGACATCGTGGATGTGCTCCGGCTCGTGCCCGGCTTCTATGTGGGCCATTTCAGTGGCAATGAGGCGGTGCTCAGCCGTGGCATCGCTGGCCACCTGTTCGGGCGCATCCAGGTCCTGGTGGACGGGCGCTCGGTTTACATGCCCCTGTTCGGACAGGTCCATTGGTCGGTCCTGCCGGTGGACGTGGAAGACGTGGAGCGCATCGAGGTGGTTCGCGGGCCCAATGCGGCATCCTTTGGCGCCAACTCGTTTCTGGGCGTCGTGAACATCGTCACACGGCATCCGGAACAGGACCCGGGCTGGTTCGTGGGTGCCCGGCTCGGGGATCCGGCCGAGCGTTCCGGCACCCTTCGCCATGCGGGGGCCTGGGGGCCCTGGCACTACCGTCTCACCTTGGGCCATCGCGAGGACGCCGGCTTTCCCCGGCGTCCGGACGACACCCGGATCGATCACGCATCCCTGCTGGCGGAGTGGCGCGTCACGCCGGCCGACACGGTGCAGGTCATGGCGGGATACGCGGGCGGACGGCTGGGGCAGGGCTGGCCCGGAGATCCGAAGGATCCGCCCCGGGATCAGGCCGCGGCGAGCGGCCATGTGCACCTGCGCTGGCAGCGGGTGACCGCGACGGACGACGAATGGATGGTGCAGCTCTACCACACCTTCCAGCGCAGCCGGGAGCAGGCGGAGGTGCCGCCCATCGGGCTGGTGCGGCTCAAGCAGGACAGCGACCGCCACGAGATCGAGCTACAGCGGACCCAGGGCCTGGGCGCGCAGACCCGGCTGGTTTGGGGTGGCAGCCTGCGCCATGACACCGTCCACGCCCCCTTGTATCTGGGCACCGATGCCCGCCGGTCGGTGCGTGTGGCCCGGGTGTTCGCCCACGGAGAGTGGCGTCCGTCACCCGCATGGACCGTCAATGCCGGAGCGATGGTGGAGAACAACGATCTCACCGGCACCGACACCATGCCGAGACTGTCCGTGACCCGCCACTGGGGTGACCACCACAGCCTGCGCCTGGGCATATCCGGCGCCACGCGCACGCCGACCTTGCTCGAAGCGGCGGCCGACTATCGCCTGGGTGGGGTGGTCTATTACCTGGGCGCGGGGGACGTGGGGGCCGAAAGACTCGTGGCGCGGGAACTCGCCTACCTCGCGCGCTATCCGGAACACGGCATTCACGGCGGCATCCGTGTGTTCGAGGAGCGGCTGCGCGATTTGCTCTATCCCGACAAGAACGCCCCCGCATCGGTGTTCCTGTTCAAATCCGGAAACCGCCTGACGCGGCAGGGCATCGAAACGGAACTCAGGATCGAGCGCGGCGCGACCCGGCTCACGCTGGCCCATGGCTATCTGCGCGTCACCGGGGTGAGCGGCACATCCCAGGATGCCGTGACGGACCTGACCGAGGCCGACCCGCGCCATACCTTCGCGCTTCTGCTGGACCACCGTTTCCCCCAGGGCGTGCGGGCGTCGGTCGGCCTTTACCACTACGGCAACATGTGGCCGCTCGGAGCAGGTGGTGACCTGCAGCGGGCGTACAACCGCCTGGACCTTCGCCTTGCCCGCACCTTCCGGGGCCGCCATGGCGAAACGGAGGTGGCCGTGGGGGTGCAGAATGCGCTGGGCAGCTACCCGGATTTCTTGTGGGACCCGGTCGATCCGACCAAGCGCAACGAATTCCGCACCCGGGGCTATGTGGCCCTGAGGACGCAGTTCTGAACCGAGGGGGGGACGGGTGCCACGCCGACGCGCAGCCTACGTCTCCCTCCTTCTGGGTATCTTGCTGGCCTTGATGGCCGCGGGTGCGGCAGCCCGGGTCGGCCTCGTTCTGAGCGAGGATGGGCCCGCCTACCAGGAGTTCGTCGGCCGCTTTCGCAGTGTGGTGGGCGCCAGCCGGTCGTTCCTATTGGCCGGCCGCGCGGCGGATTTTTCCGCCGCGACCCTGGCGGCCGAGGCGCCCGAGCTGATCGTGGCCGTGGGCATGCGTGCCGCGGAGGCGGTGCTGCGCGCGGACACGGGGCGACCGGTGCTGGCCGTGCTGGTGCCACGCCTGGCCTACCCCCACTTGCGCAGCCTCGCCAAGGGGCAGGCTTTCACCGCCATCTATTTGGATCAGCCCCTGGAACGCCGGCTGGGACTGGTGGTCCTCGCCCTGCCGGACCGACGCCGGCTCGCCACACTGGTGGGCCCCGATTCGGCCGCCGATCTCAAACCGCTCCAGAACGCAGCCGCCGAGCGCGGCCTGGCCGTGACGGGTGAACGCATCGAGCGGGAAGCGGATCTGCTGCCCGCGCTGCGCCGCGTGCTGGCCAGTGCGGACGTCTTTCTGGCCATTCCCGATCCTCTCGTGATCAACGGCAACACCGCCCAGAGCATCCTGCTCACCACCTATCGTGCCCAGGTTCCGGTGGTGGGCTATTCCAAGGCCTACGTGGATGCCGGAGCCTTGCTGGCCGTGTATTCCACGCCCGCCCAGATCGCGCAGCAGGCGGCCGAGATGGTGGCGGGACTGGGGGCGTTCACCGCGCTGCCCGCACCCCAATACCCCAAGTACTATTCCGTGGCCGTGAACGCGCACGTGGCCCGCTCCATGGGCATCGCCATCGAACCCGAAACCGTGCTGTTGGAAAGGCTGAAAGCCTTGGGAGCGCGCGAATGAAAGGATGGAGCATCAAGTGGCAGGTTCTGCTGGTGGCGCTGGTGCCGGCGACGCTCATCGCGGGTGGGCTGGCCTGGTATTTCATCCACCGGGGGCTGGACGAACTCGATGCCGCGCTGCACGAACGGGGAGTGGCGATCGTGCGCCAGCTCGCGCCCGCGGCGGAGTATGGCGTGTTCTCCGGCAACCGCGAAGTGCTCAAGCGCCTGGCCGACGCCGCCGCCCAGGAGGCCGACGTCAAATGGGCGGCGATCACCGATCTCAACGGCGAGATCCTGGCAGCGAGCAGCGCTGCCGTCCAGCTTCCGGCGGTGTCCGGCATCCAGGCCGGGCTGGGCGTGGCCGTGGCCGCGAAACCCGATGCGGTGGCC
>JBBINK010000147.1:3900-6440 GCA_037443925.1 Betaproteobacteria bacterium
CAGCGCGCCGGTGTACATCACCCAACTGGCGGTGGAGGACGAATGGGGCGGCGCACCGCCCACGCGGCGGGTGATCGGGCGGGTGACGGTGGAGCTCGACCGTGCCGCGACGATCCGCGCCAAGGGGGAGGTTCTGCGCAACGGGCTGCTCATCACCCTGGCGGGCCTCGCCCTGGCGGCCTGGGTGGCGCTGCGCATGAGCCGGAGTGTCACCCGACCCATCATGCATCTCGCGCGCACCGTGGACCAGATGGGCAAGGGACGGCTCGAGCTGCGCGTGCCCGAGGATTCCGGCGGAGAGCTGCAGGTGCTCCAGGAAGGCATCAACCGCATGGCCGCCGCCCTGCAGGCTTCCCATGACGATCTGCAACAGCGCATCGCGGATGCGACCCAGCGGCTGTCCTACCAGGCCAGCCATGACACCCTCACCGGCCTGATCAACCGTCGCGAGTTCGAACAACGGCTGGAACGCGCCCTGGCCAGCGCACGGCAGTTCAATCATGTGCACACCCTGTGCTACCTCGACCTCGACCAGTTCAAGCTCGTCAATGACACCTGTGGCCACGTGGCTGGCGACGAGCTGCTGCGCCAGCTTTCCACCCTGCTCCAGGCCAAGCTGCGCGAGCGGGACACCCTCGCGCGCCTGGGCGGGGACGAGTTCGGCGTCCTGCTGGAAAACTGCGATGCGGCTGCCGCCCAACCCCTCGCCGAGGTGCTGCGCCAGACGGTCAAGGACTACCGCTTTTTGTGGCAGGGCCGGGCATTCGGGGTGGGAGTGAGCATCGGCATGGTGGAGATCAATGCCGACAGCGGCAACCTGTCGGCCTTGCTGAGCGCGGCCGACGCAGCCTGTTACGCGGCCAAGGACCGGGGACGCAACCGTGTTCACCTGTACCAGGAACAGGACGGCGAGCTCCTGCGTCGCCGTGGCGAAATGCAGTGGGTCGCCCGCATCGGCCAGGCCATGGAGGAAAACCGGTTCCGGCTCTATCGCCAGCCCATCCTTCCCGCCGACCCGGCAAGTGGCCGTCCCGTCCACCAGGAGATCCTCCTGCGCATGGTGGATGCCACCGGCGAACCGGTGCTGCCCATGGCCTTCATCCCCGCCGCCGAACGGTACAACCTGATGCCGGCCATCGACCGGTGGGTGATCGGCAAGACCTTCTCCCTGTTCCACCAGTGCTTCGGCAGCGCCGGCGACAACAGCATCTGCACGGTCAACCTCTCGGGACATTCCCTGTGCGACGAGGCGTTCCTCGCATTCGTCCAGCGCCAGTTCGAACTCAATGGCGTGCCCCATCACCGCATCTGCTTCGAGATCACCGAGACGGCGGCCATCGGCAACCTGCGCGAGGCCGTCGCATTCATCGAGCAGATGAAGCGCAAAGGCTGCAGTTTCTCCCTGGACGATTTCGGCAGCGGTCTGTCGTCGTTCAGCTATCTCAAGAATCTGCCGGTGGATTACATCAAGATCGATGGCGCTTTCGTGCGGGACATGCACGTCGATCCCATGGACCAGGCCATGGTGGAGGCCATCCACCGCATCGGCCAGGTCATGCAGCTCCAGACCATCGCCGAATCGGTGGAAAACCGCGAAATCCTCGAACGCCTGCGGGCCATCGGCGTGGACTACGTGCAGGGCGACTGGCTGGCCAAGCCCCAGCCCATCGACGTGGCACCCTAGGGCGCAGACTCGCCGGCCACGGGCGGGGAAACACGGTCGGCCTGGCCCAATGCGCTGGTTCGCCGGAGCACGAAGCGCCCGCGCGGGTAGGGGAAGCCGGTAAGGGAGGAAAGGAAACTGGTGGGCGGTGCTGGGTTCGAACCAGCGACCCCTGCCGTGTGAAGGCAGTGCTCTACCACTGAGCTAACCGCCCCGAAGCGGGTGCGCAATTTAACCACAGTCACGCCTTCATGGTCAATTGCGGACGTGGGCGGGCAGGGCGCTTTGGCGTAAAATGCGCCTTTTTTCCCCACGCATCCCATGGTCAGAACCCGTTTCGCTCCCAGCCCCACCGGCTATCTGCACATTGGTGGCGCCCGCACGGCGCTGTTTTCCTGGGCCTTTGCCCGCAAGCACGGGGGGCGCTTCATCCTGCGCATCGAGGACACCGATCTGGAGCGGTCCACACCCGAATCGGTGCAGGCGATCCTGGAGAGCATGGCGTGGCTGGGATTGGATTACGACGAGGGGCCCTTCTATCAGATGCAGCGGATGGATCGCTACCGGGAGGTGATCCGGCAGTTGCTGGCAGAGGGCAAGGCCTACCATTGCTACTGCAGCAAGGAGGAGCTGGAGGCCATGCGCGAGGCGCAGCGCGCCAAGGGCCTGAAGCCCCGTTACGACGGGCGTTGCCGGCACCGCACCGAGCCCGTTCCCGGTGTGACGCCGGTGGTGCGCTTCAAGAATCCCCTGGATGGCGAGGTGATCATCGATGATCTGGTGAAAGGCCGGGTGGTGGTCAGCAATGCCGAGCTGGATGACCTGATCATCGCGCGGGCCGACGGCACGCCCACCTACAACTTCTGCGTGGTGGTGG
>JBBINK010000148.1:0-6404 GCA_037443925.1 Betaproteobacteria bacterium
GATATAAGGCAGTTTGTCGCATGAATCAGGCGACAACTAGCTTGACTTGTTCCGTTCCTTGCACATCGCTAGGAAAAATACTGTGGGACATTACAACTATAAACGCCGGTCTTTTCTTAAGTCGCTCTCTGCCTGGACGGTCGCGGCCGCCTTGCCTGGCATCGCACGCGCAATGTCTGTCCCCGCCAACAACCGGACCGGCACCATTGCTGATGTTGGGCACATTATCATATTGATGCAGGAGAATCGGTCTTTCGACCATTATTTCGGTACCCTGCGGGGCGTACGTGGATTTGCTGACCCATGCGCGGTCACACTACCTTCCGGGAGGTCCGTGTGGCACCAGCCCCACGAAGGTAACTACGTGCTTCCATTCCGGCCCGATGCTGCAAACCTTGGTTCCCAGTTCCTCCCGGACGTCCCCCACGGCTGGGAGGATTCTCACGCCGCGTGGAACATGGGTAACTATGATCAGTGGATACGACACAAAGGGATAGCGGCAATGACTTACTACACCCGTGCCGATATCCCATATCACTATGCCCTCGCCGATGCGTTTACTATTTGTGATGCCTACTATTGCTCAGTAATGGGTCCGACGGACCCTAACCGATACTACATGTGGACTGGGTGGACTGGTAATGATGGCAATGGTGGAGGACCGGTCGTCACCAATGCTGAGGCAGGCTATGCTTGGTCCACATTCCCTGAGCGTCTGCAGAAAAACGGTATTTCTTGGAAAATATACCAAGATATAGGGAACGGGTTAGACGCTCAAGGCAAATGGGGTTGGACGGAGGACCCCTACATCGGCAATTATGGCGACAACGCCCTACTTTACTTTCATCAATACCGCGATGCAGCTCCAGGCAACCCACTTGCGGACTACGCCAAAATTGGAACCAACATCCTAGCCCATGGGCACGATCCGTTTCGACTTCTTGATCTTTTCCGCCACGATGTTAGCCAAGGGAGACTACCCCAGGTTTCCTGGATTGTCGCACCGGAAGCTTATAGTGAACATCCCAACTTCCCGCCCAACTACGGTGCGTGGTACATCTCGCAGGTCATCGATATACTTGTCTCAAAGCCTGAAGTATGGAGCAAGAGCGTCCTCTTCATCACTTACGACGAAGGGGGCGGACTGTTTGACCATGTCGTACCCCCAACCCCGGCGTACTCAAAGACACACGGTGGGTCGACTGTCGATACCAGGAACGAATTCTTCCAGGGCGTTCCGTACGGTCTGGGAACCCGTGTACCAATGCTGGTTGTGTCTCCTTGGAGCAAGGGAGGGTGGGTCAATTCCCAGGTATTTGACCACACTTCCCTTATTCGCTTTATCGAAGCACGTTTCGCCAAGGACTATCCCGGGTTGATTGAAAGCAACATCACGCCATGGCGTCGAGCGGTTGCGGGCGACCTCACCACGGCATTTAACTTCGCCACGCCAAATGCATCGCCCGTTTCGCTTCCAGATGTTTCAGGTTATCTACCCCTGGATAAGCGGAAGCACCCAGATTTTCCGGTATCAGTTCCTGTAAACCAGGATTTACCCCACCAGGAACCCGGTGTACGTTTGGCACGGGCACTGCCCTATGCCTTGCACGCTCGAGCGCGCATCAACCTCTCTAAGGAATCCCTGGTCATTGAGTTTGGAAATAGTGGCGAGGTAGCGGGAGTCTTCCAGGTACGCTCACCTAGTAATGACAGAGTCACTCCACGCACATACACTGTCGAGGCCGGCAAACGGCTGGTGGGTACTTGGACCCTTGATATGCTCGGCGCGCCCCATTTTGATCTTGCAGTTTATGGCCCAAACGGCTTCTTCCGCGCATTCAAGGGCAGTCTACGCGGCCCAGGGAAGGCCAACCTCGACGTCCAGGACCACTACGATAAGCGCCGTAACAGTATTAGCCTAACGATATCCAACCTCGCCAAGGAAAGCGCCAGGGTCCGGATCGTTAACAACTATACCGGGGAACGAATCGAGGCCAAACTTGGCCACAGGCAAATCCTCACAAACACTTGGCCCTTGGCACGTAGTTTCGGCTGGTATGACCTCTTAATCACCGTCGAATCCGATCCCGGTTTCATGCAGCGCATTGCTGGTCACGTCGAAACAGGTAGAGATAGCGTTAGCGATCCTGCCATGGGGCACATGCCGGTAAGAGAGTGAACCCTCTCACTCTCGGGGAATCGCGCGCCCTCCAGCTCTTTTGCTGTTGGCCAGGGCCAACCAGGACCCTTGTCTGATCGAGGAGATGCCACCCCAGGGGGCATCAGGCAACAGATAGCCTTTCCGCGCCGGCGCCTCGCCTTGTTATCTGGTCACCGCCCGCACCGGGCGCATCCACACCGTCTTCGCGTTCACGAACTCGCGGATGCCATGGTAGGCGAGCTCGCGGCCGAAGCCCGAGGCCTTCACGCCGCCAAAGGGCAGGCGCGGGTCGGACTTGACCATGCCATTGATGAACACCGAACCCGCCTCGATGGCCCGCGCCAGCGCCTCGCCCCGCGCCAGGTCCCGGGTCCAGAGGGACGCGCCCAGACCGAAGCGGGTGTCGTTGGCGATCTTCAGGGCGTCGGCCTCGCTTTCGGCACGGATGACGATGGCCACGGGGCCGAACAGTTCCTCGTGCCAGGCCCGCGTCTGCGGGGTGACGCGGTCCAGGATGGACGGCGCGTAGAACACCCCCTGGCGTTCCAGGGGCCGGCAGCCGGTGAGGGCCACCGCACCCTGTGCGAGGGAATCGGTCACCTGCGCATGCAGGGCATCACGCAGATCCTGGCGCGCCATGGGCCCGATCTGGGTGGCATCGTCCATGGGGTCACCGACGGTGAGGGCCTCGACGCGCGCCTTGAAGCGTTCCAGGAAGGCATCGGCGATCTCGGGCACCAGGATGAAACGCTTGGCTGCGATGCAGGATTGGCCGCAGTTGAGGAAGCGGGAAGCCACCGCCTGATCGGCCGTGAAGTCCAGGTCGGCATCGGCCAGGACGATGAAGGGATCCGACCCGCCCAGCTCCAGCACGCATTTCTTGAGATGCCCGCCCGCCACCGCGGCCACCTTGCGGCCCGTCTCTTCCGAGCCGGTCAGGGTCACCGCCTGGACGTGGGGACTGGCGATGACCCCGGCCACGTCGGCCGCCTCGATCATGAGGGTAGTGAACACGCCTTCGGGCAGCCCGCTTTCGCGGCAGATGGCCTCCAGGGCGAGGGCGCACTGGGGCACGTTGGACGCATGCTTGAGGACCACGCCGTTGCCCGCCATGAGTGCCGGCGCGGCGGCGCGGAACACCTGCCAGAACGGAAAATTCCACGGCATGACGGCGAGGATCACGCCCAGTGGCGCGTAGGTGACGTAGCTTTGCTGGGCATCCGTCACCACCGGCTCGTCGCGCAGGAACTCGGCGCCGTGCTGGGCGTAGTACTCGCACACCCAGGCGCACTTTTCCACCTCGGCGCGGGATTCCCGCAGCAGCTTGCCCATCTCCGTGGTGATCAGCTGCGCATAACGGTCACGGTGCAGGCGCACGTGGATGGCGGCCTGACGCAGCACCTCGGCCCGCTCGTGGAACGTGCGCCGGGCCCAAGCCAGCTGGGCCGCCTTCGCCTTTTCCAGCGCCGCGGCAAGGCGGGCGCCGTCCCAGCTGTCGTAACGCGCGATGAGCTCATGGGTTGCAGGGTTAAGGCTGAGATAGGGCATGGTGTATGATCCTGCTGTAGCCGGCGCGGTGTGCCGCCGGTCGTTTCTCCGCCTGGCGCCGGCAGGGCGCAGGCGCGATTCCTAGCCTCGTTTCGCGCGCCGGTGACGACCGGCCGCGGCGCAGGAAATGGCCTGGTTACTATAGCAGCTAAGGGCAGCATGATTCAGCGTGGGAAGGCTCGGCGAGGTTTGCGATGGATGGCGCTCGCCTTCGGCCTGGCCCTTTCCACGGCCGTGCTTGCCACGCCGGAAGAGGATCTGCTGGCGGCGCGCGAGGCCTACCTCGCCCGCGATGGCAACCGGCTCGGCCAGCTTGCCCGGAAACTCCAGAACCATCCCCTCGCCGCCTTCGCGCGCTACTGGCAGCTTTCCCTGCGCCTGCAGGAGGCCTCGCCGGAGGAGGTCCGCGCGTTCCTGGCCGAGCACGCCGATTCCTTTCTCTCCGACCGGTTGCGGGGCGAGTGGCTCAAGGTCCTGGCCAAGCGCCAGGAATGGGCGCTGTTCCTGGCGGAATATCCCCTGCTCGTGAACGAGGACAAAGAACTCACCTGTGATGCGTTGCAGGCACGGCTTGCGCAGTTCCCCGGCGACGACGGTCCCCTGCGCGAAGCCCGGCAGATGTGGTTCAACGGCGCCGATCTGCCGGCCAGCTGCGATCCCCTGTTCGAACGGCTGGCCGCCTCGGAGCGGCTGTTCGTGGACGACGTGTTCGCGCGCCTGCGTCTGGCCCTGGAAGCCGGCAACGTCAGCGTGGCGCGTCGCATCACCGCCTACCTGCCGGCGCGGTATCAGGAAGGGCTCAAGCCCCTGGAGGCGATCGCCGAGAATCCCCAGCGCTTCCTCGACCGGCATGGCTTCGATCTGTCGGACCGGTCTAGCCGCGAGATGGTGCTGTTCGCCCTCCACCGCATCGCCCGCACCGACCCGGCCCAGGCCGTGGAACGCTGGCAGAAGCTGGCCCAGGGATTCTCCGCCGAGGACCAGGCCTACCTGTGGGGACAGCTCGCCTATCACGGGGCGCGCAAGCACGACCCCCTGGCCCTGGCGTGGTTCGAGAAGGCCAGGGCCGCGCCCCTGTCCGACCTCCAGCTCGCCTGGAAGGCGCGCGCCGCGCTGCGCGCGGGCCGGTGGCCGCTGGTGTTGGAAGCCATCGAGCGCATGAGTCCGCAGGAGAGCCAGCAGGCCATGTGGCGCTATTGGAAGGCCCGGGCGCTCAAGGCCACGGGCAAACCGGTGGCGGCCACGGAGCTCCTGCTGCCCCTGTCCCAGGAGCACCACTATTACGGGCAGCTCGCCCTGGAGGAACTGGGCAGCGTGGCGACGGCGCCTGCCAGTAGCTACAAGGCGAGCGAGGAGGAGATTCGCGCCATCGCCGCCCTGCCGGGCATCCAGCGTGCCCTGGCCCTGTATCGCGCGGGACTGAGGGGCGATGGCGTGCGGGAGTGGCAGTGGGCCATCCGCGGCTTCGACGACCGGCAACTGCTCGCCGCCGCCGAGCTCGCCCGCCGCAACGATCTGTACGACCGCGCCATCGCGGCGGCGGAGCGGACGCGGCAGCTGCACGATTTCGAACTGCGCTTCCCCACGCCCCACCGGGAAGTGATGCAGACCTACACCCGGCAGCTTGGACTGGACGATGCCTGGGTGTACGGGCTGATCCGCCAGGAAAGCCGCTTCGTTCCGGTGGCGCGTTCCTCGGCCGGCGCATCGGGCCTGATGCAGCTCATGCCGGCCACCGCGAAATGGGTGGCCAAGCGCCTGGGACTGACCCGCTTCCACCTGGGGCTGGTGCAGGAGCTGGAGACCAACCTCTCCCTGGGCACCTACTACCTCAAGCACGTCTATGACAGCCTCGACGGCAGCCCGGTGCTGGCCACCGCCGCCTACAACGCGGGGCCGGGACGGGCGCGGCGCTGGCAGGACGTGCGCGCCCTGGACGGAACGGTGTACATCGAATCCATTCCGTTCAACGAAACCCGGGATTACGTGAAGAAGGTGCTGTCCAACGCCGCCTACTACGCGGGCCGTCTCGGGGAGAAGCTCACCTCGCTGCGTCAGCGCATCGGCATCGTGCCGGGACGGGGCAGCCGCTCGGAAGCCGACTTCGCCAACGAGCCCTGACGGGTGTCCCGCCGCACCCCCCGCAGAGGTCAGCGGTTGGGCCGTCCGGGCTAGGGCTCGGCCTTGAGCCGGGCCAGGCGATCCTCCACGAAGGCGCGCAGCTCTCCGCTCAGCCCCGGCAGGCGCCGTGCCCGGTCGAAGGCCTGGGCCGCCTCCGGCTTGCGCCCGAGGGCTTCCAGGGACAGTCCCAGCCCCAGCCAGCCCGCGGCCCGCTCCGGTGCCAGACGCAGCGCGGCCTGATAGCGGGCCACGGCCTCCGCGTGGCGTTCCATCCGCTGCAGGAGCGCCGCGTGGAAGGCCACATAATCGGCATCGTCCGCCGCGGCGGCGGCGTAGCGCTCCAGCGTGGCCAGCGCGGCGGCCTGTTCGCCCCGCTCCAGCTGCAGCCGCGCCAGGGCCATGGCCAGCTGGGGCGGCGCGCCTGGCTGGGCAAGGCGTGTCTCGATCAGGGACTGGGCCTCTTCCAGCCGCCTGTCCTCCACCAACACGGCCAGCAGCGCCTGGTTCGCCCCGGCGTGGCGCGGATCCAGGGCCAGGGCCTGCCTCAATGCCGCCTCCGCTTCCGCTCGCCGCT
>JBBINK010000149.1:0-2397 GCA_037443925.1 Betaproteobacteria bacterium
GCCCATGGGGTTGATCTTTTCGGTCTTGTACAGCTCCATCATGGCCTGGGTCTTCTTCGGCACCATCGCCAAGCGCCGCACCCAGCACATCTATGTGGCCAACTGGTTCTTCGGCGCCTTCATCATCACCATCGCGCTGCTGCACGTCGTCAACAACATCGAGATTCCGGTGGGGCCGATGAAGTCCTATTCGGCCTACGCCGGCGTGCAGGACGCGATGATCCAGTGGTGGTATGGCCACAACGCGGTGGGTTTCTTCCTGACCGCGGGCTTCCTGGGCATGATGTATTACTTCGTTCCCAAGCAGGCCCAGCGTCCGGTGTATTCCTACCGGCTGTCGGTGGTGCATTTCTGGGCGCTGATCTTCACCTACATGTGGGCGGGCCCGCACCATCTGCACTATACCGCCCTGCCGGACTGGGCCCAGTCCCTGGGCATGCTGTTCTCCCTGATCCTGCTGGCGCCGAGCTGGGGCGGCATGATCAACGGCATCATGACCTTGTCGGGCGCGTGGCACAAGCTGCGCACCGATCCCATCCTCAAGTTCCTGATCACCTCGCTGTCCTTCTATGGCATGTCCACGTTCGAAGGACCGATGATGTCCATCAAGACGGTGAACGCCCTGTCCCATTACACCGACTGGACCATCGGCCATGTGCACAGCGGTGCCCTGGGCTGGGTGGCTATGGTGTCCATCGGCTCGCTGTACTACCTCATCCCGCGTCTGTTCGGGCGCACCGAGATGTACAGCACGCGGCTCATCACGGTCCACTTCTGGGTGGCGACCATCGGTGTGGTGCTCTACATCGCTGCCATGTGGATCGCGGGGGTGATGCAGGGCCTGATGTGGCGTGACTTCAACGTGGACGGCACGCTCAAGTACAGCTTCGCCGAGGTGGTCAAGGCCATGTATCCCTACTACATGATCCGGCTTTTGGGCGGTGTGCTGTTCTTCGCCGGCATGCTGATCATGGCCTACAACGTGATCAAGACCGTCGCCGGCCAGAAGGCCGTGGATGCGCCCATCCCGGCTCCGGCCCATGCCTGAGTGGAAAGGAAGAACGACATGAGCACGACGCATGAAATCATCGAGAAGAACATCGGCCTCATGATGGTCCTCATCCTGCTCGTGGTGAGCGTGGGTGGGCTGGTGGAAATCGTCCCGCTGTTCTTCCAGAAATCCACCACCGAGCCGGTGGCCGGCCTCAAGCCCTACACCGCGCTACAGCTCGCCGGACGGGACGTCTATCAGCGGGAAGGCTGCTATGTCTGCCATTCCCAGATGATCCGGCCGTTCCGCGCGGAGACGGAGCGCTATGGACACTACTCGGTGGCCGGGGAGTTCGTTTACGACCATCCCTTCCAGTGGGGCTCCAAGCGGACCGGCCCTGATCTGGCGAGGGTGGGGGGCCGCTATTCCGACGACTGGCATCGGGCCCATCTGCGCATGCCGCGGGACGTGGTGCCCGAGTCCAACATGCCGGCCTATCCGTGGCTCGCGGAGCGGCAGGTGGACGGTGACACCATCGCCAAGCACATGCAGGGTTTGCGGCTGGTGGGCGTGCCCTACACGGATGCCGACATCGCCGGCGCCAAGGACGCCGTGGCGGGCAAGACGGAGGAAGACGCGCTCATCGCCTATCTGCAGGGTCTGGGCACTGCCCTCAAGACGTCGAGGTAGATCATGGACCTGGACATCAATGACCTGCGCAGTGTGATGACGGTGCTGTCCTTCCTCACTTTCGTCGGCATCGTGGCCTGGGCCTGGAGCGCGCGCCGCAAGGCCGCCTTCGACGACGCCGCCCGGCTGGTGTTCGACGAGGAGGACGAAGCCGTCCTGAAACGAGGCCATCCGGCCCAACGCCGATAAGAAGCGAGGAGAACGCAAATGGCAGATTTCATGAGTGGTTTCTGGGGCCCCTACATCGCCCTCATCACCCTGGTGAGCGTGATCGGGTGTGCCGTGTTCCTCAAGGCCATGAGCATCCGCCGGCTGGCGCCGGGGGAGAAGGCCGCCACCACCGGCCACGTGTGGGACGAAGACCTGGCGGAATACAACAACCCGCTGCCCCGCTGGTGGGCCTGGCTGTTCTACATCACCGTGTTCTTCGCCCTGGCCTACCTGGCCTATTATCCCGGGCTTGGCGTGTTCGGCGGGCTTGGCGGCTGGTCCTCCAAGGGCCAGTACGAACAGGAGATGGCGCGCGCCGAAGCCACCTATGGCCCAATCTTCAACAAGTTCCTGCAGCAGGACCTGAAGGCGGTGGCGGCGGATCCGGAAGCCCAGCAGATGGGGCAGCGCCTGTTCCTCACCTATTGCTCCCAGTGCCACGGCTCCGATGCCAAGGGTGCGCGGGGCTTCCCCAACCTCACCGACAACGACTGGCTCTAAGGCGG
>JBBINK010000149.1:2454-6385 GCA_037443925.1 Betaproteobacteria bacterium
CAATGGCGTGATGCCGCCCATGGCCGCCGCGGTGGGGGGTGAGCAGGGGGTGAAGGAGGTCGCCCACTACGTGCTTTCCCTGTCCGGTCGCCCCCATGATGCGCAGCTGGCCGCCGCGGGCAAGGAGAAGTTCGCAGCCTGCGCCGCCTGCCATGGCCCCGACGGCAAGGGCAACCAGGCCATCGGTGCGCCCAACCTGACCGACAACGTCTGGCTCTATGGCGGCAGCGAGGCCACGATCATGGAGACCATCACCAAGGGCCGCAGCGGCCAGATGCCGGCCCAGAAGGACAAGCTGTCCGAGGCCAAGATCCACCTGCTGGCGGCCTACGTGTACGGCCTGTCGCGCCATTGAGCAGGGCGTTTCTTCACGACGCCGCGGCGTGAAAGCAGGCGCCGCGGCATTTTTTTGAGAAAGGTGAAGCTTGTCGACCAACCCATCCACACAGCAAACCCGGCAGGACATGGAGCAGGCGCTCTACGCGGTGCGCCAGAAGATCTATCCCACCGGCCTGTTCGCCAACCTGCGCTGGGCTGCGGTGTTCCTCACCCAGGCCCTCTACTATGGCCTGCCGTGGCTCAACTGGGACGGGCGCCAGTCGGTGCTGTTCGACCTGGTCAACCGCAAGTTTTACATCTTCGGGCTTGTGCTTTGGCCCCAGGACTTCATCTTCCTGACGGGCCTGCTGGTGGTGGCGGCTCTGTCCCTGTTCCTGTTCACGGCAGTGGCGGGGCGTCTGTGGTGCGGCTACGCCTGCCCCCAGACGGTCTATACGGAGATTTTCCTGTGGATCGAGAAGGTGATCGAAGGCGATCGGCCCAAGCGCATGAAGCTGGATAGCCAGCCCCTGTCGCCGCGCAAGTTCGGCATCAAGTTCGCCAAGCATGCGGCATGGATCGCCGTCGCGTTCTGGACCGGATTCACTTTCGTTGGCTATTTCACCCCCATCCGCGAGCTGGTCCAGAACGTCATCACCTGGAATCTGGGACCCTGGGAGACCTTCTGGATCCTGTTCTACGGCTTCGCCACCTATGGCAACGCGGGCTGGATGCGGGAACAGGTGTGCAAATACATGTGCCCCTACGCCCGCTTCCAGGGTGTGATGTTCGACCCGGACACCCTCGTGATCACCTATGACGCGGGGCGCGGCGAGCCCCGCGGGCCCCGGCGCAAGGGCGAGGACTACCGCGCCAAGGGCCTGGGCGATTGCGTGGACTGCGGGATCTGCGTCCAGGTCTGTCCCACGGGGATCGACATCCGCAACGGGCTGCAGTACGAGTGCATCGGCTGCGGGGCCTGCATCGACGGGTGCAACCAGGTGATGGACAAGATGGGCTACCCACGGGGACTGATCCGCTATTCCACGGAGAACGTCATGAAGGGCAGGTATGGCGACCGGGACATCATCCGGCACGTCTTCCGCCCCCGTGTCCTCGTGTATAGTGCCATCCTGCTCACGGTGTTCGGGCTGCTGGTCGCCGGCCTCTCGCTGCGGGTGCCCCTCCAGTTCGATGTGATCCGGGACCGCAACGCCCTGGCGCGGGAGACGCCCGAAGGGCTCATCGAGAACAGCTACCGCCTCAACGTCATCAACATGGATGATCGTGACCACCACTACCAGCTCACGGTGAAGGGGATCGAGGGCGCACGGCTGGAGGTGGATGCCGTGCCCCTCACGGTGCCGGCCCTGTCCTCACGCCTGGTCGCCGTGCGCGTGCAGGCCGACCCGGCCGTCGTGCCCGGGCGCACCACGCGGGTGGAGTTCCGGCTCGTGGACGTGCAGGATCCGTCCATCGTGCGCAGCCAGAAATCCACCTTCTTCGCCCGTTGACCGAAGGGTGACCGCCATGGAGCAGCACGATGAACGGCGACCGTGGTACCGGGAATTCTGGCCCTGGTTCCTGATGCTGTTTCCTGCGGCGGCGGTCGTGGGGGGCATCCTCACCTTCCGCATCGCGGCCGACAGCGACGACGGCGTGGTGGATGACGACTACTACAAGCAGGGGCTGGCGATCAACCGGGTGCTCGCCCGCGGCGAGGCGGCCGCTGCCGTCGGCTTGAGGGGCGAGGCGCAGTTCGGCGACGGGAACGTGTCGTTGCACCTGACCGGACGCCTGGAGCCCTGGCCGCAACGGGTGGTGCTGCGCATCCTGCACCCCACCCGGGCGGGCATGGATCAGACCGTCTCCCTCAACCGCCAGGACACCGGTCGGTACGAAGGACGCTGCCGCGCGCCCGGGCCGGGCAAGTGGAAGCTCATGCTCGAGGACGAGGACCGCAGCTGGCGCCTGGTCGGGCAGCTGAATCCGGGGCGCCGCCAGGCCGCGCTCTTGCCGCTACAATAGGGGAAACCCCCAAGGAGGAGCCCCCATGATGAAGCGCCTGATGTGGATACTCTGGCCCTCGTTTCTGGTCGCCATCGCGATGGACGGAGTCATTTTCTCCACCTTCGACCCCATGGAGCTCATCTACAACGGCGAGCCCCTGTTCGACAGCCGGCTCGCGGCGTACACCATCGGCTTCCTGGTGTTCTGGCTGTTCGCGGCGGGCTCCAGCGCCCTGACCTGCTACCTGCAGAGCACCGTGCGGCAGGAGGCGGCCTGTCCGCCTTCCACGGCTGCCTGACACCGCTCACCCGCCCGGGCGCCGCATCAGCACGGTGCGGAAGCGTTTGACCGTGCCGCCCGGCGCGGGGAAATCCTCGGTCTTCGCGTATTCCGGCCGCCAGCCGGCGAAGGCTTCGTCCAGCTCGTGCTCCTTGAAGAGGTAGTGGGCGCCAGGATCGAACATGTCCATGAAGGTGGTGTCCTCGATGAGCACGTTCACGGCGGCAAGGCCGCCGGGCCGCACCCGCTCGCGGATCGCGGCCAGCCCCGCCCGGGCCTCGTCGGGCGCGAAAAACATCAGCAGGCCGATGCACACCACGCAGTCATAGGTTTTCCCGGCAGGGAAGCGGCGCAGATCCATCCGTTCCACGCTCACCGGCAGTTTCTCCGCGCGGGCACGCCGGGCGAGATCGTCCACCGCGACGGGACTCGCATCCAGGGCCTCGACCCGGCAACCCCGCCGGGCGGCTGCCAACGCCAGGTTGCCCAGGCCGCAGCCCAGATCCAGCACCTCGCCGAACAGATGGGGCAGGACCGCCTGTTCGAAGGGGTTGAGGGCATACTCCCCCCGCGCGGACTGCTCACGGAACTGGCGGTCGAAAAAGGCGACGGAATGGATCGTGGGTTCCGACATCGGGCCCTCCTCAAGGATCACGCTGTCGGGACGTTATTGTGCCAGGGAGTGTTCGCCTCGGAGAACAGCCATGAGCCTGCAAAACGACATCGAGGAGGCCATTCACATGCACGGCGCGTGGAAGGCCCGGTTTCGTGACTTTCTGAGCGGCCGGGTGGCCCTCGACCCCGCCCAGGCGTCCAGCGCCGAGGCTTGTGCCCTGGGACGATGGCTACAGGGCGAGGGGGAGCGATTGCTGGCCCCGGCCGATCTCGAAGCGATCCGCGACCATCACGCCCGATTCCACCAGGTGGTGGGCCAGATCCTGCGCCAGATCAAGGAAAAGGATTTCCAGTCGGCCCGCCAGGCCCTCGCTCCCGGGGGACCCTTCGAGGAGACGAGCCGGGAACTGGTCGTCGCCCTGCGCAAGGCGGGCCAGCGGGGGCGGGCCGCATCGAGTGCCGGCTCACCCACGCCGGCCGCCCCGCCGCCGACGGGTCAGGACCACGCCGCCGGCGAAGCCGGGGCGGCCTGAGCCCAGGCGCGCTCAGGCGCCCCCGGCCTCGCGCTGCTCCAGCAGGAACTCGGCGTGCGGGTCCTGGCCCAGGAGCGAGACCAGCTGGGGGAGGGCCGCCTGCAGGGCGGCAGGCAGTGTCCAGGGGGGATTGACCACGAACAGGCCGCTGCCGTAGAGCCCCAGCCCGTCGGGGC
>JBBINK010000150.1:0-6377 GCA_037443925.1 Betaproteobacteria bacterium
TGCTTGCTGATGTTGTTGAGGGCTTCCTGCACGATGTGGAACACCTGGACTTCCTGGTCCGGCGTGAGGTTCACGTCGGGCGCCCGGTTGATGAAATCCACCTTGATGCCCGTGCGGTTGCAGAAGTTGTGCATCAAATCCTCCAGCGCCGGCAGGAGGCCGCGCGGGTCCATCGTCTGGCGAAACTGGGTGAGCAGCTCCCGCAGGCCCGAGTAGGCCGATTCCAGGGCATCGTCCACTTCGCCCAGAAAGCGCTCGGTGGACACCTGATCCCCCTCGCGCACGGCCTCGCGCAGCATGGCAAGGCGCATCTTCATGTAGGCCAGGGTCTGGGCCAGGGAGTCGTGGATCTCCGCGGCCAGCATCTGGCGCTCGTCCATCAGGGTGATGCGCAGGTTCTCCCGCGTCAGGCGGGCGTTCTCCAGGGCCATTCCCAGGTGCTCGCTGATGGACAGGAACAGCAGCGACACTTCCTCGGGAATGCTGCGGTCGCAGGGCATGAACAGGTTGTACACGCCCATGGTCTTGCCCTTGTGGCGCAGGGGCACGGCGATCACGTTCTTGCAGCCGTCGCCGAAGTAGTCCAGCAGCGTCACCTCGTGGCAGTTGCCGGCCGCCTCACCCCGCTGGATGGCGAAATGCTGGGCGGCGCGGCCGCACACGCCGCAACCGATGGGCACCAGATACTCGCGGTCGATGACCTCCTGGGGCAGCCCGATGGCGCCCACCAGCCGCATGTGCTGGCCATCGGAGGAGACCACGCGCACCGCGCCGGCGGTGGCGCCGGCCAGCCGGATCATGGTCTGCAGGAAGCGCTCCAGCAGCTGTTCCAGGTCGGCATCGCTGGACAGGCTGGTGGCGATCTCGGAAAACACCCGCAGGGCGGGCAGCTTGTAGCCCGCCCGCGTCTCGTCGGGCTCGCGCACCTGGGCTGGCTTCTTGGCGTGGCTCATGGGCATTCCGATCGCACTCGATCTCCCGAAGACCGGCCTGGCGACGATAGGCTTCGGCGCGGCCGGCGAAGCGGGTGGATTCTAACACCCGGTCACGGGATTGCAAGCCGGGCCTCGGCGAATTCGTTTCCCGAAACAAATAGTTACGTCATCATCATGGCATTGGCCCGGGCGTCTCCCCGCGGCTGCCGGCGCTGTGTATGATGGTTTCCTCCCTTGTGACTGGAGAATGCCATGATCCGTTCCAAGTCCCTGCCCCTCTTCATCCTGGCCGGTCTGCTGCTCGCCCTTGCCGCCACGGTGGGCCAGGCCGAGGAGCGCAAGGGGCGATACTTCGGCGCCAAGGCCACGGAATACCCGGCCTGGTTCAAGGAAAGCTTTCTGCACCTGCGGGACGACGTCGCCGAGGCGGCGGCCGCCAACAAGCGGGTGCTGCTGATCTTCACCCAGGACAACTGCCCCTATTGCAATCTGCTGGTGGAACGCAACCTGTCCCAGAAGGACATCGTGGACCTGATGCAGGCGCGTTTCGACACCGTGGCCATCAACATGTGGGGCGACCGCGAGGTGACGGACTTCAGCGGCCAGGCCATGACGGAGAAGGCCTTCGCCGCCGCGCTCAAGGTCCAGTTCACGCCCACGCTGCTTTTCTTCGACGAAGCCGGCCAGGTGGTGCTGCGCCTCAACGGCTATCTGCCCCCGCAGCGCTTCAAGCTGGCCCTGGAGTATGTGGCCGAGCGCAAGGAGAAGGAACTGCCCTTCCGGGAGTTCATGGCCCGCCACGAGCCGCCGCCCGCGGCGGGGACGCTCCATGCCGAGGATTTCTTCGCCCGGCCTCCCCACGATCTGCGCAAGGCCCGCAAACCCATCGCCGTGTTCTTCGAGCAGAAGGACTGTCCCGCCTGCGACACCCTGCATCAGAAGGTGCTGGCGGATCCCGAGACGCGGCAGGTGGTGAGGCGGCTGCACAACGTGCAGCTGGACATGTGGTCCGACACGCCGGTGATCACCCCCGATGGGCCAGGGCCCTGGACGTGAAATACGCACCGACCATCGTCATCATGGACGCCCGGGGCGCCGAGATCATCCGCTCCGAGGCGTTCTTCAAGGTCTTCCACACCCAGGGCATGTTCGCCTACGCGGAAAGCGGGGCCTACCGCAAGGAGCCCAGTTTCCAGCGCTACCTCTCCGCCCGTGCGGAGCATCTGCGGGAGCAGGGCAAGGACGTGGACATCTGGCGCTTCGCCGACGAGCCGCCAGGAGCACGCTGATCAGACGGGCGCGGCCGGGAAGCGGACCCGCACCGTGAGCCCGCGGCCGCCCTCGCCCGCCTCCAGTTCGGCCCTCGCCCCATGCAGCTCGGCGATGCGCCTGACGATGGACAGCCCCAGCCCGCTGCCGGTCCCGGCGCTGCCCGGCACGCGGTGGAAACGCTCCCAGACCCAGGCCCGCTGCTCGGGGGGAATGCCCGGCCCCTGGTCGGTCACGCTGAACACGGCCTCTGCGCCCGTGCGCTCCACCGCGACCCGCACCGTGCCCTGCGCCCCGCCGTAGCGCACGGCATTGTCGATCAGGTTGCGCATCAGGACGCGCACCAGATCGGGATCGCCCGCCACCGTGGCCTCGGCGCCGGAGGCCAGTTCCAGCTCCACCCCTTGGGCGAGGGCGAACGGCGCCACCTGGGCGATGGCCTCCGCAGCCAGGGCGCGCAGGGCACAGGCCCCGCCATCCCGGAGCTGGCCGGCTTCGAGGCGCGCCAGGGTCAGCAGCTGCTCCACCAGCCGGCCGGCCCGGTCACAGCCCGCGAGCACCTGGTCCAGGGCATGGCGCCGGCCTTCCTCGTCGGTCGCCGCGCGGGCCACCTGGGCCTGGGTGCGGATCGCCGCGAGGGGAGTGCGCAGCTCGTGGGCCGCATCCGCCGTGAAGCGGCGCTCGTTCTCGATCAGGCTGCTCACCCGCGCGAACAGGGCATTCAAGGCGCGGATCAGGGGCGCCACCTCCGCCGGTGCCGAGGTCTCGATGGGCGTCAGATTGTGGGGCGAGCGGGCCTCCACCTGCCGTTGCAGCCTCGCCAGGGGCACAAGCCCCCGACCGACCGCAAGCCCGATCAATGCGGCCATGAACGGCAGCGCCAGCAGCATGGGCCGCAGCAGACCCGCGGCCACCTCCCGCCCCAGTTCCTCGCGCACCGCGGCCTTCTCCCCCACCTGCACCAGCAGCGTGTGGTCATCGTTCCAGGCGCTGAACACCCGCCAGCGCTCGCCGCCGGCCAGGCTGTCGCTGAAGCCTTCCAGAACCGGAGACAGCCGGCCATCCGGCGCGTTGGCGGAATGCAGCAGCAGGGTGTGGCCGCGGTCCCACAGCTGAAAGGCGACCTTGCGTCCGTATTTGTGCAGCAGGGGCACGTGCTCGGTGTCGATCTCCCCGGCTTCGTGGCCCAGCTGGGCGAGGAGCAGCGAGGTGGATTGGGCGAGATAGCCGTCCAGCACCTCGTCGATCTCGTGCCGGGCATTGCGGTAACTCAGGAACAGGGCCAGGGACCAGGCCAGGATGGTGGCGGTCAGCAGCCCCAGCAGCAGGCGCCGGCGCAGGGAACCCATGGGCTGCACGTCAGTCGGCCCCGCCCCGGGGCAGCAGATAGCCCACGCCCCGGATGGTGCGGATCAGCTGCGGAGCCAGCTTGCGTCGCAGGTGGTGGATGTGCACCTCGATCGTGTTGCTCTCCACTTCCTCGCCCCAGGGATAGAGGCAGCGCTCCAGGCTCTCCCGCGACAGCACGCGGCCGGCATTGAGCATCAGCTCCTGCAGCACGGCGAATTCCTTGGGCGAAAGCGCGACCGGCTGGCCCTTCAGCCGCACCACGTGGGCAGCCGGGTCCAGCTCCAGCGCACCCGCCTTGAGGACCGGCGTGGCCGCGCCATGGCGCCGGCGGGCGAGCGCGCGCAGCCGGGCGGCCAGTTCGGCCAGGTCGAAGGGCTTGACCAGGTAGTCGTCCGCGCCCGCGTCCAGGCCACTCACCCGGTCGGCGACGGCATCCCGCGCCGTGAGGATCAGCACCGGCACGTCATGGCCTGCCCCGCGCAGGCGCCGCAGCAGCTCCATGCCCGACAGCCGCGGCAAGCCCAGGTCCAGCACCACGGCGCCGTAGTACTCGCCTTTCAGGGCCCCTTGGGCCAACACGCCATCGGTCACCCAGTCCACGGCGAAGCCGGCCTGGGTGAGGCCGGCCCGGATGCCGTCGCCCAGCAGTTCGTCGTCTTCCACCACCAGGATGCGCATGGGCCTAGATTAGCCGAGTCCACAACGCGCCGATAGCCAGCACCAGGGCCAGCGCCACCAGGCCATGCCGGCGGGCGATGCCCTCGCCAGGGGCGCCCCGCTTGTAGCCGTCGATCATCGCGCGCACCAGGTTCTCCCGGTGCACGGCGCTGCTCACCAGCACGCCCGCCAGGTGCACGCCCGCCAGGGCCAGCATGGACTCCGCCACGCCCTCGTGCAGCCTGGCGGCCCATTCGCCCGCCCAGTCCTCGTAGGCGGCCAGGCCGCTGGCTGCGGTCACCAGGCCGGCGCCCAGCAGGGCGAGAATCATCCAGCTGCCGGCAGGATTGTGGCCCACGTAATGCTCGGGCTGCCCGCACAGCAGGGCGCGCAGATAGCGCGCGAGCCGCGAGGGCGCCAGGGGCAGGGCGCGAAAGCGCGCGTAGCGGGAGCCCATCAGACCCCAGCCCAGCCGGAACAGGAGCAGCCCCGCCACGGAATAGCCCAGGGCGACGTGAATGTCGCGCCAGCGTTCCGAGTCTCCGGTGACGAAGGCGGCGGCGAAGCCGGCCACCAGCAGCCAGTGAAACACGCGGGTCGGCACGTCCCACACGAGAATGCGTTCGCTCATGAATCCCTCCTAGCGGGGCAGGCTCACCCGCTGTTCGTCGTAATCGCCTTCGTCCGCGCCCCGGTGGCAGGCGCCGCAGTTGGCCGGGCTGCCCACCTTCGGGCTGCGCCACACGTGGCGGGGAAGCTCCTGGTGCTCGCGTTGGAACCAGCGGGTTTGCGTGATCCTGAGTCGCACTGGCCCCGCATGCGGGTCCGCCCGCCCCGCGTGATGCACGAGCAGATCGCGCAGTCGGGAGAGGGTCGGCCCATCCAGACCCGCATCCACGCCGAAGTGGTGGTCGAGCCCCGCAAGCAGCGCCTCCCAGGAACGGGCCGGCAGCAGCTCTGGCGGATAGGCGACGTGGCAGCTGCCACACTCGGCCTGGTACAGGGGATCGGTCACCCCACCTGGGAAGCGTTCCGCCCCGGCCGCGGAGGCCATCATCAGCAGGCCCGCGAGGGCCAGGTACGAGCGCCGGATCATGGCCATCCTCACTTCAGACCCATGAGGTAGGCCAACACATCGCCCTTTTCCTGGACGGTGCAGGCGCGGCCCAGCACATCGTTGCAGTTGCGCCGGAACCATTTCTCCACCTTGTCGGGCCAGGTGAACCGTTCGGCGTTGGCCGCCGGCGCCAGGGGCGCGATGGGCTTGCCCGTGCGGGCGTGTCGGCCGGTTTGGCGCGGGTCATGGGTATGACAGGAAGCGCAGCTCCATTCCCCGCCATGGGTGGCCGCAAACCACGCCTGTCCCCGCTGCGCCGAAAAGCCCGCGAAACCGGGCGATGCCTCGCGGGCGGCGGCCGCATAAGCGCGGATGAGGTCGGCGGGCGGTTCCGCCCCCGCCCAGCCGGGCAAAGCCAGCAGCACAGCCGCCGCGAGGGGCTTGAAGGTACCGTTCATGACGCACTCCCTTGCTCTTGGTCACGCGACACAGCCTAGGCCGCCTTGCTTAACCCGACCTTATCGCCCAGGGCCGGCGTTTGGTCGCGCACCGGGTGGCCGGTTACAATGCGTTCATTTTTGGTCTGTCCATACCATGAGCATGTGTCGCGCTTGGCTGACGCTGGCTTTGGCTGCCGTCATGTCCATGGCCCGCGCCCAGACGGTGGCTTTCTACTACGGCCAGGAATGGCTGCCCGAGCTCGCCGCCTTCGACATCGCCGTGGTGGAACCCCTGCATGGCTTCGACCCGGCCCGGCTACGCCGGCCCGGATTCGAGCCCTACGCCTACGTCAGCGTGGGTGAGATGCGGGCCGATCATCCGGCCGCGGCCAGCCTCCCCGCCGCCTGCCGTCTGGGTGTCAACGCCGCCTGGGGCGGCGTCATCCTCGACCACAGCCGCGAACCCTGCCGCCGCCACTGGATCGAGACCGTGTTCACCCCCCTGTGGGCGCGGGGCTGGCGGGGTTTCTTCCTGGACACCCTGGACAGCCACCGCCTGGTCCACGGCGTGGACGCCGCCCCCCAAGAGGCCGGCCTGGTGAGCCTGATCCGGGAGATCAGGCAGCACCACCCCGAGGCACGCCTGATCCTCAACCGGGGCTTCGAACT
>JBBINK010000151.1:0-6358 GCA_037443925.1 Betaproteobacteria bacterium
GGGGTCCAGCCCGCAGCCGCGGCCGACGCTACCGTAGCAGAGAATCCGCTCCCCACCCAAGCCACGGAAGGGCACGTGGCGCTCCTGCTGCCCCTGAACGCGCCCGCTCTGCGCGCCCCGGCGGAGGCCGTGCGCCAGGGCTTTGCGGCCGCCGCGGCCACCGACGCGGATGCGCCGCCCTTTCGCGTCTATGCCACCAGCGGGGACGTGCAGGACATCCTGGCCGTGCACGAACGTGCACTCGCCGCCGGCGCCCGGGTGGTGGTGGGGCCGCTCACCCGCAACGGGGTGGCGGCGCTGGCCGCGACCGGCCGGACGGCCGTGCCCACCCTGTCGCTCGCCATGCCCGACCGCGAGGGTCTCGTGCCGCCGCCCGGCTTCTACCTGTTCGGCCTGTCGGCCGAGGACGAGGCGCGTCAGGTCGCGGACATGGCATGGCGGGACGGACGGCGCCGCCCGGTGCTGGTGGTGGCCGACACGCCCCTGGCCCGGCGCATGCAGGCGGCGTTCGCCGCCCGCTGGCAGGCGCTGGGCGGCACGCTCGCCGCCCAGCTGCGGTTCACCGCCGGGCGCGAGGCCGCGGTGCGCGGTTTCGCTCAGCCCGCCGGCGCCGACATGATCTTTCTGGCCGCCACCGCCGGCGAATCCCGCGCCGTGCGGCCCTATCTGCCCGGCGCCCTGCCCGTGTACACCACCTCCCAGGCCTTTGGCGGACGGCTGCAGGATCCCCGCAACGTCGATCTGGCCGGCGCACGCTTCACCGACATGCCGTGGCTGCTGGCACCGGATCATCCCGCGGTAATGATCTATCCGCGGCCGCGTGAAGCGATGAACGTGGAGCTTGAACGCCTCTATGCCCTCGGCATCGATGCCCAGCGTCTGGCGGCCGTCCTGTTCCGGGGCTTGCCGGCTCCCGGCTTCACCCTGGACGGTGTTACCGGCACCATCACCCTGGGTTCGGACCAGGTGTTCCGGCGCCAGGGGCTCGCCGGCGAGTTCCAGCAGGACACCGTGGTGCTGCTGGAGGAGGCGCAACCGTGACCCAGGGCCGCGGCGAGGCCGCCGAGCAGGCCGCGCTGGAACATCTGGTGGCCCGGGGGCTGGTGCCCGTGGCCCGGCGCTACCGGTCCCGGTTCGGGGAGATCGATCTCATCCTGCGCGACGGGCCGACCCTGGTGTTCGTCGAGGTGCGCCTGAGAAGCAGCAGTCGCTTCGGCGGTGCGGCGGCGAGCATCACCGCCGCCAAACGTCGGCGGATCGTGACCACCGCGAGGCAGTATCTCGCCCAGCTTGCGCCGGTGCCGCCCTGCCGCTTCGACGTGGTGTTGCTTGGCACCGGCACGCCCCCCACGATAGAATGGCTGCGCGATGCCTTCTCCGCCGATTGAGGGCGGCCTGCCTCACACCGTCATGGATCTCACCACGCGCATTCACCAACAGTTCGCCGACAGCGCCCATCTCAAGCTCGAGGCGATGGAGACGCTGTCCGCGCCCATCGCCCAGGCGGCCGAACGCATGGTTGCCTGCCTGATGAACGAGCGCAAGATCATGGCCTGCGGCAATGGCGGCTCCGCAGCGGATGCGCAGCATTTTTCGTCGGAGCTTCTGAACCGCTTCGAGCGGGAACGGCCGGGTCTGGCGGCCATGGCGCTGACCACCGACAGTTCCACCCTCACCTCCATCGCCAACGATTACGCCTACGAACAGGTGTTCTCGAAGCAGGTGCGTGCCCTGGGTCAGCCCGGTGACCTGCTGCTCGCCATCACCACCAGCGGCAACTCCCGCAACGTGCTGGAGGCCGTGCACGCCGCCCACGAAAGGGAGGTGGGCGTCATCGCCCTCACCGGCAACGGCGGAGGCCAGATGGCCGAGATTCTGACCGCCGACGATCTGCATATCTGCGTGCCGTCGAGCATCACCGCCCGCATCCAGGAAGTGCACCTGCTCACCCTGCACTGCCTATGCGATGCCATCGATTACCTGCTGTTGGGAGCCGAATGATGCGCAGCCTCGTCCTGCTGATGTTTTTCGCCTCGCTGTCACCCCCGCTGGGGGGCTGTTTCCCGGTGGTGGCCACCGGCGTCGGCGCCGGCGTGCTCATGGCCGACGATCGCCGCACCGCGGGCATCTACGTCGAGGACCAGAACATCGAGCTCAAGGCCGCCAACCGCATCGGCGAGCGATTCGGCAGCAACACCCACGTCAACGTCACCAGCTACAACCTGTCCGTGCTCCTCACCGGCGAGGTGCCCGACGAGGCGACCCGGGCCGCGGTGGCGGACATCGTCAAGGGCGTGCCCAACGTGCGCCAGGTGTACAACGAGACCGTCATCGGCGCGCCCAGCTCCTTCCCGGAGCGCAGCCAGGACACCTACATCACCACCCGCGTCAAGGCGCGCATGGTGGATGCCCGCAAGTTCAACGCGAACCACGTCAAGGTGGTCACCGAGGCTGGCGTGGTCTATCTGATGGGGCTGGTCAAGCGCGCCGAGGCCGACGCGGCCACCGACATCGCCGCCACCACGCCCGGGGTCAAACGCGTGGTGCGCCTGTTCGAATACCTGGATTGATGCCGGTTTATCCCGCGCCGGCCTTCGAGGCCAAGATCTGCCCACCCCAGGCGCTCGCAGACCGCCTGGCCCAGCTGCCCCGCCCCCTGGTGTTCACCAACGGCTGTTTCGACATCCTGCACCGCGGCCATGTGACCTACCTGGCCCAGGCGCGTGCCCTGGGGGCGAGCCTGGTGGTGGGCGTCAACAGCGACGCCTCGGTCCGGCGCCAGGGCAAGGGCGAGGACCGCCCCATCAACCCCGAGCAGGATCGCATGGCCGTGCTCGCCGCGCTGGAGAGCGTGTCCCTGGTGACCCTCTTCGAGGATGACACCCCCCTCGCACTCATCCGTCTGGTCCAGCCCGACGTGCTGGTCAAAGGCGGCGACTGGCCCGTGGAGCGCATCGTCGGCGCTACGGAGGTGCTCGCCCGGGGCGGGCAAGTGCATTCCATCCCCTTCCTCCACGTGCGCTCCACCACGGCCCTCCTGCAGCACATCCGCAGCCGTTCCTGACCCCGGTGCCATTGCCCGCCGCCGCCGATTCCCATATAGTCAACATGGTTTATAAACACACCGCCACGACCCGGGGGGCTGGCAGCGCCGGCGGAGGCGGGAGGACGAGGAGGACGACGATTTCATGAACGCGTGGGGATGGATGCGCCTGCCCGGCCCCGAGTTCGGCACGGCCGGCGAAACCCTGGAGTGCCCCTCCGCCCTGGCCGTGCTGGCCGCCACGCCCTGCCCCGCCACGGGCGAGCGGCTGGCCCGCGTGCTCGAGCCCCAGGGCCACCGGCTGGAGCTGGCGGCCGACCCGGAGGAGACCCTGGATCGTTTCGCCAAGAGCCGGCCGGATCTCGTCCTCCTGGACGAGGGCTTGTGCCGGCAGGACGACTTCGGTCTGCCCTTGCGGCTCAAGGGAATGGTGGGCACGAAGCGGTGGGTGCCGCTGCTGCTGCTGGCGGACGATCCGCCCGAGCCACGGCTGTGCATGAGCACCGGGATCGACGACTGGCTGCCCAAGCCGCCCGAGGCCGAGACCCTGCTGGGGCGCCTCAATCTGGTGAGCCGGGGGCTGGCGCTCGAGCACCGGCTGCTGGAAATGCACCGCTTCCAGACCCTGTTCGACCACGTCCTCGAAGGCATCGTGGCCACCGATGCCAACGGCATCGTGGAAAGCTTCAATCCGGCCGCGGAACGCATTTTCGGCTACCGTGCCGACGAGGTGGTGGGCCGCAACGTATCCATCCTCATGCCCTTGCCCGACGCCCACCGGCACGACGCCTACATGGCCCGATACCGCGCGACCGGCGAGGCCACGGTCATGGGCCGCGGACGCGACATCTTCGGCAAGCGCAAGGACGGCACGCTGGTGCCCATTTCCGTCGCCCTCACCGAAATGGAGTGGCTGGGGCGCAAGCATTTCGTGGCGGTGATCGAGGACATCTCCGAGCGCAAGCGCCAGGAGCAGCGTCTCGCCCACAGCCTGGCCGAGCTGGCGCGCTACCGGGAGCGGGTGGAGGAAGAGCACCGCCTCACCCGTGATCTGGTGGAACGCATGACCTCCCGGGGCCGCCCCGACGATCCCCTGCTTTCCTGGACCGTGATCCCGGCGGAGACCTTCAGCGGCGACATCATCCTCAGCCAGCGCAGCCCCGATGGCCGCCTGTATCTGTTGGCGGCCGACGCCATCGGCCATGGGCTGCCGGCGGCGGTGAGCCTGCTGCCCCTGGCCGGCATCTTCCGCGCCATGGCCGGCAAAGGGCTGGAGTTGGGCGTGATCGTGAACGAAATGAGCCAGCGTCTGAGCGAGATCGTCCCGACCGGCCATTTCGTGGCGGCCAGCCTCGTGGTGGTCGATGAGGCCCGACGGACTCTGGCATTGTGGACGGCGGGCATGCCCCGGCCGGTGCTCTATCTCAGCGGAGCGCCCCTCAGCTTCGTCGGCCGGCCCTGTCTGCCCCTGGGCATCCGGGCGGACGCCACGGAAGCGGCGGCGGTGGAGCAGCACAGCTGGTCCGAACCCGGGTGGCTGGTCATCTACTCCGACGGGCTGACCGAGGCCGGCCACGTCCGCGACACCGCGCTGGGCGAGGATGCCCTGCTCGAAGCCATCCAGCAGGCTCTGCCGGACAACCCCTTCGAGGCCATCGTCGCGCGACTGCGCCGGCATCTGGGCCAGCAGACACCGGAGGACGACATCCTGCTCGCCGTGGTGCGCCTGCCGTAAACCCCGGCGCGGCCCATCGGTGCTACCATGGGCAGCCCTTTGCGGAAGGTCCCATGTTGCCCGCCGATTTCCAGTCCCAGCTCGTGCGCCTGCTCGGCCCCGACCGGTTCCTCACCGGCCCCGCCGACTGTCTGGCCTACGGCTACGACAACAGCCGCAAGCTTCAGATCCCGGACGCGGTGGCCTTTCCCCTGGACAGCGAGGAGGTTCGGCAGATCCTCCTCGCCTGCAACGCCCATGGCGTGCCCGTCACCCCCCGGGGTCGGGGCACGGGCACCGCAGGCGGCAGCATTCCGGAACGGGGTGGTCTGGTGCTTTCCCTGGAGCGGATGCGCCGCATCCTCGCGGTGGACGCTCCCAACCGGGTGATGGTCGTGCAGCCCGGGGTGCTCAATGAGGAAGTGCAGGCAGCGGCCCGCGCCCACGGTTTCTTCTGGCCCCCCGATCCGTCCAGCGCCGCCTTCTGCTCGGTAGGGGGCAACCTGGCCACCTGCGCCGCCGGCCCCCACGCGGTGAAGTATGGCGTGACGCGCGACCACGTGCTGGCGCTGACCGCCGTCACCGGCCGGGGAGAGCTGATCCACACCGGCACCTATACCACGAAGGGCGTGGTGGGCTACGACCTGACCCGGCTGCTCATCGGCTCCGAGGGGACCCTGGCCGTCATCACCGAGGCTGTGCTCAAGCTCACGCCCCTGCCCGAATCCACGGCCGGCGTCACCGCCCACTACCGCAGCCTGGAAGCCTGCGCCCGGGCCATCACGCGCATCATGGGCCAGCCGCGACTGCCCAGCGCCCTGGAATTCCTCGACCGGGGCGCCCTCGACCTCATCCGCAGCCACTACCCGGGCCTGGTCCCCGCCGCATCCCAGGCCATGCTCATGATCGAGGTGGACGGAAGCCCCGGCGAAGTCGCCCTGGCCCAGGAGGGCATCCTCGCGGCATGCGCGGATCCGGATCTCATCGCCGCTGAGCCCGTGCCCCAGGCGCAGACCCTGTGGGCGGCCCGCAAGGCGCTCTCGCCCCTGCTGCGGGACATCGCCCCCCGCAAGATCAACGAGGATGTGGCCGTGCCCGTGTCACGGCTGCCGGAGTTCCTGATGGGCGTGGCCGAACTCGCCCGGGAACACCGCGTGGCCAACGTCAATTTCGGCCATGCCGGCAACGGCAACATCCACGTCAACCTGCTGGTGGATCCGGACGACCCGGACCAGTCCCGGCGGGCGGAACGGTGCCTGGACCGCATCTTCGACTTGGTGATCGGCCTCAGGGGCACCCTGTCGGGGGAACACGGCGTGGGCCGGGAGAAGCGGCCCTACGTGGGGCGCGAAATCGACGCGGCGACCCTGGCGCTGATGAAGGCGATCAAGGACGTGTTCGACCCCAAGGGGCTGCTCAATCCGGGCAAGATCTTCCCCACGGAGCCCGAAAGCCGGCTCAGGGCAAGCGGCAGGCCACCGGCTTGAGTTCGGTCTTCTCGAAGCCGGCCGCGAGCTGCTCCAGCTTGCGGCGCGACGCCTCGTCCACCTGGATCACGGTGAGACTCCCGGCCCCACGCTGGCGCTCCACCACCCGCGCCG
>JBBINK010000152.1:0-6347 GCA_037443925.1 Betaproteobacteria bacterium
ACGCGGTGGATCTGTTGCTCGATGCCTTCCACCAGCGTCATGGTGGCGGGGTCGAGTCCAATCTGCCCGGACAGGTACACCGTGCCGCCCACCCGCACCGCCTGCGAGTAGGTTCCGATGGCCTGGGGCGCGTCGTCGGTCTTGATGATCTGCTTGCTCATGTTTGGCTTCCGTCAGTCGAGGGGTCAGGGCTGAAGCGCCGCGCGCCTCACCCCTCACCCCTTCATGCGCGTGATCCGGGCCACCTCGGGAATCTGGCGCAGTTCACGCATCACCCGCGCCAGGTGGTTGCGGTCCTCCACCTGCAGCGTGAAGTACATGGACGTGTAGGCGCTGCCCGGTTCCTCCTCCATGCTCACGTTTTCGATGTTGGAATTGGCATCGGCGATGGCGGCCGCTACCTTGGCCAGGACGCCCCGCTGGTTAGCCACCACCAGCTTGAGCGTGACCTCGAACAGGCCGCGCTTCTCCAGGTCCCATTCCACGTCCACCCACTTGTCGGGGTCCTCGCGGAACTTGGCCACCGCGGGACAGTCGTGGGTGTGGATCACCAACCCCTGGTCCTTGCTGATGAATCCGATGATGGGGTCGCCCGGAATGGGCCGGCAGCATTTGGCGAACTGCACCGCCAGTCCTTCGGTGCCGCGAATGGTGATGGCGCCCAGCGCCTTGCGGTCGGCCGGCTCCTCGCCGATGGACAAAAGCCGCCGCGCCACCACCAGATTGAGGCGCTTGCCCAGACCGATTTCCGCCAGAAGCTCCTGCTTGCTCTGCAGCCCGTATTCCTTCAGAAGCTCGCCCCAATGGGCCTCGTCCACCTGGGACAGCTCGCTGTTGAGGGCCCGCAGCGCCTGGGCCAGAAGCTGCTCGCCGAGACTGGCCGCCTCTGCGATGCGCATGCGCTTGAGGTAGTTGCGGATGTGGGACCGCGCCTTGCCGGTGACCACGTAGCCGAGCCACGCAGGATGGGGATGGGCCGTGGGCGAGGTGATGATCTCGACCCGGTCGCCATTCCTGAGCTCCGTGCGCAGGGGAGCGAGCTCGTTGTTGATCTTCACCGCGACGCAATGGTTGCCCACGTCCGTGTGCACGGCATAGGCGAAATCCACGGCCGTCGCGCCGCGGGGCAGCGCCATGATCTTGCCCTTGGGCGTGAAGACATACACCTCGTCGGGGAACAGATCGACCTTGATGTGCTCCAGGAACTCCACCGCGTCGCCGGATTCGCTCTGGATCTCCAGCAGGCTCTGCAGCCACTGGTGGGCCTTCTGCTGGGCCCCGTCCATGGGCTCCTCGCCGGTCTTGTAAAGCCAGTGGGAGGCCACGCCGGCCTCGGCGATCTTGTGCATCTCCTGGGTTCGGATCTGCACCTCGATGGGCGTGCCGAACGGACCGAACAGGTGCGTGTGCAGGGACTGGTAGCCATTGGCCTTGGGAATGGCGATGTAGTCCTTGAACTTGCCGGGAATCGGCTTGTACAGGTTGTGCAGCACGCCCAGCGCCAGATAGCAGCTGGGCACGTCCTTCACCACCACGCGGAAGCCGTAGATGTCGAACACCTCGGAGAAGGACAGCCCCTTCTCCTGCATCTTGCGGTAGATGCTGTACAGATGCTTCTCGCGGCCGGTGACGGTGGCCTCGATGCCCGCTTCCTGGAGCTTCTGGGCGATGGCCTCCCGCACCTTCTCCACCAGCGCCCTGCGGTTGCCCCGCGCGGCCTTGACGGCGCGCGCCAGCACCTGATAGCGGGTGGGATAGAGATAGCGGAAGGCGAGGTCCTCCAGTTCCTGATAGAGGCTGTTGAGGCCCAGCCGGTTGGCGATGGGGGCATAGATCTCCAGCGTCTCCTTGGCGATGCGCTTGCGCTTGTCGGGAGGCATCGCATCCAGGGTGCGCATGTTGTGCAGGCGATCCGCCAGCTTGATCAGGATGACGCGCACGTCCCGCGCCATCGCCAGCAGCATCTTGCGGAAGTTTTCCGCCTGCTGGTGCGCCTCGGTCTGGAACTCGATCCGGTCCAGCTTGGACACGCCATCCACCAGCTCCGCCACCGGCTTGCCGAAGCGTTCGGCGATCTCTTCCTTGGACACGCTGGTGTCTTCGACGACGTCGTGGAGCAGGGCGGCGCACAGCGCCTGGGCGTCCAGGTGCCACCTGGCCAGCAGACTGGCCACGGCCACGGGATGGGAGATGTAGGGATCGCCGCTCTTGCGGAACTGGCCCTCGTGGGCCTGCTTGCTGAACTGGTAGGCCCTTTCGACGAGGGCGATGTCTTCGGGCTTGAGGTAGGTTAGCTGCTCACGAAGCTCGATCAGGTGCATGGTGGATCATGGGCTGCGTGGCAGCGGGCGGGGCAAGCCTCAGGCCTGCCCCTTGTTGAGCACTTCCATGCCCACCTTGCCGGCAGCGATCTCGCGCAGGGCGATGACCGTGGGTTTGTCCCGGTTGGGCTCCACCAGCGGCGTGGCGCCGTTGGCGATCTGGCGTGCGCGGGCAGTGGCCGCCAGCGTCAGCTCGAAGCGGTTGGGAATGTGCTTCAGGCAATCGTCGACGGTGATGCGTGCCATGTTTTACCTCGCTGGAATCCGGTGATGAATGCGGTCAACCCAGCAATGCCTGCAGCAGCCGCTCGTGGCGGGCGAGCTGGCGCGCGACGCGCAGGCGCTGGGCGCGCACGACCGCCTGCAGATCGAGGCTGGCCGTGGCGAAATCGTCGTTAATGATAACATAATCGAACTCGGCCACATGGCTCATGTCCTCGCGCGCGGCCGCCAGCCGCCGCTCGATCACCTCCTCGGCATCCTGGCCGCGCCCCTTGAGACGCTCACGCAGCGCGGCGACCGAGGGGGGCAGGATGAAAATGGAAACCGCCTCGGGCATGAGCCGGCGAATCTGGGCCGCTCCCTGCCAGTCGATCTCCAGCAGGATGTCCTGGCCCGCGGCCAGCTGCTCCTCGATCCAGCGCTGCGAGGTGCCGTAGTAGTTGCCATAGACCTCGGCGCTCTCCAGAAAATCGCCCCGCTCGAGCATTTCCATGAAGCGCTCCTTGGAGACGAAGTGATAATGCACGCCGTCCACCTCGCCCGGGCGCGGCGGCCGGGTGGTGTAGGAGATGGACAGCTTCACCTGGGGATCGGCCTGCAACAGCGCCCGCACCAGACTGGTCTTGCCCGCGCCCGACGGCGCCGACACGACGAAAACGTTACCCGACATGCGCCCTTACCTCATTCGATGTTCTGCACCTGTTCCCGGATCTGCTCGATCAACACCTTGAGCTCCATGGCGATCTGCGACACGTCCGCATTCACCGACTTCGAGCCCAGGGTGTTGGCCTCGCGGTTGAGTTCCTGCATCAGGAAGTCCAATCGCTTGCCCACCGCGCCGCCCTTGGCCAGCACCCTCTCCACCTCGTCCAGGTGGGCCGACAGGCGCGACAGCTCCTCATCCACGTCGATGCGCTGGGCGAACAGCACGATTTCCTGACGGATACGCTCGTCATCGGCCGCCGCACCCGCTTCCGCCAGTCGCGCCGCGAGGCGCTCCTGAAGCGCGGCGATCACCTCCGGCAGCTTGGGCCGGACCGCCTCGGCCAGCCGGCGCATCTGGGCCACGCGATCGAGGATCAGGGCCGCGAGCTTCTCACCCTCCCGCGCGCGGCTGGCGTCCAGTTCGTCCAGCGCCTGGCGCATGAGCGCCAGCGCCGCCTCCCGCACCGCCTCCCGCGAGACCTCCTCCGTGGCCAGCATGCCCGGCCAGCGCAAAATGTCGGCCACGGACAGGGGCGCCGCGGTGGGCGCGACCGCCCGCACCTCACGGTCCAGCTCCAGCAGTCGGTCGAGCAGCGCCGGATCGATGTGCAGGGCCGCGGGCTCGCCGGCACGGGGCGTGATGCCCAGCCGGCATTCCACCTTGCCGCGGCCGAGCCGCGCCACCACCAGCTCCCGCAGCGCGGGCTCGAAGGCGCGCAGCTCCTCGGCGATGCGAAACTGCAGGTCCAGGTAGCGGCTGTTGACGGACTTGAGTTCCAGGTTGAGGGTGCCGTTGGGCAATTCCCGGCTGGCGGTGGCATAGCCGGTCATGCTGTGGATCATGGTGCTGCTCCCGGGAGCGATCGGCCTTTACTTCGGCAGGACAAATGCCGAAAATGGCAACAAACAGACGTTTTGTCAAATCGCGGCGCATACTTAGGCTTTTCTCCAGGTCAACCCATGGCGACACAACCCAACCGGGCGCTCCCGGAAGGCTACCAGCTGCTCAATTACAAGGTGGCCAAACAGCTGTCGGGCGGCGGGTTTTCCATCGTCTATCTGGCCCATGACGAGAATGGCGTGCCCGTCGCCATCAAGGAATATCTGCCCAGCCAGTTGGTGCTGCGGGAAGAGGGATCGGTGGTGCAGGCCACCACCGCCGAGAACCTCGCCACCTTCCGCTATGGCATGAAGTGCTTCTTCGAGGAAGGTCGGGCGCTCGCCAAGATCAACCATCCCAACGTGGTGCGCGTGATCAATTTCTTCCGGGCCAACGAGACCGTGTACATGGTCATGCGTTACGAGCGGGGCAAGACGCTGCAGGAGGAAATCCAGTCACGCAAGCGCACGGTGAAGGAAAGCTTCATCCGGCGCGTGTTCGCGGAGCTGCTCAACGGCCTGCGCGAGGTGCACACCCACAAGATCCTCCATCTGGACATCAAGCCGGCCAACATCTACATCCGCCTGGACGGCTCGCCGGTGCTGCTGGATTTCGGCGCGGCACGCCAGACCCTGACCAACGAGAAGAGCCGGCTCTCGCCCATGTACACGCCCGGCTTCGCCGCCCCCGAGCAGTACAAGAACCGTGACATCCTGGGGCCCTGGACCGACATCTACAGCGTGGGCGCAAGCATGTTCGCCTGCCTGGCCGGCTTCGCCCCCCAGGCTGCCGACCAGCGCCTGCAGAACGACAAGCTCGCCTCGGCGAAGAAACTCTGGGGTGGCCAGTACTCGGACCAGCTCCTGGAAATCATCGACTGGTGCCTGCAACTCAACTACATGGACCGGCCGCAAAGCGTGTTCCAGCTGCAGAAAGCGTTGATGGAGGTGGTGCCGGAGCCGGAAAAGAAGAAATCCCTCATCGCCAGCATCAAATCCACCCTCACCAAGGAAATCTTCTGACCGGACTCCATGAAGTTCTCGATCTCCCAGGCCAGCCGCCAGGGCGGCCGCAAATACAACCAGGACCGGGTCGCCTATTCCTACAGCAAGGATGCGCTGCTGATGGTGGTGGCCGATGGCATGGGAGGCCACTTCCATGGCGAGGTCGCGGCGCAGATCACGGTGCAGATGATCACCGAGCTGTTCCAGAAGCACGCCCGCCCCGTCCTCAAGGACCCGCTCGCCTTCCTCAACCACGCGCTCCATTCCGCCCACAAGGCGATCACGGACTATGCCGACAAACACGGCCTGCTGGAGTCGCCGCGGACCACCTGCGTCGCCTGTGTGGTGCAGCACGACACGGCCTGCTGGGCACACGTGGGTGATTCGCGCCTGTACTTCTTCCGGGGCCAGCGGCTCATTGCACGCACCCAGGACCACTCCAAGGTGCGCCAGCTGTTCGATCAGGGCCGCATCACCGAGGCGGAGATGCTCACCCACCCCGAACGCAACAAGATCTACAACTGCCTGGGAGGCATCCTGCCGCCGGAGGTGGAGCTGTCGCGCCGCTATCCCGTGCAGCAGGGCGACACCTTCCTGCTGTGTACCGATGGCGTATGGGGGATGTTGTCGGAAACGGAGATCGCGTCGATCCTCGACACCTACACCATCACCACCGCCGTGCCGGAACTGCTGGACCACGCGGAATTCCGCGGCGGCGAGGACGGCGACAACCTGTCGGCGATCGGCATGACCTGGGGCGAGCCGGTCAAGCGCGGCCTGCACCAGGAACTGGTCACCACCCAGGCCATGCTCATGGACGAGGTGAGCACCCAGCTCGACCCCTTCAGCGTGAGCGGGGATCCCGGCAGCAAGACGCCGGTGACCGAGGCCGACATCGAGAAGGCCATCGCCGAGATCCAGGAAGCGATCCGCAAGTACTCCAAGTAGGGACGGCCGGGGCGCCTCGGGTATAATCCTAAAAACCGCAGTTGACCGCTCTTTTGTGTTCGTAACCGATCGATGACGTAGCCGATTTTGCCTCCAATCGCCCTCACCCGGAAGGTGAACCCGCTACGTGCCCGCTTTGCGGCCCAAGCGGGCGCCTGGCTTTGGCGCTCCTCCTTGCAGGGGGCGACCCTGCGGCGTCGTCGCTTCGTGCCAGACACCCGCTTGAACCGTCCTTCGGGCCCGTTCAACTGCGGTTTTTAGGATAAT
>JBBINK010000153.1:0-6204 GCA_037443925.1 Betaproteobacteria bacterium
AAGGTCATCGTTTTAAACATATCTCCTCTCCACAGTTGACAAGGCTGTTACCGACAAGAATCTTGCGGCAGACCAACGTGACACACGCGCCCCTTAGAGTGAACCCCTGCAGGTAGTCCACATCTGCCACGCGGCCGGGTACGGATGGAGCAAGAACCGGGCCACCTTGGACCATCTAGGACTAGTTCTCTCATAAATACATCAAGTTGCCGCACGTTTTGCGATCCCTCCATCCATTGCCGCGAAACATCTTGGCTAGATGGTGTAAAAATCCCCGACTAACCTTTCTGCAATGTTCCATGCGGCTTGCCGGAACGTTGGTGCGCACCCCTCTCTCGCCACCACGTCGGGAGCCTCACGCCAGCCATCCAGGCCCTGAAGGCAGCGGGGTTTGCTGCCCACCCCACCCTGGCCCGGGCGCTGGCGCGCCGAAGCGATAAAAGGCATCGATGGGTTAGGAATTCGTGACTGGACAACGCAAAGGGGCGCGAAATCGCGCCCCTCGACTCAATGCCTCAGGCACACCGGCGCCGGCGCGCCACGCCAACAGGTTGCGCAGACAGAAATCCTGCCGCGGACCGACATGACGCGCGCATGAAACCACCCTGTTTCAGGGCATCCGCATCGGTCAGTCGGACCGACACGCCTGAAGCACGAAGCGAGCCACCCTAATCCACATAGGATGATTCGGCGTCGATCCAGGCTGTTATCGCGGATTTCGTGTCCCGGGCGATCCGTTACGCGAGGGCATCGGTCCTCTGTGTAAAGAATCTCGACAAACACCTGTCCGTCGGATCGTTTCTTTCCAGCTGTTCATGATTGGCTGCGCAGTCATGTGGACTGATCGCCTCGTGACCGATGCATCCCATCGGTGTGGGCCACCATTTCTGTTCTGATGGATGGGGAAAGCGACCGAAGGGGAGCACGCAGCGCGGAACATCAGGCACAAGGACATGTGCACACCGATGGAAATTGGCAGGCGGGTACCTGCCAGCGCTAAGCACCCGGGGTAGCGCACGGACATCGGGCCCGACCTTGATCTCCGAGTGAGAAACGTGCTTGGCAGCCGCCTGCTCCCGCGGCAGCCGCGGGACGCACGGATCCGTCCAACGGCTGCCGCGGCCCGGAGTAGTTGGCGTCCTGCGCGGCCCCGCGATGATGGCTCCTCGGTGTCTGCACGTGATTGGCGGCGGGCCTGCCACACCGTGCCATAGCACCCCACCGGCAACCCGTCCCCACGGGATTCGCGGTCTGGAGGGCGGAGCGATTCCCTTCCACGGGGATGCGCCTGCGGAACACGCCCAAAAAGAAAGCGGCCCTGCGGCCGCTTTCCTTGACCCGAAGGTGACGTTGCGTCCCGTCAGCCTCGCATCAGAACTTCCAGCTATAGGCAATGTCCACCTGCCTCTGATACATCTCGAACTCGGCGCAACCCAGCATATGGAGACCGCACGCGGACTGCTTGTTTCGGGCGGCATATAGATAGCTGAGAGTGAGCTCGTTGTCCTCACTGATCTGATAGGTCAGCCCCACGGTGTAATGCTTCTCCGTCGTAGCCGGTGCAAGCAGGTTGAAGGTGAGCTGGTTATCATCGATGGGCGATTTGCCGTAGTTGTAGCCCGCACGGAAGGTCCAGTTCTTGTCGTAGCGGTAATCCACACCCAGCTTGTATACGTTCTGGTTATGCCAGCCGAAGCCCATACCAGCGGATTCACCCGTTTTGCAGGGCGCGTTGGGCGGGATGCAGGTCCATGGAGGGTTGTTCATGCCCGGGGCGTTACCCGGCCCTGGGTTGGCAATCGAGGGAACGCCGCCGTAATTGATGCGCACATAGTCGAAAGCCACGTTGACGGCATCCGTAAGCTTGAACGTGAGGCCCAGCCCATAGTTCTCCGGAATATCGAACTCGCCGTGCTGCGCGAAGAGTCCGCGGTAATGCTCGAACTTGCTCATCTTCGTCTTCGGCGCGTAAGTCAGGCCAACCGTCAGACGGTCGTCCATGAACTTGCCGCCCCAACCCAGCCGCCAGCCGTAGCCTTCCGAATAGTCGTGGACATTGCCCGTCAGATTGTTGTTGTCACTCGACACACCAAAGAACTTGAAGGATTCGAGGCCTCTCGCGGCAAAGCGCTGGCGCACGTAAACGACGGAGAGACCAAGCGACTGGGTCGGGGTGACCTTGTAGGCAGCCGTGATGGGCACGAACAGCTGCATCAGATCAACACCAATGGGCGATGTCGCAGTATTGTTGTAATCGAAAAAGTTGGCGTTATAGCTGGTGTTCATACCCCCATTGGCGACCGCCGCAATGGAGAAGGCGAGCTGGTCATCCCACTGCATGGCAAAGCCCGCACTGGGTACCGGGAAGAGCTTGTGATTGCTCCAGCTATCTCCCGAGAACCCCATATTTGCATTTGGACCGATAAATGGGAATCCGGGCTTCTGTCCCGCCGGCACCGCGGACCGCCGTTCGGGGTTGAACAAGCCGACACCCATGTCGGCGCGCGTCCCGACATCGACGATTCCCGCGGGATTCACCGCGCCCGCCAGCGCATCCTGCGCATAGGCAATCCCCACACCTCCCATGCCGAGCGATTTGGCACCCGTGCCGGGTACGAAGTAACCGTTGGTCGCCCACGCCGCTGCCGGCACGGCCAGCAATGCGCCGGCTGACAGGGATAGCGCGTATTTGGTGATTTGTTTCATTGGACCCCCTCCTTGTCGATTGTCTTTCCATCCACCCAGCAAAACCTGCCCCATCTGGTTCTTGCCGGCGCAGCCCAACCAGCATATGGCATTTCGTGAGGATGAACGCAAAGGACAGGGACAAACTGCCCGCCGTCGCGTGATCGCCCTCCTCCTTCGCCGTTCTTCGGTTTGGCCGGGACCGTGCCGACCCCGTGCGCTCATGGCACACTTTTTTATAAGTTATGCCGCCGCGATCCCTCGGCGCCCGTCCGAGACCAACCGGACTGGGGCGCCGGTTTTCCTGGCGGCATCTAGTCAATTCGGCGCATTCTCCCAGCAAAACGTACAGTTCGCAAGTAGTCGGATACGCCTAGTCCATGACGGGCGGGTAGTCGCCAGAGGATGCCACGGAACCAAACTTTCGGCCACGGTCATCACGGGGAGGCCGGATGTCGTGGCACGCGGGTCTCTGGTTGGCAAGCTGCCACTTCGCAGCGCGCGCCCCGCTTCCATGGCATTGTCCCGGCCGTCGCCGAAGGGCTGCGGGCCTTGGTGCGTCCGCCTTGGTTCACGGACGTGCCCGTCGGACCCGGTGCAGCCGTGTGTGCGCGTCACGCCGGGCGGATCGAGGGCGCCGGCAAAGCCACCCTTGAACGCTGCCCCTCGCGGCCGTGACGCACCCCAGGAATGAAAAAAGCCACCCGAAGGTGGCTTTCTAGTTGGCGTCCCCACGGGGATTCGAACCCCGGTTACCGCCGTGAAAGGGCGATGTCCTAGGCCTCTAGACGATGGGGACTAAACGCGGTGCTTAGTCGATTGCTATTTTCTGGTGAGCTGGGTGGCCCCGACTCCGAAGAGCATCAGGGCGAACCCCAGTGGTACCAGACTGAGCCACGGTACGCCTGTGGCGTCGTCTCCGGCAGCCAGTTGGATGAATCCGACCACCAAACCAACCGCAGTGGCCAGGATGCCGATCCAAACCGAGATGACGCCTAGCCGCCGCACCGTGCCTCGCTAACTGGTGGAGGTAAGCGGGATCGAACCGCTGACCTCTTGCATGCCATGCAAGCGCTCTCCCAGCTGAGCTATACCCCCAGAAAGCGCGCCATTATAGGCAGCGAGGACGCCCTTGTAAAGCACTTGTCTGCGTCCACCACCCTGGCGCCGGAAGCGCGGGTGGCAGGCATATTGTACCGGGGATTGGCCGCCGACGCGAAGGGTGAACCCGGATGCGGTGGAGCACGGATGCCTGCCGCCACGCGCGGCGCACAGGCGGGCTGCTCGGGAGCTCAGTGGCCCAGGTAGGCGGCCTGCACGGCCGGGTCGCGCTTCAGGTCGCTGCTGGCACCCGACAGGCGGATGCTGCCGCTTTCCATGACGTAGGCGCGCTGGCTCACCTGGAGGGCGAGGTGGGCGTTCTGCTCCACCAGCAGGAGGGTGACACCGTCGCGGACGATGGCCTGGATGGTCTCGTAGATCCTGGACACCATCAGGGGGGCGAGCCCCATGCTGGGTTCGTCCATCAGCAGCAGGCGCGGCCGGCTCATCAGCGCGCGCCCAATGGCCAGCATCTGCTGTTCGCCGCCGGACAGCGTGCCGGCCAGCTGCGCTCTGCGTTCGGCCAGGCGGGGAAAAAGCTCATAGACCCGGGCGAGATCGGCCGCCACCCCGGCATCACGGCGGGCATAGGCTCCCATGGCGAGGTTCTCGGCCACGGTCATGCGCGCGAAGATGCCCCGACCCTCGGGCACCAGGGCGACGCCCATGCGGGCGATGAGGTGGGTGGGCAGGCCGGTGAGGCGCTGACCAGCCAGGCGGATGTCACCGTCCGCGCGAACCAGCCCCATGAGCGCCCGCAGGGTGCTGGTCTTGCCGGCGCCGTTGGCGCCGATCAGGCACACCAGCTCCCCTGCCGCGACGTCCAGGTCGATGCCGCGCACGGCCTGGATGCCGCCATAGGCCACCTTGAGCTGCCTGACCGTGAGCAGACTCATGAAGCGGTCTCCGTCCCGAGATAGGCGGCGATCACCGCCGGATCCTGACGGACCTGGCCAGGCGGGCCCTCGGCGATCTTGCGGCCATAGTCGAGCACCGCCACCCGGTCACACAGGCCCATGACCAGTTTGACGTCGTGCTCGATGAGCAGCAGGGTGAGCCCCTGTTCACGCAGACGCTGGAACAGCTCGCCCATGGCGTGGCGCTCCGCCGGATTCATGCCGGCCACCGGCTCGTCGAGGGCGAGCAGCCGGGGTTCCGTGGCGAGGGCCCGCGCGATTTCCAGCCGCCGCTGCTCGCCATAGGCCAGGTGGCCTGCCAGGGTTCGCGCCCGCTTGCCCAGGCCGACGAGATCCAGCAGCTGTCGGGCCCGCTCGCGGCTGGCCGCCTCCTCGGCGCGGGTGCCGGCATCGCGCAGGATGGCGCCGAGCACGCCGGCGCGTGTGCGCACATGGCGGCCCACCAGGACGTTGTCCAGAGCCGTCATGTTGGCGAACAGGCGGATGTTCTGGAAGGTGCGCGCAAAGCCCATGGCGACGATCATGTGGGGCTTGCGGTTGTGGATCGGACGGCCGTCCAGGCGGATCTCCCCCGCGCTCACGGTGTACAGCCCGGTCATGCAGTTGAACAGGGTGGTCTTGCCCGCCCCGTTGGGGCCGATCAGGCCGTAGATCTCGCCTGCCCGCACGGCAAGGCTCACGTCGTCGAGGGCGGCGATGCCCCCGAAGCGCTTGCTGACACCGACGACGCTCAACAGCTCGGTCATCTGGCTCAGGCCCGGCTGTCGTAGAGGCTGGCCTGCTCCTGGGCAGCCGCGCCATCGTCGGCGTGAAACTCGCGCCGGCGCTGGCGCGAGGGGATCAATCCCTCGGGCCGATACACCATCATCAACACCAGCGCCACCCCGAAGAGCAGCATGCGCAAATCGCCCGGATCGACCACCACCCGCCCCAGGGCGGCGCGCTGCCAGTCGCCGAGATAGCGCAGGGCCTCGGGCAGCACCGTGAGCAGCACGGCGCCCAGGATCACCCCTGGGATGTGCCCCATGCCGCCCAGCACGATCATGCACAGGATGAAGATCGACTCCCACAGCGTGAAGCTCTCCGGACTGATGAAGCCCTGGAAGGCCGCGAACAGCCCGCCGGCCAGTCCACCGAATGCCGCCCCCATGGCGAAGGCGAGCAGTTTCACGTTGCGCGTGTTGATGCCCATCGCCGCGGCCGCCACCTCGTCCTCGCGGATCGCCGCCCAGGCGCGGCCGATGCGCGAGTGCTCGAGCCGATAGGCCACGAAGATGGTCGCCAGCGTGAAGACCAGGAACAGGTAGTAGTAGAAATGAGCGGCGGTCAGGGTGATGCCGAACACCGTCTGCGTCTTGCCCAGGGACAGGCCGGCAAAGCTCACCGGGTCGATCAGGTTGATGCCCTGCGGCCCGTTGGTGATGTTGACCGGCGCATTGAGGTTGTTCATGAAGATGCGGATGATCTCGCCGAAGCCCAGGGTGACGATGGCCAGATAGTC
>JBBINK010000154.1:0-6175 GCA_037443925.1 Betaproteobacteria bacterium
GTTGCGCCAGGCGCCGTGAACATCCATGCCACAGCCGAACACATACCGGTCGGGCACCGTCAGGCCCACGAAATCCGCGTTCAGGGGTTTGTCCCGGCCGGTATCCTTGTCGGCCAGCACCGCGGTGTACACCTCGGCGGCGCCCCGCTCCAGCAACTTGTCGCGAATGGCCGCCAGGGTGTGCCCCTGGTCGAGGATGTCGTCGAGCACCAGCACCACCCGCTCCTTCACGCTCTCGCCCGGCATGACTTTCCAGACCAGCTCGGAGCCGGCCGTGGCATTGCCATAGCGGCTCGCGTGCACATAGTCGAAATCCAGGGGGAAGCGCAGCAGCGGCAGCAGCTGGCCGCTGAACACCACGGCGCCGCCCATGACCGACAGGACCAGCGGGTAACGCTGCCCCAGCCGGGCGGTGATGTCCGCGGCGACGCGGCGGATGGCCGCCTGCACCGCTTCGGCGGAGTAGAGGAGTTCTGCGTTGGCGAGCAGCGCCCGCGCCTTGTCCGCACCCAGCACCTTCGCCCCCTCAGTAGGTGAACGTCACCGTATCGTCTTCCATGGCACGCTGGATGAGATAGGCGCCACCCACGGTTTCCTCGATCTCGGGAATCAGGTCTTCGCCCCACAGTTCCAGCGTGGGGGTGCAGACCTTGAAGCGCACGCCTGCCTCGTGGGCGTCACGGATGAAGTCATACACGCTCTTGCCGCTGCCTTCCTTGACCTGGATGCGCTCCGCCACGCCGCGCTTGGCCAGCTCCCCTGCCGCCGCGGTGAGGATCACCTCCACGTCATACTCCATGGCCGCGGCCACCGTGGCCTGGAAGAAGGGCGCACCCAGCTCGGCCGGATTGCGCGGGTCGGTGTTGACCATCACGATCATCAGCTTGTCGGCCATGGTTCGTCCTCCCAAGCGGCAAATCAGGATTTCGGCGGCAGGGCGCAGTGCAGGCCGAGGAGGTAGTCCCGGAACGCATCCCCCACCTCGGGATGCTTGAGACCATAGTCCATCGTCGCCTTGAGATAGCCGAGCTTGCTGCCGCAGTCATAGCGGGTGCCGGTGAATTCGTAGGCCAGCACGGGCTCCTCCTCGAGCAGCGCCGCGATGGCGTCGGTGAGCTGGATCTCGCCGCCGGCCCCCGGCCTCACCTCCCGCAGCAGGTCGAACACCCGGGGCGTGAGCAGATAACGTCCCACCACCGCCAGCGTGGACGGCGCGGCCTCGGGCGCGGGCTTTTCCACGATGCCGGTCACCTTCCACAGCCGTTCGCCGGCCGCCTCGGCCGCCACGATACCATAGAAGCGCGTGTGCGCCCGCTCGACTCGGTGCACACCCAGAATGGAACACTGATACCGCTCGTAGAGGGCGACCATCTGGGCCAGCACCGGGGGATGGGCGTCGATGAGGTCGTCGGCCAGGATCACCGCGAAGGGTTCGGCGCCCACCACGGGGTGGGCGCACAGCACCGCGTGCCCCAGTCCGAGCGCTTCCGGCTGGCGCGTATAGACGCAGCTCACGTGGGGCGGAAGCATGTTGCGCAGCGCAGCCAGGGTCTCGGTCTTGCCCCGCGCCGCCAGCTCGGCTTCCAGCTCGTAGTTCTTGTCGAAATGGTCCTCGATGGCGCGCTTGCTGCGGCCCGTCACGAACACCATTTCCGTGAGTCCGGCGGCGATGGCCTCCTCCACCGCATACTGGATCAGGGGCTTGTCCACGATGGGCAGCATCTCCTTGGGGCTCGCCTTGGTGGCGGGAAGGAAGCGGGTCCCCATTCCCGCCACCGGATAGACCGCCTTGCTGAGTGTCTTCTTCATTCCCTTTCCTCAGTTCCCGCCGGGCTGTTCACCCAGCAGGGCTCTCAGTCCCGCCTCGTCCAGCAGCGGAATGCCCAGGGCCTCGGCCTTGGCGAGCTTGCTGCCCGGATCGGCCCCGACCACCACGTAGTCGGTCTTGCTGGAAACGCTGCCGCTCACCTTGCCGCCTGCGGCCTCGATTCTTTGCTTGGCTTCGTCGCGGGTCCAGTGGGGCAGCGTGCCGGTGAGCACGAAAGTCTTGCCCGCCACACCCGGAACGGCGGCCTTGCGTGCCGGCCTGCCTTCCTCCCAGTGCACGCCGGCGCGCCGCAAGGCCGCGATGACCTCGCGGTTGTGGGGCTCGGCAAAGAACTGCGCGATGCTCTCGGCCACCACGGGGCCCACCTCGGGGACCTCCGTGAGCGCCTCCACGCTCGCGTGCATCAGCGGGTCCAGGGCGCCGAAATGCCGCGCCAGATCCCGGGCCGTGGCCTCGCCCACGTTGCGGATGCCCAGCGCGTAGATGAAGCGCTCCAGGGTCGTGTGCTTGCTGCGCTCGATCGCATCGAGCAGATTACGGGCCGATTTCTCGCCCATGCGCTCGAGCCCGGCCAAGGTCTGCAGATCCAGGTGGTAGAGGTCGGCCGCGGTTTTCACCAGGCCCCGGTCCACCAGCTGGTCCACCAGCTTCTCGCCCAGACCTTCGATGTCCAGGGCGCGGCGGCTGGCGAAATGCAGCAGGGCCTGTTTGCGCTGGGCCGGACAATACAGGCCGCCGCTGCAGCGGGCCACCGCTTCGCCCTCCAGCCGTATCACCCGCGAGCCGCATATTGGGCACTGCCTGGGCATGTGGAAGGGACGGACGTCGCGGGGACGGCGTTCCTTCACCACGGCCACGACCTCCGGAATCACGTCACCCGCCCGGCGCACGATCACGTAATCGCCGATGTGGATGTCCTTGCGCCGGATTTCATCCTCGTTGTGCAAGGTGGCATTGGTGACCGTCACGCCACCCACCTGCACCGGCTTGAGCCGCGCCACCGGCGTGAGCGCGCCGGTGCGGCCCACCTGCACGTCGATGTCCAGGATCTGGGTGATCTCCTCCTCAGGGGGATATTTGTGGGCGATGGCCCAGCGGGGTGCCCGCGCCACGAAGCCCAGCTCCTGCTGGGCACGCAGATCGTTGACCTTGTACACGACGCCATCGATCTCGTAGGGCAGACTCGCGCGCCGCCGACCCAGGGCGCGGTAGTAATCCAGCATCCCTTCCAGTCCCGTGACCACCCGCCGCTCGCCGGTCACGGGGAAACGCAGCTCCGCCAGCCAGTCCAGCACGGCGCTGTGGGTGGCGGGCAGCCGCGCGCCTTCGGTGGCGCCCAGGGCGTAGGCGAAAAACGTGAGCTTGCGCGAGGCGGTGATGCGCGGATCGAGCTGGCGCAGGGAGCCCGCGGCCGCGTTGCGCGGATTGGCGAATTCCTTCTCGCCCTTGCGGCGCTGCTCCCGGTTGAGCTCCTCGAAGTCGCGCTTGAGCATGAGCACCTCGCCCCGCACCTCGAGCAGGGCGGGCGGATGGCTGGTGTGAAGGTGCAGGGGCACGGCATGGATGGTGCGCACGTTCGCGGTGACATCCTCGCCGGTGCTGCCATCGCCCCGGGTGGCGGCGGTCTTCAACACGCCTCTTTCATACACCAGGCTGATGGCGAGGCCGTCGAACTTGGGCTCGCAGTTGTATTCCACCGTCTCGCGGCCGAGTCCTTCCCGCACGCGGCGGTCGAAGTTCGCCACATCTTCGTCGGTGAAGGCATTGTTCAGGGACAGCATGGGCAGGCGATGCTTCACCTCGCGAAACTCCGCGGCGGGCGCACCGCCCACGCGCTGGGTGGGCGAGTCGGGCGTCACCAGTTCCGGGTAGCGTGCCTCCAGGTCCTGGAGCTCCCGGAACAGCCGGTCGTACTCGGCGTCGGGGATCTCGGGCGCGTTGAGGACGTAGTAGAGGTAGTTGTGACGTTCGATCTCCTCCCGCAGCTTACGGATTCGCTCGATCACGTCGCGGGGGGCGGACATGGGGTGCCGGATTCAGGAAAACAGCCGCATCGCCTGGACACTGCCCGCGGCGATGCCGCGCGCGTCCATCTTGCGGTACAGGGCCGCGAGCTGCTGGCGGATCCTGGCCACCCCTTCCTCGGTCAGCGGACGCAGGTTGTCGTCCACCAGAGTGCCCTTCAGGGAATCGGCCAGCTGGTGCGCGAACAGCATCATCTGGTCGAACGCGCGCAGCCCGCCAGCGACGCGGGGAACGTCGAACAGCAGCGTGACGCCATGGGTGCTCAGGTGGCGGAGGGTGTCCGCCTCGAAGGGAGCCGGTTCCTGGTTGGCCAGGGCATAGAGCACATGCCCCTGGTCATCGCGATACTGGAAGGTGCCGTCACCGGCCAGGCGCAGACCCGCGGCCTCCGCCAGCGCGCGCAGCTTGGTGCCCGGGAAGCTGCCCTGCCCCACCGCCACCACGTTCACGCCCACCAGCACGTCCACTTCGGCACAGAACTGGTCCAGCGCCTGGGCGCGGGCCAGGGTGGGCGCCTTCTCGGGAAGCTGGGCCACGGCCATCAGCCGGGCCGCCGCCTCCTGGGCCCGGCCGAGGAAGGCATCCAGGGTTTCCCCGCTGACCGGCCCGGCCCGGTCGGCGAGCTGCAGCGTGCCCACCACGACCGTGAGCTCGCCCTCCTCCGCGAGCTCCCCCAGCTCACGCCATTCGCCGTCGGCCAGCCGGCCGAACCAGCGCACCGGCTTGTCGAAGGATTGCGCGTCCGCCAGCGCCGTCCGCACCTGGGAGGCAGCGGCCGGCTCCGCCAGTTCGAGCCGCACCACGCAGCCGATCTCCCCGTCGGCCTGATCCGGCCAGGACGAGCCCTCGGGCCCGCGGACTGAGGCCGCGACGGCACCCTGGCCCCCTGCGGCCTCCGCCGTTGCGCCGTCTTCCGCCACCAGGGTGGACAGGGTCGGCTCCACACGCTCCTCCTGCCCCCTGGCCTCACGGGTCACGGACGGCTGCCCGGCCGGCTCGCCACCCAACAGCACGTCGTCCCGCTGGGCGCGGAAACGTTCCTGGGCCAGCTTGCGGAAGCGACGTTCCTGCCAGCCGTTGTAGGCCACCACACCGGCGATCACGAGCACGCCGATGCCCAGCAGACTCAATTGGAGATCATTCATGGATGCTTCGTCTTCCTCAGGCGACGGCCTTTTCCTGCATCTTCATCGCATCGTCCACGTCCACGGCCACCACCCGCGAGACACCCGGCTCCGGCATGGTGACCCCCACCAGCTGCTGGGCCATCTCCATGGTGATCTTGTTGTGGGTCACGAACAGGAACTGGGTGTGTTCGGACATGCGCTTGACCAGATCACAGTAACGGGTGGTGTTGGCATCGTCCAGGGGCGCATCCACCTCGTCCAGCAGGCAGAAGGGCGCCGGATTGAGCCGGAACAGGGAGAACACCAGGGCCAGGGCGGTGAGGGCCTTCTCGCCGCCCGACAGCAGGTGCAGCGAGTTGTTCCGCTTGCCCGGCGGCTGGGCGATGATCTGCACCCCCGCGTCGAGCAGGTTGTCCCCCGTGAGGATCAGCTCGGCGTGGCCGCCGCGGAACACCGAGGGGAACAGCTCCTTGAAGTAGCCATTGACGGTGTCGAAGGTCTGCTGCAGCCGCTCGCGCGTTTCCCGGTCGATCTTGGCGATCGCCGCCTCCAGGGTCTCCACCGCCTGGGTCAGGTCGGCGGCCTGGGCATCCAGGTAGGCCTTGCGTTCGGTGGCCGTCTGGAGTTCCTCCAGCGCCGCCAGATTGACCGCGCCCAATGCCTCGATCTCCTGCTTGAGGTGGCCGATCTCCCGCGCCAGCTGATCGGCCTTCTGCCCCTGCTGCGCCTGCTCGGCCAGCCGCTGGCAATCGGCCTGCGCTTCGCGCAGCTGGGCCTCCGCCTGCTCGTGACCGAGCCGGGCTTCCTGTTCCTTGAGGCGCGCCTGCTGGAGCCGATCCCGCAGGGGATTGAGCTTCTGTTCCGACTGGGCCCGTTCCTGCTCGGCGAGCTGCAGGGCATGGGTGGCTTCGGCCAGGGCGTCGCGCGCCGTGGCCTGCGCGGCCTCCGCAGCCTGGCGCGCGGCGAGGGCATCGTCGAGCGCCGCCCGCACGGGCGCCTCGTCGAAGCCGGCGAGTTCCTCCTCCAGCCGGCCGCGTTCCGCGCCCAGACGCTCGGCGGTCTCGCGCGCAAGCCGGGACAGGTTCTCCAGTTCGCGCACCTTGGCGGCGCAGCTGCGCTCGCCGAACACCGCTTCCTGCGCCCACCCGTTCGAAAGCGGCGGTGCGTAACGCCTGACTCACCGGCCTCCGGAATG
>JBBINK010000155.1:0-3273 GCA_037443925.1 Betaproteobacteria bacterium
TTCCACCTCGGCCAGGCGGTTGCGCTGACGGTTGAGTTCCGCCTCGGCTTCGTCGCGGGCATGCTTGGCATCCTGCAGATGCTCGAGCAGGGTTTCGATGCGCAGGCGCAGCTCCCGCAGGGCCTCCGCGCTGGCCCGCTTCTGCTCTTCCTCCCGCGCGAGGCCGCCACGCACTTCCTCCAGCTCCCGGTCGATCGCCTCCGAACGCAGATTGGCCTGGGCCTCGATCTGGGCGAGTTTCTGCACTTCCATTTGCAGCTGGTGGACTTCCTGCTGGCGGCGGCTGATGTCCGCCTGACGCTCCGCCATGCGGCTCTTGAGCGCGGCCAGGGCTTCCTCGGCGCGTTCCACCGCCAGCTCGCGCTCCGTCTGCGCTGCACGCTGGGTCTCGATTTCCGCCGTGAGCGCCTCGATTTCCCGCTGGCGCAGGAGCACGCCATGCAACGCCGACTGCTCACCGTGGAAGCTCAGGCCGTGCCGGGTGACCACGTGCCCGGCCTGGCAGACGATGGCCTCGCCCAGGGCGAGCCGGCCGCGCAAGGCCATGGCTTCGCCGCAATCCGCCACGGCATACACGCCGGCCAGCCAGTCCGCGAGACAGGCTCCTCCCTCGCCCTTCCAGCGCACATATCGCAGCAGGGGCGTGAGATCGGACCGGACTGGAGGTGGCTCGCCCGGACCTCCTGCTTCGGCCAGCACCACCGGACCCGGCGGGAGATCACCGAGCCAGGCGGCGGCCTGCTCCACCTGGGGCAGCACCAGGGCGCTGACCCGCTCCCGCAGCACGCCCTCCAGGGCCACGTCCCAGCCCTCGGCGATCTCCAGCTTCTGCCACAGCCGGGCGAGATCCCGCAGGCCGTGGCGGTTGAGCCAGTCCGCCAGCTTCTGGTCCTGGTCCGCGGCCTGCTGGAGCTGCTCCAGGGCATGGCGGCGGGCCTCCATGGCCGCCAGCTCCCGCACGGCGTCCTGCACGCTGCGCTGGGCTTCGCGCACCGCGCGTTCCAGCTCCGGCTGGCGCTGATGATCCTCGGCATACAGGCGGCGCGCCTCCTCGAGCTGCTCGGCGCGCTGGGCGAGTTCCTCGCGCAGGGCCGACAGCTGGGCGGAATCGGGCCGCTGCAGCCGGGCACGCTCCTCCTCCAGCCGCTCCAGCCGGACGCGCAGCTGCTCCAGGCTCTTCTCCGCGTGGGCGTAGTGGGTCTCCTCCACGCGCCGGCTTTGCTCGGCTTCGGTCAGGTTCCGTTGCAGTTCGGCATGGCGCTGCTGCGCGGCTTCGAAGGCCTCCCGCGCGGCGGGCAGCCGGTCCCGCTCCAGACGCACACTTTCCTCCGCACGGGCGACCTGTTCCCGGGCCTCCACCCGTTTCTCGCGCCAGTCGGCCAGTTCGGCCTCCGCCGCTTCCTGCTGCCTGCGGCTGTCGGCCAGCTGCTGTTCCAGGGCCGTGAGCCGGGCGCGCATGCGGGCCTGGCTGTCCCGCTGGTGCTGCAGCTGCTGTTCCAGCTTCGCCACCTCGGCATTGGCGGCATAGACCCGGGCCTGCACCTCGTGCAGACGATCCCCGGCCTGGTAGTGTGCGGCACGGGCCGCCTCGAGCCGCGCCTCGGCTTCACGCAGGCGCGCCGTCTCGGCTTCCAGTTCGTTGGCCAGCCGCTCCACTTCCCGGCCGGCGCGCTCCCACTGGGCCTGGGCTTCCTGCTTACGCAGGAACCAGAGCATGTGCTGGGCCTCGGTGAGGCGGTCGTTGAGGGCATGATACTGACGCGCCACCTCCGCCTGGCCGCTCAGCTTCTCCAGCTGGCCGGCCAGTTCCTGGCGGATGTCATCCACCCGCAGGAGATTCTCCCGCGTGTCGCGCAGGCGCAGCTCCGTTTCCCGGCGGCGTTCCTTGTAGATGGAAACGCCGGCCGCCTCTTCCAGGAACACCCGCAGTTCCTCGGGCTTGGCCTCCACCACCCGCGAGATCATGCCCTGCTCGATGATGGCGTACGCCCGCGCGCCCAGACCGGTGCCCAGGAACATGTCGGTGACGTCCCGGCGCCGCACGTGCATGTTGTTGATGTAGTAGTTGGATTCGCCATTGCGGTCGAGCACACGCTTGACCGAGATCTCGGCGTAGGCCGACCACTGGCCGTGGGCACGGCCCAGGCTGTTGTCGAACACCAGCTCGACACTGGCGCGCGAGACCGGCTTGCGTCCGCCGGAGCCGTTGAACAGGACGTCCTGCATGGATTCGCCCCGCAGATGCTTGGCGGAGGACTCCCCCAGCACCCAGCGCACCGCGTCGATGACATTGGACTTGCCGCAGCCGTTCGGGCCGACGATGCCGATGAGCTGTCCCGGTACGTGAATGGTGGTGGGATCGACGAAAGACTTGAAGCCAGCGAGCTTGATATGGGTCAGACGCACGGACGTTTTCTCGATTGCGGCGGAACATCTGCGCGTTCCGGCCTGATGGCCCGACGGCCCGCATCACCGGCGGTCTTCAGACACCGCGCGGAGGGGCCGCCGCGGGAATGGCGTATAATTCTACCCCAATTCCAACGAGATTCGAGCGATGCCCACCCAGCCCAGCAAGTCCCTGGAAACCTTCGACAATCCCAACCCGGAGCGGGACTACCACATCCACATGGAGATCCCGGAATTCACCTGCCTGTGCCCCAAGACCGGGCAGCCGGATTTCGCCACGCTCTTCCTCGACTACATCCCGGATCGCAAGTGCGTGGAGCTCAAAAGCCTCAAGCTGTACATCTGGTCCTACCGCAACGAGGGCGCCTTCCACGAGGCGGTCACCAACCGCATCCTGGACGATCTGGTGGCGGCCACCCAGCCGCGTTTCATGCGGCTGACGGCCAAGTTCTATGTGCGGGGGGGCATCTTCACCAACGTCGTGGCCGAGCATCGCAAGCCGGGCTGGCAACCGGCGCCGCAGGTGGAGTTGGCGAGCTTCCCGCCCCAGTCCAACATCCGCGGCTGAATCAGTCCACAGGGTCGGCATCCCCGCCCCGCGGGGGGCGAAGCAGGCCGAAGCGCCTAAGAATCAGGACGGGCAGCACGGCGGTCACGGCGCAGGCGGCCTGCCATGCCGGAGTCAGGTCGAGCACGGACAGCGACGCCGGAAAAGCCAGCCGCGCCGCATACGCGACCAGGAGCAGGGGCGCGAACAGCGCCACCAGCAGCACCACACGGACCCCGTGTTCGGGCATGGCCTCGCTTCCTCGGTGGACGAAGGGGACGGCGCCCTGTGCTAAGCTACGGAGCGCCCGGCGGGCCGCC
>JBBINK010000155.1:3299-6157 GCA_037443925.1 Betaproteobacteria bacterium
GCGTGACGGCGGGCGCCTTGAGGGCGCATTCGCCCCACGCCCATGGCCACGGCGCCTGTTCCCGGTGGACGGGGCCGGCAGGTCGTGCGCCGGCAGTCCCGGCTAGCCCCCATCCTCCGTTGTTTCACGCCAAAGAAAGGGAAGCGAGATGGCGACTTGGGTTCGTATCGAACATCGCGGCCAGGCCCGCATCGGACAATGCCATGGCGAAGACATCGTGCTCCACGAGGGCGATCTGTTCTCCGGACCGGTTCCCACCGGCGAGACCGTGCCCCTGGCCACGGCGCGGCTGCTCACGCCCTGCACGCCCGGCAAGTTCCTGGGGCTGTGGAACAACTTCCACGAACGGGCGGCGAAGGAAGGTCTGTCGCGCCCGGCGCATCCGCTTTACTTCACCAAGACCGACAATGCCTATCTCGCGGCGGGCGGCATCATCCGCCAGCCCGCCGGCTACGATGGCCCGGTGGTGTTCGAGGGCGAACTGGGGGTGGTGATCGGCAAACGCTGCCACGCCGTCAGTCCCGAGGAGGCCGATGCCTGCATCTTCGGCTACACCTGCGTGAACGACGTCACGGCCCGGGGCATCCTCAAGGCGGATCCCTCCTTCGTGCAGTGGGTTCGCGCCAAGAGCTTCGACACCTTCGGCGTGTTCGGGCCGGCCATCGTCACCGGCATCGATCCCGACGCCCTGCGCGTGCGCACCCTGGTGGATGGCGTCGAGAAGCAGAACTACCCGGTTGCCGACATGTTCTTCCGGCCAAGGGAGATCGTCAGCCGCCTCTCCCATGACATGACCCTCATGCCGGGTGATCTCATCGCCTGTGGCACGTCCGTGGGCACCGAAGCCATGCCCCGGGGGTGTCGGGTCGAGGTGGTGATCGACGGCGTGGGGGTGCTGGCCAACCGCTTCGAATGAGGCCTATTTGAGCAGCAGCAGGGTGACGCTGCGCTGGGTGGAGATGCGGACACTGACGGTTTCAATGTGCCTTCAGGTCCGAAAGTTCAGCTTCGACTTCCCTTATTTCAGCCTGCAACGCGTCAATTTCTGAGCGTAACGCCTTGCGGTGGCGCTCTGTAACCTCTTCAAAAGCTACGGGGTCATCATTCAGCAGACAATAGAGCTCGTACGCAGGAGACTGCCGCAGAGCGTCGAGAGCCTCGATCAGCTCGAGGATCTGGCCCTGCAGTGTGTCGTAAAGCCTTTCAAGTGCCTCGATGTTCTGACTTTCGGCAATGACGATATTGGGTAACCCTTGTCGCGCCAAGTAGCCTTGGGGATCTGTAGCGATCTCTCTCAAGCGGTTGAGATCACCTTCATCGCGAGCGCGGTTGATGTCGCGGGTAAGATGTTCATAAGCGGCCTGTTTCATTGGATCAGCGGCATAGCGATCCGGGTGGAATAGCTTGACCAACTTGCGCCAAAGCTCTTTGACCTCTGTTTCTTCCTGCTCCGTTAGGATCCGTTTGCCTGCCGCAGCCGCAGCCATGCGCTCATAGTCACCACGAATCCGCGCTTCCTCCTGTACGCATTGCGATTCGTAACGCTCTGCTTCGTTCTCACCTTCGCACAACAAGGCGTTCACGGATTTGCGCAACAGGTCAATGCGAATGCGCAACAAATCGCGCAGACGGTACTCCTCCTGTAGCGCCAGGAATAAGCGATATTGGGTCACCGACACGGCCTGATGCAGCGAGGTATACTCTGCTTCCAGCTCAACCAAACGATTTCGGGCCCCCTCAATGAGCATTTCCAGCCGGGCGGCCGCAGGGTCTCGGTAGATTGCCAATGACGTGCCCAGCGGCTGGGTGACCGTTCTCGGCGCTATCGTATCGAGCTGATCGAGATACCAGCGGCCCATCGCGCGGCTACGCGGATGGTCCGAATCGGCAAGCCAGACTAACCAATTTCGCAGATTGGGGTCGTGGCGTGCATCGCGGAAATGGCGCCCCTTGAACTTTCCGAATGGAATACGTGCAGGAAACCACGGCGTTTGCGAGAATGCGACAAGGTCATCGAATCGGAGCAGACCGCGCATCTCACACAAGGGGCGCAACACCCTCTGCAGCAAATCGACTACCGTTTCCACATCGCCGATAGCCGTATGTGCGCCACGTGCGGGGAGCCCGTAATACTGCCGCAGCGTCTGTAGTTTGCAGTTGCCTGCAGGAACGGGATCCAGCAGCCGCTGCGTCAGCTGCAGCAAGCAAAAACCCCGCGCGCCGACAGCTGGAAGGCCCAAGCGCTGCCATTCCGGAATCAGCACCTCATCCCAGTCGTAGTCAAGGTTGTAGGCGCATATTGGAAGGCCGGCCGCATAGTCGGCAAACTCGCGGTAAACCTTGGGTGGGTCGTCGCCGTCACGTTCCAGGATTTCTCGGGTGTAGCCGTGCACGCGGGCCGCCTCGGGCGGAATGTCGGTTCCATGGTTGAGCAGCCTGCGAAAAGGTGGCCCATCTCGCATCCAGCCGCGCATGCGTTGTGCGGCGATCTCGACAACGAAAATCGGTCGGTGCAGCCCTGTGGTTTCCGTATCGATGATGACCCAGGAAGTTGAGTCCATAGGGCGGCCCCGTGCTCAGCGTCGGACGATCACGTCGGCATCGACGTTGACGTTGATGTCGTCCAGTTGCCGCATCCCCCGCAAATTGATCTCCCTTAGCGGGTTATCATGACAATCAAGCACCCTCAAACCGGGCACCGCGCTGAGATCGAGATCGGTCAGCCGGTTTCCCCCGCACCCAAGCCTGGTCAGCCCCGGCACCGGGCTGAGGTCGAGTTCGGTCAGCCGGTTACCGCTGCAGTCAAGCTCGGTCAGCCCCGGCACCGGGCTGAGGTCGAGTTCGGTCAGCCGGTTACC
>JBBINK010000156.1:0-6079 GCA_037443925.1 Betaproteobacteria bacterium
GGCTGGCTGAACGAGCGGGCCTGCGTGCTGGAATCGCTGCTGGCCTTCAAACGGGCGGGGGCCGATGGCATCCTCAGCTATTTCGCCCGTGAGGCCGCCCGCTGGCTGAAAGAAGCCTGATCAGCTGCCCTTGACCAGGGCGAGGCGTTCCCGGTCGATGCGGATGATGTAGCGCTGGATCATGGCCTGCTGGCTGGCTGGCAGGTCCAGGAAACGGCACCCGGCGCGCTTGACCAGCCCACCGCTGCGGAGCGACACGTCCTGCAGGCTGCGCACCTCGAGGGTGGCCAGCAGGCTGCCCTCGCCGGGCAGCGTGATGCGGCAGCCGGGAAGCTGCCGCCCCACCTCCAGCCCCATGGCCGGCGGCAGCTTGCCCAGCCCCACCCCGCCGATGCTGATGTCCATGACATCCGCCTCCTCCGTCTCGTCTCCCCAAGGCACGAGGCAGGTGAGGGGGGAGCGGACGGGGATCACCAGCCGGTAGTACTCCCGCCGCTGCAGTTTCAGCAAGACCTTGGGCAGGCGGGCGCGCCAGGCCGGGCGCCCATCGAAGCTGGCCGCGGCGAGCGGCCCCAGGGCGAACTGCACCTTGACCCGCTCGTGGCTGGTGACGCACACCAGGTGCTGGGCGGATTGGACGCGACGGTTGATCTCCTCGTCCGCGCCCCAGTCCAGGAACAGCGCGTCGTTGGCAGGATCGACGGCGAGGATGCTGGTCAGAAAGAACCGTTGCCCGTGATCGAAATACACCGTGACCAGCTCCCGGCCCTTGGCCACGCCCCGCAGCACCTGGGCGATTTCCTGGGGCGACCGCAGGAGATAGCGCGCGTACTCGGACTGGTCCGCGTCCCAGGCGATGACGGGGGAACCGGGAGGAGAGGGGCTGGCGGGCATAGGCGACGACCCAAGCGAAAGTCGTGTGATTCTCGCGCAAAAGCGCCGGCCCCGCCAAGCCAGGTGTGGGGAACAAATCGTTCAAGCCTTGCCCCCATGCCGCCGTTATAATGACATTATGTTCGGATTTCGTCGCTCACGGTCCGGGCCGGCCGACAAGCCGCCCGGCGCAGACTCCCGACCGGTCAGCGAGACCTGGGCGCGGACCATCGTGGACGTGCCCGCCCCGCAGCGCCGGCTCTCGGTCATGTCCGCCGAACCGCAGGAGCAGGAGGGCACCTCCCAGATCGCCCTGCAGGAGGAAAAGTTCAAGATCCGCTTCGCCAGCACCCCGGACCGGCGGGAATCCGCCAGCCTGCTGGTGAAGAAGATGTACTCGTGGCGGGGCTATGCCGTGGACGACCTGGCCCAGCAGGAAGCCAACCGCATCACCCTGGTCGCCTCCTTGCATGAGCAGGTCATCGGCACCCTCACCCTCGGCTTCGACTCCCCCGCCGGCCTGCTGGCGGACCAGATGTACCGCGAGGAGGTGGACCGGCTGCGCGCCCAGGGGCGGCGCGTGGGCGAATTCATCAAGCTCGCGGCGGACCGGGACATCCACTCCATGCGCGTGCTGGCCGCCCTGTTCCACCTTGCCTATATCTACGGACGCAACATCCATCAGTACACCGACGCGGTGATCGAAGTGAATCCGCGCCACGTGGGGTTTTACCGCAAGATCCTCGGCTTCGAGCAGATCGGACCCGAACGCATGTGCCCCCGGGCCCAGGCGCCCGCCGTGCTCCTGTCGCTGTCCGCCGACTATGTGGCGGAGAAGGTCCGCCAGTTCGGCGGGCTGCGGGAGAAGGCCAAGGGCGAGCATTCCCTCTACCCCTGGTTCTTCAGCCCCGAAGAAGAGGAAGGCATCACGCGCCGGCTGATGCAGGGGCGCTGAGCGCTTCGCGCAAGCCATGAGGAATCCGTGGCAAGTCCTTGTCTTTTCATCGACATGAGGGGGCGCGCCATGCATAATGCATGGATGCTCCGTACCCTTCGCCGGCTCTGGCCGATCCTGCTGTTCAGCGTCGTGATGGGCCCAGCCCACGCCGACCCGGCGGGACAGGCGCTGGCGCAGAAGGTGTACGACCGTCCCAACGGCAAAGATGCGGTGAGCGTGCTCACCATGTCCCTCAGCCAGCCCGGGCGGGCGCCCCGCACCCGGCGCATGGTGCTCTACCGCCTGGACAGGGCGCCGGGGGAGGTGGCGTCGCTGATCCGCTTCACCGAGCCGGAAGACATCGCCGGCACCGGCCTGCTGACCCTGGACCACGCGAACGGCGACAGCGACCAGTGGATCTACCTGCCCGCCATGGAGCGGGTGCGGCGCATCGCCAGCAATCGCAAGGGGGGGCGGTTCGTGAACTCCGAGTACTACTACGAAGACCTGAGGGAGCGGAAGGTTCATCAGGACCATCACCGCATCCTCGGCCGTGAGACCGTCAACGGCATCCCCTGCGAGGTGCTGGAAAGCATCCCGGTGGACAAGGGCAACTCGGCGTATCTGAAGCGCGTCAGCTACGTCGACCCGGTCACGCTGCTGGTGCTGCGCGTGGATTTCTATGAGAGGAACGAACAGGAACCCAGCAAACGCCTGGTGGTGACCGCCTTCAGGAAGATCCAGGGCTTCTGGACGGTCACCGACAGCACCATGACCGATCTGGCCACGGGTAATGCCACCCGTCTCGTCGTGGAGCGAACCCAGTACAACCAGCGGCTGCCATCCCGTCTGTTCACCACCGAAGTCCTGGAAGACGAAAGCCTGGAAGAAGACTACCGCCCTTGAGGAAGGAGGAGCCCGTGAGCAGGACTGCCCAAAGCCTGATCGCACTGATGCTGGCGGCCGTGGGCGCCGCCGCCGTCGCCGCCCCGGCGGAGGAAGCCGACGAGGCCACGCCCGCGGCGAAGAAGCCCAAAGCCGCCAAGACGCGCGCCGGCCGGCAGGCCGGGCCGCGCCTGAAGCTGGAACGCGCCCGTCTGGAGGCGGGGGCCTTCCTTGATGCGGACGCGCCGGCGGGAAACCACTACGGCCATCTGACCGCCGCGCTCAACTGGCAGCCGACCCGCCAGTGGGAATTCCAGGCCTCGGCCCGGGTGGATGGCGATCTGCAGACGTCGCCCACGGCCGACCGCCTGCGGGCCGACACGGGCGAAACCTTCGTGCGCTACCGGGGTGAGGGTCTGCGCGTGACGGTCGGCGCCCAAAACCTCCTGTGGGGGCGGACCGACGAGATTCCCCCCATCGACCGCCTGTCCCGGGTCGATCTCAACCGTCTCAACCTGGACCCCTTCGCGGAGCGCCGGCGGGCGGTGGGCGCGGTCCGGTTGGAGAAGAACCTGGCCGATTACAAGCTGGACGCCGTGTGGGTGCCGGTGTTCCAGCCGGCGGAGCTGCCTGCCTGGGAGAGCGTGTGGCACCCGGTTGACCGCAGCCGCGGCCGCATCCTCGGCGTCGATCCGGCGCTGTTGCCCCCGGCCCTGGTCCGCACCGCCACCTTCGCCGAGGAAAAAGACGGGGCGGGCGGCGGTGGCTTGCGCCTCACCCGCACGGGCGGTGGCTTCGACTGGGGCCTGTCTTGGCAGCGGGCACGCCAGTCGGTGCCCTATTACCGGTTCAACGGCCTGGCCCCGGGGCTGCCCACCTTCACCGCCGTCCACCCCATGAGTACGGTGCTGGGCGCCGAGGCCGAATTCCAGTGGGGCGGCGCCACCTTCCGGCTGGAGGCGGCCCGTTCCAGCCACGCGCCCGTGACCACCACCGCCCTCGCGTATCGGCTGGTCCCCGCGACGGACGTGGTGGCCGGCGTGGAGTTCTTCCCGGGCGACCGGGACACCCGCGTCACGCTGCAGTTCGCCAGCCACCGCCTGTCCACGTCCGACTCGCTCCTGGAGCGCAAGACCTTCAACGCCGCCACCTTCGAAATCGAGCATCCCTTCGGCGGCGACCGTTGGCGCCTCAACCTGCGGGGCGTGGCGGGCCTCAATCACCGGGACAACTATCTCAGCCCGAAACTCACCTACCGCGGCTTCGAGCCCCATGAGCTGTACGTGGCCGGCCATTTCTACGGCGGCGACGAGCGGGGCATCGGTGGCTTCCACCGTGACCACGATCTGCTGGTGATCGGGTGGCAGGTCCGCTACTAGAGCGCATTCGGCATTTCCTGCTGCCCTGGCCGCTGGCGGCGGGCCTGCTGGCCGTGGTCAACCTGCTGGCGGTGGGAACCATCGCCAGCCGCATCGAGTTCAACAACGCCCCCGAGCTCTACCATCCCCCCGAGGCGCCGGCCACGCGGCTGGAGCGCAGCCTGCGCCAGGAATTCCCCGAGGACGAGACCCTCGTCGCCGTGTTCCAGGGCGATGACCTGTTCACCGCCGATTTCCTGCGCCGGCAGCATCAGGTGGCCGAGACCCTGTCGCGGCATCCCCTGGTGGACCGCGTGTTCGCGGTGACCACGGTGGACCACATCGCGGGCAGCGACGATGGCTTCGTGGTGGAACGGCTGGTGGATCCCGACACCCTGGACCGGCAGACGCCCCAGGCGCTGCGGGCACGGGTGCTGGATGACCGCTTCGCGCCAGGTCTGCTCGCCGCCAGGGACGGGTCGGCCCTGGCCATCGTGGTGCGGCCGAAGCCCCTCACCGAAAGCCGCCAGCGTCAGGCCCTCGAGACCGCGCTGCACCAGGCCGTCAATGCCGCCGGTCTACGGCCCCGACTCGCCGCCGTGGCAGGCACGGTGCCCCTGGATGCCGCCGAACTGCGCTCCATGCTGGTGGACACGACGGCGCTGCTGCCCATCGTCATGGGTTTGTCGCTGCTGTTGCTGTTCTGGGTGGTGGGACGACTGGCGCCGGTGGTGATCGGCGCCGTGACCCTGCTCACCACCATGAGCACCACCGTGGGCCTGTCGGTTTACCTGGGCAAGCCCTATACCCTGGTCAGTGCCATGGTGCCGCCCTTGCTCGCGGCCTACAGCACCACGGCGCTCATCCACTTCTACGCGGCCCTGGCCCGCGCGCGGGAACGGGGCATGCGCCGCCCCCAGCGCGTGCTCTGGGCGCGCGATCAGGTGCACACGGCCAGCCTGTTCAACGTGCTGACCACCATGGCGGGCATCTCGAGCCTGTATTTCACGTCCATTCCGCCGATCCAGAACTACGCCATGATCGGCGCCACCGGCGTCCTGGTGATCTACCTCGTCGTGTTCCATTTGGTGCCACCGCTCTTGGTGCGCTTCGACCGGGGGGCCTGGCCCAGCCAGAAGACGGTGCTGTCGGTCACCGACAAGATCGCCTTCAAGATCACCCGCTTCGCCATGCGGCGGGCAGGCTGGGTGGTGGCCGGCCTGGCCCTGCTGGTGGTGCTCGCCATTCCCCTCGTGCTCAGGGTCACCCCGGAATCCGACCTGTTCCAGTTCTTTCCCGAGACGCATCCCCTCACGGTTTCCACCCGGGTCGCCGAAGACAAGCTGTCCGGAGTGATCGGCCTGGAGGTCGTCTTCCAGGGCAAGGGCCGGTATGCCTTCAAGCACGTGGAGACCCTGAAACGGCTCCAGGACTTCCAGGCCTGGCTCAAGACCCAGCCCGAGGTGGACCGCACCTTCTCCATGGCCGATCTGGTGGAGGAGATGAACTGGGCCTTCCACGGGGAGGACGAGTCCTTCCGGCGCCTGCCCGTAAGCGACCGGGCCCTGGCCCAGCTGCTGTTGATCTACGACGGCCGCGACCTGCAGGAAGTGGTGAACCGGGATTACGACCGCACGCGCATCGCCATCAGCCTCAACGTCCATGGCGCGGTGGCCATCGGGCAGGTGATCGAGCGCATCCGGGCGGAACTGGACCGCCGGCGCCTGGCCGATCTCACCTGGGACGTGGGCGGCTGGGGGCGTCTGTTCGCGGATCAGAACGAGATGCTCCTGTCCGGCCAGCTGAAGAGTTTCCTGTTCGCCTTCGCGACGATCTTCCTGTTGCTTACCTTCGCCTTCCGCTCCTGGCGCGATGGCCTGATCGGGCTGATCCCCAACCTGGCGCCGCTGCTCTTCATCTTCGCCGTCATGGGCTATACCGGGATGCATCTGGACCTGGCCACCGTGCTCATCGCCGGTGAGCTTCTGGGCATCACCGTGGACGACACCATCCATCTGTATCACGG
>JBBINK010000157.1:0-284 GCA_037443925.1 Betaproteobacteria bacterium
GTCCTCGCCAGCGCTTCCAAAGCCCACTTGGACACGCCGAACACACCCCAGTAGGCCGTGGGACGCCGCCCATGCAGGTCGGAGGTCATGACCACGGAAGCGTCGGGCGCGGCCTTGAGCAAGGGCAGGCAGGCACGGGTCAGGGCAAAGGGCGCCACCAGGTTTACCCGCAGAATGCCCAGCCACTGGTCGAGGGTCTCCAGTTCCAGGGGGGCGAGGGCATCCAGGCGCGCGGCGTTGTGCAGAATGCCGTCGAGCCGGCCCAGCTGACCTTCGATGGCATC
>JBBINK010000157.1:296-545 GCA_037443925.1 Betaproteobacteria bacterium
AAATCCTTGTCCGTGGCTTTTTCCAGATCCAGGGGAAAGATCACCGGTTCGGGGTGCCCCGCATCCGCGATCGCGTCGTAGGTGGCCTCCAACCGCTTCTCGTTGCGTCCCAGCAGGATGACGGTGGCGCCATGGGCGGCGAAGGTGCGGGCGGCGGTCTGGCCGATGCCTTGCCCGGCGCCGGTGACCAGGATGACCCGCTCGCGCAGCAGGTCGGGGGAAGCTTGGTAGGAATGCATCATGACTCCA
>JBBINK010000157.1:555-768 GCA_037443925.1 Betaproteobacteria bacterium
GAGGCGCGCGCATTGTACCCCACTTCGCACGGCCGCCTCGAGCGTCGCCGGGTAGTCGTCGAGGGGATCGGCCGCGGCCACGTGATCTCCGGCCAGCAGCAGGCCGGACAGGGGCGTGGCGGCGGGCACACGCGCCAGGCCCGGCTGGCAGGAGAAAGTCGCCCGTTTTTCCGCGATCACCCGGCTCCACCGGGGTCGGTCCGGCAGGCCGAG
>JBBINK010000157.1:821-6078 GCA_037443925.1 Betaproteobacteria bacterium
AGGCGTTCGTGCTCCCCGCGGGCGCTGATCACCACCGCCAGCAGGCCCGCCGGTCCGCCCAGCCGACCCCGGTCGAACACCCACTGCCCCGGCCCCTGCGCCAGCCCCAGCATGGGTGCGGGCAGCCGGACGCTCGGGGGGTAGCGCAGATAGACCGTGACGATGGGCTCATGGGGCAGGGCACGCAGTGCGGCCGCCGTCTCCCCCATCCGGGGCAGGGGAGCGAGCAGGCTGGCCGCGCGCCGGGCGGGCAGGGCGCAAACCACGTGGCTGAAGGTTCCGGCACCGGCCACTCCCGGAAGCCGCCAGCTCCCGGGGGCGGGCTCGATGGCGCGCACCGGTGTGGCCGTCCGCACCCTCGCCCCATGATCCGCGAGGAAGGCCGCAGCCGGTTCGGCGAACAGCCGTGACAGGCTCACCCTCGGCAGCAGCAGATCGGATGCGGCCCGTTCGTGGGCGAAGGCGTCCCGGAGGACGTTGACGAACACCTGGGCCGAAGCCAGCCCGGGCGGCGTGTTGAGTGCCGCGACACACAGGGGGTGCCACAGCACGCGTGCCAGGCGGCCGGTCTGGCCGTGGCGCGCCAGCAGCTCACCGACGGTGGTGTCGGCGGCGCAGGGCGGCGACGAAGGCCAGGGCCCGCGCCCGCTCGCCCCAGCCCAGGCCCCGCGCCCCGAGCAGGGCTGCCGCCAGATGCCACGGGGCCGGCAGGCGCACGGCCCGCAGGCGGAAGTCCGGTTCCACGCGCAAAAGGAGCGGCAGCCGCAACAGCTGGGCCTGCCAGGCGGGGTTGACCCGGGCGAGCAACGCCAGCGTCTCCCGGTAGGCGCCCAGCAGGATGTGCTGGCCATTGTCCAGCTCGATGCCATCCAGCTCCACCGTGCGTGCCCGCCCGCCGGCCTGGCGGGCCGCTTCGAACACCGTCACGGGCACGCCGCCTTCGGCCAGACGCACCGCCGCCGCCAGGCCCGCCCATCCCGCGCCGATGACGGCCACCCGTGTGGGACCGGCCATGGGGGCGCCTCAGCCACGCACCCAGGTTTTCCAGGCGATCCACAGTTTGCGCACGGGCGTGAGCCCGGTGCGCTGGGTGAGCACCTGGAAGCCGTCCCGTTCGATTTCCGTGAGCAATGCCTGGTAGATGGCGGCCATGACCAGCCCGGGTCGCTGGTTGCGCCGGTCTGCCGCGGGCAGCTGGGCCAGGGCCCGGGCATAGGTCTCCCGCGCCCGGGCCAGCTGGAAAGCCATGAGCTCACGGAAGGCGGGGGTGGTCCGCCGCGCCAGGATGTCGGCTTCCGATACCCCGAAGCGCGCCAGCTCATCCTGGGGCAGGTAGATGCGGTTGCGGCGGGCGTCCTCACCCACGTCGCGGATGATGTTGGTGAGCTGGAAAGCCAGCCCCAGGTCATGGGCGTATCTCAGCGTGCGCCGGTCACTATGGCCGAACAGGGTGGCGGCCAGCTGGCCCACCACCGAGGCGACCCGGTAGCAGTACAACTGCAGGGCCCTGAAGTTGGGATAGCGGCTGGCGGTGAGATCCATCTCCATGCCGTCGATGATTTCCTCGAACTGCTCGCGGGGCAGATCGTAATGGCGGATGGCCGGCAGCAGGGCCCGGCTCACCGGGTGCTGGGGCCGGCCCTGGTAGAGTTCCGCCAGCTCATGGCGCCACCAGCTCAGCTTGGCCTGCGCCACCCGCGGGTCCGAGCATTCGTCCACGGCGTCGTCCACCTCCCGGCAGAAGGCGTACAGGGCGGTGATCGCCTCACGCTTGTCCCGGGGCAGGAACAGGAAGCTGTAATAGAAGCTGGAGCCGCTTTGGGCGGCCTTCTGCTGGCAATACTCGGCGGGAGTCATGGCGTGCTCATTTGGCGCGCAGGGCGCGCCAGCCCATGCGCACCCAGTCGCCGGCGGTCAGCACGGGACGGTGATGGAACACGTCGCCCTGGCGCTCGTACAGCTTGCGCAGGATCGCCTCGCCGCCGGCGACGATCAGCCGCAGCTCCAGCCCGATGCGCCCGGGAAGATGCTTGCCGAGGGGAGCGCCGGCGGCGAGCAGGCGGCGCGCCCGCTCGATCTGGAAGCGCATGAAGGGCCACCAGGTGCCGCCGGCGTCGCCGCGGGCGATCTGGGCCTCGGTGACGCCGAACTTCTCCATCTCGTCCTGGGGCAGATAGATGCGTCCCTTGGCGTAGTCGATGGCCACGTCCTGGAGAACGTTGATGATCTGCAGCGAGGCGCAGATGGCATCGGATTGGGCGAGCGCCCGCCGGTCGGTCTCCCCGTACAGGGCCAGCAGCAGCCGGCCCACGGGATTGGCCGAGCGCCGGCAATAGGCCATCAGCTCCCCGAAATGGGCGTAGCGGGCCTTGACCACGTCCTGGGCGAAGGCGTCCAGCAGGTCGTAGAAGGGCTCCAGAGGCAGGCGGTGGCGGCCGATGGTCTCGGCCAGCGCCTGGAACAGGGGTGTTGCGGGCGGGTTTCCCGCGCGCACCCGGTCCAGTTCCTGGCGGAAGGCGGCCAGCCGGGCGAGGCGTTCCTCCGGGGGCAGATCGCCCTCGTCGGCAAGGTCATCGGCCTGGCGCGCGAAAGCGTAGATGCGGCGCACCGGCTCGCGCAGGGGGCGGGGCAGCACCAGGGAGGCGACGGGAAAGTTTTCGTAATGGCGGACGGTCGTGGGCATGGAAGGCCGCTGCCGGGGCTGGCCCGGTCCGGCATGACAGGGGCGGGACGAAGCGATAAAATATAACATTTTTCGCGAAAGTGGCGGAATTGGTAGACGCACTGGACTTAGGATCCAGCGCCGCAAGGCGTGCGAGTTCGAGTCTCGCCTTTCGCACCATTGCCGGGGCCGCCGGCCTCCCAGAACACAGCCAATCGCAATCTTTGGGGATTCATCATGCAAGCAACCGTGGAAAACATCAGCCAGCTTGAGCGGCGCATCCGCATCACCGTGCCCCGCACCCAGATCGAAACCGAGGTCGCCTCGCGCCTCAAACGGCTGGCGAAGACCGCGAAGGTGCATGGCTTCCGTCCGGGCAAGGTGCCCCTCAAGATCGTTGCCCGGCAATACGGCGGGGAGGTGCGCCGCGAAGTCATCGGCGAGACCATGGAGCGCAGCATCGCCGAGGCCCTGAGGGAACAGCAGCTCAGGGTGGCCGGCTACCCGCGCCTCGAGTCCGTCTCGGAAGCGGCGGGCGACGTCCTGGAATTCAGCGCCACGTTCGAGGTCTATCCGGAGGTGAAGCTGGGCGACCTTGGCGCCGTGAGCATCGAGCGGCCGCAGGTGACGGTGAGCGAGGAGGACGTGGACAAGACCATCGAGATCCTGCGTCGCCAGCGGGCCACCTACGAGCCGGTGGACCGGCCGGCGCAGGTCGGGGATCAGGTGGAGCTGGACTACCGCGGCACCATCGACGGGCAGCCCTTCGCGGGCGGCGAGGCCAAGGGCTACCTGCTCACCCTGGGCGAGGGGCGTACCCTGAAGGATTTCGAGGATGCGGTGCTGGGCATGAAGCCGGGGGACACCCGCTCGGCTCAGGTGACCTTCCCCGAGGACTATCATGGCAAGGAGGTGGCGGGCAAGACCGCGACCTTTGAACTTCACGTCCAGCGCGTGCTCGAACCCCGGTTGCCGGAAGTGGGGCCCGAGTTCGCCCGGATGCTGGGGGTGGAAGACGGCGACGTGGCCAAGATGCGGGCCGAGATCCGCGCCAATCTGGAGCGCGAGGTCAAGAAGCGGATCGAAGCGCGGCTGAAGGAGCAGGTGATGCAGGCCCTGCTGGACACCACCCCCGTGGAGCTGCCCCAGGCGCTGGTGGAGATCGAAACCCAGCGTCTGCAACAGCATGCGCGGGAAGACCTGATCCGGCGTGGCCTCAAGGCCGACATGCCGATCCCGGCGGACGTGTTCCGCCAGTCGGCCGAGCGGCGCGTGCGGCTGGGCCTCATCCTGGCGGAGCTGGTCAAGGCGCACGGTCTGCATGCGACGCCCGAGCAGGTGAAGGCCATCGTCGAGGACTTCGCCCAGGCCTATGAGCATCCGGAACAGATCGTGCAGTGGTATTACCAGGAACCGGGCCGGCTCGCCGAGGCGGAATCCTTGGCGCTCGAGCAGAATGTGGTAAATTGGGTCCTCGGCGTTGCAAAGGTGACGGACAAGCCGATTACCTTCGACGAACTGATGGGTATTGCCAAGTAATGGAGATGGATTTCGACATGATCGACCGAACCTGGATGGAGCCGCGGGGGCTTGGTTATATCCCCATGGTGATCGAGCAAAGCGGCCGCGGGGAGCGGGCCTATGACATCTATTCCCGCCTGTTGCGCGAGCGTGTGGTGTTCCTGGTCGGTCCCGTCAACGAAATGACCGCCAACCTGGTGGTGGCGCAGCTGTTGTTCCTGGAATCCGAGAACCCGGACAAGGACATCTTCCTGTACATCAACTCGCCCGGGGGTTCCGTGTCGGCGGGCCTGGCGATCTATGACACCATGCAGTTCATCAAGCCCGATGTCTCGACGCTGTGCATTGGCCAGGCGGCCAGCATGGGGGCGTTTCTGCTCACGGCCGGTGCCAAGGGCAAGCGGTATTGCCTGCCCAACTCGCGCACCATGATCCACCAGCCTCTCGGTGGCTTCCAGGGCCAGGCCTCCGACATCGAGATCCACGCCAAGGAGATCCTCTACCTGCGCGCGCGCCTGAACGAGCTGATGGCCAAGCACACCGGGCAGCCCGTGGAGGTGATCGAGCGGGACACGGACCGCGACTTCTTCATGAGCGCCGAACAGTCGGTGGCTTACGGCCTGGTGGACAAGGTCCTTGTCAACCGGAACGAAAGTTCGGTTTAATCTGTCTGAACGGTAACAAAAGGGCAACGCCATGAGCGACAAATCGGGCAACGAAAAGCTTCTTTACTGCTCCTTCTGCGGCAAGAGCCAGCATGAAGTGCGCAAGCTCATTGCGGGCCCCTCCGTGTTCATCTGCGACGAGTGTGTCGACCTGTGCAACGACATCATCCGCGAGGAGGTCCAGGGTGAGCACGCCGCCAAGGTCGGCGGGGGTGAGCTTCCCGTGCCGGCCGAGATCCGCAAGATCCTCGATCAATACGTGATCGGCCAGGACCACGCCAAGAAGATCCTCTCGGTGGCGGTGTACAACCACTACAAGCGGCTCAAGACCGGGGCCAAGGCCGACGACGTGGAGCTGTCCAAGAGCAACATCCTCCTCATCGGCCCCACGGGTTCCGGCAAGACCCTG
>JBBINK010000158.1:0-6052 GCA_037443925.1 Betaproteobacteria bacterium
CGCTTCACCAGGCCCGAGCCGGGCACCACCATCGCCAGCTTCACGTTGCCCGCCCTGCTGGCGGTCCTGCAGCGCTTCGTGGGGGAAATCGAGCAGATTCCCCCCATGCATTCCGCGCTCAAGCATCAGGGACGTCCTCTCTACCATTATGCCCGCCAGGGGGTGGCTATCGAGCGGGCGCCGCGGCGGGTGACCATCCATGCCTTGGACCTCCTGGCTTTCGACGGGGAAACACGCGTCGAGCTGGACATCCGGTGCAGCAAGGGTACCTATGTCCGCGTTCTGGCCGAGGACATCGGCGAGGCATTGGGCTGCGGTGCCCATCTGGCGTGGCTGCGCCGGACCGAGGTGGGGCGTTTCTCGGTGGACGAGGCGGTCACCGTCGAGACGCTGGAAGCCCTGAGCGAGGCGGAGCGGGACCAGCTGTTGCTGCCCGCCGACGCCCTGGCTGCCGGGTTTCCCCGGATCGATCTGGATGCCGACGGGGCCTTCTATCTGCGCCAAGGCCAGCCCTTGTGGCTGCCCCGGCTGGACGCGACCCGGCCATACCGGATCTACGATGAAAAACAGCAGTTTATCGGGATCGGTGAAGTGGACCGGGATGGCCGCCTCGCCCCCCGCCGGCTGGTGGCGCAGCGCTGAGCCCGGCTGGCCGGGCACGCGAAAAGCTTGTTAAATTGCGCCCTTGGCATGTAAAATCCACGCTTTCGGATTGGAGCGAAGAAAGAATGTCTGTTAGCACGGCTGAAAAAGCGAAGATCGTGGGCGAGTTCCAGCTCGCCCAGGGCGATACCGGATCCCCCGAAGTGCAGGTGGCGCTGATGACCGCGCGCATCAATGACCTCACCGAGCATTTCAAGAACCACGCCAAGGATCACCATTCCCGCCGCGGCTTGCTCAAGCTCGTGAGCAAGCGGCGCAAGCTGCTCGACTACCTAAAGCGCAAGAATGCCGACCGCTACCGGGCGCTGATCGAGCGTCTCGGCCTGCGGAAGTAACGCAAACGAAAGAAAGGCGCGGGTCACCGCGCCTTTTTCATTTGGGTTCAGGCTCGTCGGGGCAGCTCGACGAGTCCTTACACTTGAGGATTCGAAAGTTGGCATACGTCAAAAAAGCTTTTGCCTACGGCAAACACCAAGTCGTCCTGGAAACCGGTGAGATCGCTCGACAGGCGAGCGGAGCGGTCATGGTCAACATGGACGACACCTGCGTCCTGGTCACGGTGGTCGCCGCCAAAAGCGTGAAGCCGGGTCAGGATTTCTTTCCCCTGACGGTGGATTACCAGGAACGCACCTACGCGGCCGGGCGCATCCCCGGGGGCTTCTTCCGGCGCGAGGGCAAACCCTCGGAAAAAGAAGTGCTGACCTCCCGGCTCATTGACCGGCCGATTCGCCCCCTGTTCCCGGACGGTTTCTACAACGAGGTGCAGATCGTGGCCACGGTCATGTCGGCCAATCCCGACATCGATCCGGACATTCCCGCGCTGATCGGGGCTTCCGCGGCGCTCTCCCTGTCCGGCGTACCGTTTCACGGGCCGCTGGGAGCCGCGCGTGTGGGTTACAAGGATGGGCAGTATCTGCTCAACCCCACGATCAGTGAGCTGAAGACCTCGCAGCTCGACCTGGTCGTGGCCGGTACCGAGCAGGCGGTGCTGATGGTCGAATCGGAAGCCATGGAGCTGCCGGAAGACGTCATGCTGGGTGCGGTCATGTTCGGCCATGAACAGATGCAGACCGTCATCCGCGCCATCAATGAACTGACCGAGGAGGCGGGCAAGGAGCCGTGGGACTGGACCCCTCCGGTCAAGGACGAGGCGATCGTCGAACGCATGCGCCAGCTGGCGGAGGCCGATCTCCAGGAGGCCTATCGGATCACCCAGAAGCAGCAGCGTGTCGCCAGGATCGACGAGATCCGGGAGCGGGTGTTCGCCGAGATGATCACCCCCGACATGGACACCCTGGCGCAGAACGTCATCAAGAATCACTTCTTCGAGCTGGAAGCCAAGGTGGTGCGCAGCCGCATCCTGGCGGGCGAGCCCCGCATCGATGGCCGCGACACGCGCACGGTGCGCCCCATCAGCATCCGCACCGGCGTCTTGCCCCGGGCCCATGGCTCGGCGCTGTTCACCCGGGGTGAGACCCAGGCATTGGCCGTGGCCACCCTGGGCACCGCGCGGGATGCGCAGATCATCGACGCCCTGGAAGGCAGTTATTCCGAACGCTTCATGATGCACTACAACATGCCGCCCTACGCCACCGGTGAAACCGGGCGCGTCGGCTCACCCAAGCGCCGGGAGATCGGTCACGGCCGCCTGGCCAAGCGGGCGCTGCTGGCGGTGCTGCCCAGCGAGGAGGAATTCGCCTACTCCATCCGGCTCGTTTCCGAGATCACCGAATCCAATGGCTCCAGTTCCATGGCGTCGGTGTGCGGCGGCTGCCTGGCGCTGATGGATGCCGGCGTGCCCGTGAAGGCCCATACCGCGGGCATTGCCATGGGGCTGATCAAGGAAGGCAACCGCTTCGCCGTCCTGACCGACATCCTCGGCGACGAGGATCACCTGGGGGACATGGACTTCAAGGTGGCCGGGACCGAGAAGGGGGTGACGGCCCTGCAGATGGACATCAAGATCACAGGCATCACCAAGGAAATCATGCAGGTCGCGCTGAACCAGGCAAGGGAGGGGCGCATGCACATCCTGGCCCTGATGAAGCAGGCCATGCCCCAGGTGCGCGAGGAACTGTCGGATTATGCGCCGCGCATGATCACGCTCAAGATCAACCCCGACAAGATCCGTGACGTGATCGGCAAGGGCGGCGCCGTGATCCGCGCCCTGACGGAGGAAACCGGCACCCAGATCGACATTGCCGAGGACGGCACCGTCACCATCGCCTGCGTCAATCCGGAAGCCGGTAATGCGGCCAAGAAACGGATCGAGGAGCTGACTGCCGAGGTGGAGGTGGGCAAGGTCTACGACGGCACCGTGCTCAAGCTGCTCGATTTCGGAGCCATCGTGAGCGTGCTCCCGGGACGGGACGGGCTGCTGCACATCTCCCAGATCGCACACGAGCGCGTGAACAGCGTGGCCGACTACCTCAAGGAAGGCCAGGCGGTGCGCGTCAAGGTGCTCGAGGCCGATGAGAAAGGGCGGCTGCGTCTTTCCATGAAGGCCCTGCTGGAGCCGCCTGCCCAGACGGACACGAAAGGGGAGGGTGGGAACAAGCCGGCGGCCGAGAAGAAGCCGGAACAGACGGCCTGAACGCGCTTTCCCTTGCGATGAAAAAAGGCAGCCCAAGGCTGCCTTTTTTTTGATGGCCGCGTGCGCGACGGCGTTCAGCGCAGGGAGGCAAGAAAGCCCTGCCACCAGCGCTTGCGGCTTTGGGGCACGATCCAGCTCGGCGTCATTTCCACCGGGGGGACCTGGCTCATCACCCAGCCCGGAAGCACGGCGGTCTTGGACGAGCCGCAGGCGCTGCCGAGGTGGTTCGGATCGTAGATCTTGACGAAGGTGGGATGCTCCAGATCGTCCGCGTAGACGATGCTGCAATAGTCTTCCCGGTGTTCCTCCCGTAGCAGCCTGTCCAAGTCCGCCATGAATTTCTTGACGTGTTCGGCATCGGCCGGGGTGGTGGGGGGCGGCTCGCCCACGGCATAGAGGTACCAGCCGGCGGCCGGGTCCACCCGTTTCCAGAAGGCGCTCAGCTGATCCCAGGTCATGATGCCGAACAGCAAGCCCATCAGTTTGCGGGTGAACTCGGTGTCGGGCAGATTGGCGATGCGCGCGGTCATGGGCTGCTCCGGGGCAGGGCCAGGCTTACTTGGCGACCTGGCGTTCGCGCAGCTCGTCCAGAGTCTTGCAGTCGATGCACAGGGTGGCGGTGGGACGTGCCTCGAGACGTTTCAGGCCGATCTCCACGCCACAGCTTTCGCAGTAGCCGTATTCCCCGGCATCGATCTTGGCGATGGTTTCCTCGATCTTCTTGATGAGCTTGCGTTCCCGGTCCCGGTTGCGCAGCTCCAGGGCCATGTCCGACTCCTGGCTGGCGCGGTCGTTGGGATCGGCGAACACCGTGGCCTCGTCCTGCATGGTGTGGACGGTACGGTCGATGTCCTGGGACAGTTCGGCTTTCCAGTCTTCCAGGATTTTGCGAAAATGCGCGCGCTGTTTCGGGTTCATGTACGCCTCGCCCTTTTTCGGCACATAGGGGGCGAAGCTCTTGTGAAGTTCTGCGGGCATCTCTATATCTACCGTTGGCGAAAAGCCGATTTAATACCAGTTTTTCCCCTAGGCCGCAAGCGCGGCCAGGGGCCCAGGAAAAGGAACCCCCACGTGTCCCTGCAGGCTCTGATCTTTGATGTCGATGGTACCCTGGCCGGTGCCGAGCGCGACGGTCATCGGCTGGCTTTCAACGCCGCCTTTCGCGAGTTCGGCCTGGATTGGGAGTGGGACGAGGCGCTCTACGGAGAACTGCTGTCCGTGACCGGGGGCAAGGAGCGCATGAAGCACTACGTGGAGCGCTATCGCCCGGATTACCCGCGTCCGGCGGATTTCGAGGACCTGGTGGCCGAGCTGCACCGGGCGAAGACGCGCCACTACACGGCCCTGCTGGCGAGCGGGGCCATCCCCCTGCGGCCGGGGGTGCGGCGCCTGCTGGAGGCGGCACGGGCGGAGGGGTTGCGGCTGGCCATCGCCACCACCACCACCCCGGACAACGTGACGGCGCTTCTGGAGCACAGCCTGGCCCCCGGCGCGGAATCCTGGTTCGAAGTCATCGGGGCAGGGGATATCGTGCCCGCCAAGAAGCCGGCCCCCGACATTTACCGCTGGGTGCTGGAAAGGATGCGGCTGGATCCCCGCCAGTGCCTGGCCTTCGAGGATTCGGAGAACGGGATCCGGGCGAGTCGGGGAGCCGGGTTGAAGACCGTGGTCACCGTCAACGGCTATACGGCGGGGCAGGATTTCCAGGGCGCCGTGGCGGTCCTCAGCGATCTGGGGGAGCCGGATGCGCCGTTCCGACTGGTCGAAGGCACGGCTGCGGGCAAGGCCTGTGTGGACCTGGAGCTGCTGCGCGCCTGGCACGCCCAGCCCTGAGGCCGGGCCTACAGGGGATCGTGGGCGTTGGCCGCCTGGAGGGTGTTGGCCAGAAGCGTGGCCACGGTCATGGGCCCGACGCCGCCCGGCACCGGGGTGATCCAGGCAGCCCGGCGGGCTGCTTCCTCGAACTCCACGTCCCCGCAGATGCGGCCATCCGGCAGGCGGTTGATGCCCACGTCGATCACGATCGCGCCTTCCCGGATCCATTCACCTTTGACCAGCCCGGGCTTGCCCACCGCCACCACCAGAATCTCGGCCTGGCGGACCATGGCGGCGAGATCCCGGGTGAAGCGGTGTGTGACCGTCACGGTACACCCGGCCAGCAGCAGTTCCAGGGCCATGGGCCGTCCCACGTGGTTGGAGGCGCCCACCACGACGGCATGCTTGCCCTTGAGCTCCGTCCCCGTGGTGGCGAGCAGGCGCATCACGCCATAGGGCGTGCACGAACGCAGCAGGGGCAGCCGCACGGCGAGGCGCCCGATGTTGTACGGGTGGAAGCCATCCACGTCCTTGTCCGGCAGAATGCGTTCGATCACGGTTTCGCCGTTGATGTGGGCTGGCAGCGGCGCCTGCACCAGGATGCCGTCGATGCCGGGATCGGCATTGAGGGCGTCGATCAGGGCCAGCAGCTCCGCTTCGGAGGTCGTGGCAGGCAGGTCGTGTGACACCGAACGGATGCCGGCCGTCTCGCAGCCCCTGCGCTTGTTGCGCACGTAGATGGCCGAAGCCGGATCGTCGCCCACCAGGATCACGGCCAGGGCCGGAGCACGTTTGCCGGCCGCCAGGCGCGCCTGCACCTGGCTGCGGATGTCGGCGAGCAGCGAGTCGGCGATCGCCTTGCCTTGGATGAGTTGCGCGGTCATGGACGCCGGGGAAAAAATGCAATGATCGCATTGGGGACGGTGTTTGCTCAAGCGGGCTTCGTTGCTTTTTTGAGGGCTGGGCGCTATAGTCGCCGCG
>JBBINK010000159.1:0-5953 GCA_037443925.1 Betaproteobacteria bacterium
CGTAGATGCCGTAGGCCTTGTAGGCGACGAAAAACAGGATGATCGGAAAGAGGTCGAAAAAAAACTTCATGGGCGGCGGTGACGGAATCGTGGGGTTCGACAGCGGGGCGCGCCGGCGGTTCGGCGGCCATTCCGATGTCCTGCGGGCACACAGTGTAGCACGGGGCCGGCAGACAGCCTATGTGCATTTTGTTATGATTCCGCGAGTTCCCGTCGCCTCCCGCCATGATCAAAGTCGATCTCCACGCCCATTCCCGCGTCTCGGACGGCCTGCTCACACCCCGCGAGCTGGTCCGGTATGCGGCTGCCCAGGGTGTGCAGGTGCTGGCCCTGACCGACCACGACGACGTGGCCGGCATCGCCGAGGCACGGGACGAGGCGCGCCTGTTGGGCGTGCATCTCATCAGTGGAACCGAGATCTCCGTCACCTGGCGTGGCCACACCATCCATGTGGTGGGCCTGCGCATCGACGAAAACGATCCGGTGCTCAATGACGGACTGGCCCGCCTGCGGGCTTCCCGCTTCGAGCGGGCCCGGCGCATCGCCGCGGAGCTCGCGCGGGCCGGCATCGATGGCAGCCTGGAGGGCGCAGCCGCGCTGGCCGGGGATCGCATCATCAGCCGGACCCACTTCGCCCGTTTCCTCGTCGAGCAGGGACATGCCGCGGATGTGCGCGCCGTGTTCCGCAAGTACCTGGTCAAGGGCAGGCCCGGCTACGTCCAGCATACCTGGGCGGAGCTCGGCGAGGCCCTGGACTGGATCCATGGGGCGGGCGGCGTGTCCGTCATCGCCCATCCCGGCCGCTACGATCTCGGCTCCAAGCTGTTGCGCGAACTGCTGGCGGAATTCCGTGACCGGGGTGGCCGGGCGGTGGAGGTGGTCTCGGGCAGCCACTCGGCCGACGAATGCCTTCGCTTTACGGAGCTGGCCCGGGAGTTCGGCCTGCTCGCATCCCGCGGCTCGGACTATCACGGTCCCGGCCATGGCACGGTGGACATGGGGCGGCTCGCGCCCCTGCCGGCGGCCTGCATTCCCGTCTGGCAGGACTGGCCGGAGGTGTTGCCCGCGGCCGCGTGATGCCCCTGCGGCCGCCGCCTTCCCCCTCCCCATGGCGCAGTTCTTTTCCATTCATCCCGACAATCCCCAGCCGCGGCTCATCCGCCAGGCGGCCGAGATCGTGCGTGCGGGCGGCGTGATCGTGTATCCCACCGATTCCTGTTATGCCCTGGGCTGCCATCTGGGGGACAAGGAGGCCGAACGCCATCTGCGGCAGATCCGCGGTCTGGGCGAGGACCACCATCTCACCCTGATGGTGCGTGACCTGTCCGAGATCGCCACCTACGCCAAGGTGGACAATCGCCAGTTCCGCCTGCTCAAGGCCAACACGCCCGGCAGCTACACCTTCATCCTGGAAGCCACGCGCGAGGTGCCACGGCGACTGCAGCATCCCAAGCGCGCCACCATCGGCATCCGCGTGCCCGCCCACCCGGTGGCCCGTGCGCTGCTGGAAGAGCTTGCCGAACCCCTGCTGTCCACCACGCTGATCCTGCCCGACGATCCACTGCCCCTGACCGATCCGGAGACGATCCGCGAGCGGCTGGAAAAGCGCGTGGCCCTCATCCTCGATGCCGGCCCTTGTGGCGTGGAGCCCACCACGGTGATCGACCTGACGGGCGAAATCCCCCAGGTGCTGCGCAAGGGCAAAGGCAGTCTCGCCCCCTTTGGACTGGAACACTGATGGATCTGGCCGACATTCTGCGTGAAGTCTCGGTGCTGGCGCTGCCGGTGTTGTTCGCGATCACCCTGCACGAGGCCGCCCATGGCTACGTGGCCCGGCACTTCGGCGACCCGACGGCCTGGCGCGCCGGCCGCATCAGCCTCAACCCCTTGCGGCACATCGATCCCGTGGGCACGGTCCTGGTGCCCCTGATCGTGTATTTCACGACCGCCATGGCCGGGCAGGGTTTTCTGTTCGGCTGGGCCAAGCCGGTGCCGGTGGATTTCAGCCGACTGCGGCACCCCAAGAAGGACATGCTGTGGGTGGCGGCGGCCGGGCCTCTCGCCAATCTGGCCATGGCCGTGCTGTGGATCATGGTGGCCAACGTCAGCGGCGCGCTGGCGGGCGCCGGCGAGTGGTTCTATGCCATGGCGGAAAAGGGCATCCTGATCAACGTCATCCTGATGGTGCTCAATCTCTTTCCCCTGCCGCCCCTGGACGGGGGGCGCATCGCGGTCAGCCTGCTGCCGAACCCCTATGCCTACCGGTTCGCGCGCATCGAGCCCTATGGCATGATGATCCTGGTGATCCTGCTGGTCACCGGGATCCTGGGCGCGCTGCTCTGGCCGCTGGTGGTGGTCTCCACCCGTCTCCTGCTTGCGATTTTTGGTGCCTAGGAACTCAAACCATGTTCGCTGAACGCGTCCTCTCCGGCATGCGGCCCACGGGCAGCCTGCATCTGGGCCATTATCACGGCGTCCTGAAAAACTGGATCCGGCTGCAGCACGAATATGAGTGCCTGTTCTTCGTCGCCGACTGGCATGCCCTCACCACCCATTACGACAGTCCCCATGCCATCCGCGACAACGTGTGGAACATGGTGATCGACTGGCTGGCTGCCGGCGTCGATCCCGCCAATGCCACGCTGTTCATCCAGTCGCGGGTTCCGGAGCACGCGGAGCTGCATCTGTTGCTGTCGATGATGACGCCCCTGGGCTGGCTGGAGCGCGTTCCCACCTACAAGGACCAGCAGGAGAAGCTGGCCGACCGGGACCTGTCCACCTACGGCTTCCTCGGCTATCCCCTGCTGCAGAGTGCCGACATTCTCATCTACCGCGCCAAGCGGGTGCCGGTGGGAGAGGATCAGGTGCCCCACATCGAGTTCACCCGCGAGGTCGCCCGTCGCTTCAACCATCTGTATGGCCGCGAGCCGGGCTTCGAAGACAAGGCGAGGCTGGCGGTGAAGAAGCTGGGTTCCAAGAAGGCGCGCCTGTACGAGGAGCTGCGCACCCGCTACCAGGAGCAGGGCGACGACGAGGCCCTCGAGTCCGGCAAGGCCCTGATCAACGAGGCCCAGAATCTTTCCGTGGCCGACCGGGAGCGCCTGTTCGGCTATCTGGAAGGCAGCGGCAAGATCATCCTGCCGGAGCCGGAGGCGCTGCTCACGGAAGCCTCCCGCATGCCGGGGCTGGACGGCCAGAAGATGTCCAAGTCCTACCACAACACCATCGGCCTGCGCGAGCCGGCGGACAGCGTGGTCAAGAAGATCCGCACCATGCCCACCGACCCGGCCCGGGTGCGGCGCACCGATCCCGGTGATCCGGCCAAATGTCCGGTCTGGCAGTTCCATCGCGTGTATTCGGACGAAGCCACCCTGCAGTGGGTGCAGGAGGGTTGCACCACCGCCGGCATCGGCTGCCTCGAGTGCAAGCAGCCCGTCATCGATGCCGTGCTGGCCGAGCAGAAGCCCATGCTCGAGCGGGCCCGGCCCTTCGAGGAGGATCCGACCCTGGTGCGCAACCTGGTGGCGGATGGCTGCGAGAAGGCCCGGGAACTGGCCCAGGAGACCCTGCGCGAGGTGCGCGAGGCCATGGGGCTCGACTACAGCTGAGACGCGCCGACTGGCGGCGCCTTCCGGCAGAGGCACCCGGCCGTCGTCGGGGAAACACGTTCTCCGCCTGCCCAGAGGCTCCTGAGGTCAAGCCACCGTTCGGCGCGCCTTCTCGAGGTCACCCCGTTTGGGGCCATAAACCCTTGTCTTTCCTGGTGCGTTGGGTGGTGGGGCGAGTTCCGGTAGAATGGCGCGATCATGACCGAAGCCCTCGCCGCGACCGCGGAAGCCGTCGTCCCTTCCGAACCCCGCGCCCGCGTCTATGGTGAGCCGCTGGCCCAGCTGCCGGCGGACCTCTACATCCCGCCCGACGCCCTGGAGGTGATCCTCGAAGCCTTCGAGGGGCCCCTGGATCTGCTCCTGTATCTGATCCGCAAGCACAACCTGGACATCCTGGACATCCCCATGGCGGAGCTTGCGCGGCAATACATCGACTACGTGGAGCGCATCCGGCGCAAGCAGCTGGAACTGGCGGCGGAGTATCTGGTGATGGCCGCCATGCTGACCGAGATCAAGTCGCGCATGCTGCTGCCGCGGCCACCCCGTGAGGAGGGCGAGGAGGCGGCCGAGGATCCCCGTGCCGAGCTGGTGCGCCGGCTGTTGGAATACGAGCAGATGAAGTTCGCCGCGCGCCAGATCGACGCGCTGCCCCAGGTGGGGCGCGACCTGCAGCTCGTCCAGGTGTACATGGAGAAGGTGGTGGTGGAACGCCTGCCCCAGGTGAGCGCGGCCGATCTCGCCGCGGCCTGGGAGGCGATCGTCGCCCGCGCCAGGCGCAACGTCCGTCACCACATCACACGGGAAGAGCTGTCCGTTCGGGAGCACATGAGCCGCGTGCTGCGCGTGCTGTCGGCGGAGGGATACAAGGAATTCCGCGAACTGTTCCGCGCCGAGGCCGGCGTGCCCGAACTGGTGGTGACCTTCCTGGCGATCCTGGAGCTGGCCAAGCAGCGGATGATCCAGATCACCCAGGCCGAGGTCTATGCGCCCATTTACGTGAAACTGGCGGAAGCCGATCCGGATGAACGAGAGCTCGAACCTGAATCTGAATGAAGTCAAGCGGGTGCTGGAAACGGCCCTGCTCACCGCCCACGAACCCCTTTCCCTGCACCAGCTGGCGAAGCTGTTCGATGCGGAGATCGACCACGACAACCTGCGCAAGGTGCTGGACGAGATCCGCGCGGACTGGTCGGACAAGGGCGTGGAACTGGTGCAGGTGGCCAGCGGCTGGCGCTTCCAGAGCCGTCCGGAATACCAGGTCTATCTCGATCGCCTCAGCCCCGAGAAACCTCCGAAATATTCCCGCGCGGTGCTGGAAACCCTGGCCATCATCGCCTACCGCCAGCCCGTCACCCGCGGCGACATCGAGGCCATCCGGGGCGTGGCGGTTTCGCCCCACATCCTGAAGACCCTCGAGGCCCGCGGCTGGATCGACCAGGTGGGCCACCGGGACGTGCCGGGGCGCCCGGCGCTGTACGCCACCACCAAGCAGTTTCTCAACGATCTCAACCTGCGCTCCCTGCAGGAGCTGCCGTCCCTCGACCAGCTCGTGGTGAACGAACAGCTGCTCATGCCCGAAGGGGAGGGGAGCGGCGGGGCCGCGCCCGCGTCCACCGTGGCGGATGCCGGGGCCGAACCCGTCGCCCGCTCCGGCGTGGAAGACGAGCCGGAGGCCGCGCCCGCACGGGCCGCCGGCACCATCGAAGCCGTGATCGAGGATCTGGCCAGACGGGAAACGGCGCAGACCCATGTCTGAGCGCCTGCAGAAGGTCCTGGCGGCCGCCGGCCTGGGCTCGCGCCGCGAGATGGAGGACTGGATCCGGGCCAGTCGCGTGGTGGTCAACGGCAGGCCCGCCACCCTCGGCCAGACGGTGGGCCCCCGCGACCGCATCGTCGTGGATGGCAGGCCGGTGCGCCTCCATCTCGAGGTGAAGCGCCTGCCCCGCGTGCTGCTCTACCACAAGCCGGAAGGCGAGATCGTCAGCCGCTCCGACCCCGAAGGCCGTCCCACGGTGTTCCGCAACCTGCCGCCGCTCAAGTCGGCCAAATGGCTGGCGGTGGGGCGCCTCGATCTGAACAGCGGCGGCCTGCTGGTGTTCACCACCTCGGGCGAACTGGCCAACCGGCTGATGCATCCCCGCTACGAGATCGAGCGGGAATACGCGGTGCGGGTGATGGGCCGCCTGACTCCGGAACAGGCCAAGCGCCTGCGCGAAGGCGTGGACATCGACGGCACCCTGGCCCGCTTCGAGAGCATCGAGGACCGGGGCGGGGAAGGCGCGAACCACTGGTACCACGTGGTCATCCGGGAAGGTCGCAACCGCGAGGTGCGGAGGATGTTCGAA
>JBBINK010000160.1:0-3278 GCA_037443925.1 Betaproteobacteria bacterium
GTCCACGTAGAACCGGTAGCCCGCCAGCCAGGCCTCGTGGGTGAGATAAGCGGCCGGTTTGCGCGTGGTCAGGCGCTGCTCCAGGATGCGCAACACGGCATCGATTTCGCCGGGCAGCAGCCGCGCGTCGAGATAGGGGTCGAGGCGATCGATGGGCAGGTGCAGCGCATGCAGGATGAGATAGGCGGCTTCGTCGTGGGCATTGCTGGTGCCATGGCCAAAGAACAGCCCGGCCTCGTTGAAGCGGCTCACGGCGAAGCGCAGCAGGTCCCGGACCGTGGCCAGCTGCCGACGGGCCTGGCCGAACAGGGCATTCACGGGCACAGCAGGCGCTCCAGGATGCCGGAATAAATCGCGGACAGGGGCGCGATGTCCGCCAGGGCGACGTGCTCGTCCACCTTGTGGATGCTGGCATTGGGCGGGCCCACCTCCACCACCTGGGGGCAGATGCGCGCGATGAAACGGCCATCCGAGGTGCCGCCCGTGGTGGACAATTCGGGTTCGATGCCCGTCACCGCCCGGATGGCGTCCGCCACCGCCTGCACCAGTTCACCCCTCGGGGTGAGGAAGGGTTGCCCGGGAGGCTCCCAGAACAGCTCGTAGTCGAGGCCGTGGCGGTCCAGGATGGCGCGCACCCGCCGTTGCAGGCTTTCCACCGTGCTGGCGGTGGAGAAGCGGAAGTTGAACAGCAGTTCCACGCTGCCGGGAATCACGTTGGTGGCCCCGGTGCCGCCATGAATGTTGGAGATCTGGAAGGTGGTGGGCGGAAAGTATTCGTTGCCCTCGTCCCATCGCGTGGCGGCCAGCTCGGCGATGGCGGGCGCCGCCTCGTGGATGGGGTTTCGCGCCAGATGCGGGTAGGCCACGTGGCCCTGCACCCCTTTGATCACCAGCCGGCCCGAGAGGGAGCCGCGCCGCCCGTTCTTGATCATGTCACCCACGCGGGCGACCGCGGTGGGCTCGCCCACCACGCAGTAGTCCAGCGCCTCTCCGCGCTCGGCCAGCGCCTGCACCACCCTCACGGTGCCGTCGGTGGCCGCGCCTTCCTCGTCGGAGGTGATGAGCAGGGCAATGGAGCCGCGGTGGTCCGGGTGGGCTCCGACGAAGCGCTCGATCGCCGTGACGAAGGCGGCGAGCGAGGTTTTCATGTCCGCCGCGCCACGCCCGTAGAGCTTGCCGTCCCGCTCCGTGGGCGTGAACGGGTCGGAATGCCATTGGTCCGTCGGGCCGGGCGGAACCACGTCGGTGTGGCCGGCGAAGCAGAGCAGGGGACGGGCATTGCCGCGCCGCGCCCAGAGATTGTCCACGGCGCCGAAGCGCATGCGCTCGATGGAAAAGCCCAGGGGTTGCAGCCGCGCGGCGAGCAGATCCTGGCAGCCTCCGTCGTTCGGCGTGACGGATGGGCGGCGGATCAGGGCCTCGGCGAGTTCCCGGGTCGGATCGCTCATCGACCGAACACCTGGGCGTAGGTGTCGGGATCGAAACCGAGCACGAGCTTGCCCTCGTATTCGAAGGCCGGGCGGCGAATGGCGCTGGGTTTTTCCAGCAGCAAGGCGATGGCGGTGTCCTTGTCCTTCACCTTGGCCTTGTCGGCCTCGGGCAGCTTGCGCCAGGTGATGCCATTGCGGTTGACCACCTGCTCCCAGCCCACCGCATCCATCCAGCGGGACAGCAGCTCCGGGTCCACCCCGTGTTTCTTCCAGTCGTGGAACTCGTAGGCGACGCCGTGGGATTCCAGCCAGGCACGGGCCTTCCTGACGGTGTCGCAATTGGCGATGCCATAGAGCTTCATGGGGAGTCTCCCTTCGCTCACACGCCGCGCAGCAGCTCGTTGATCCCAACCTTGCTGCGGGTCTTCTCATCGACCTTCTTGACGATCACCGCGCAATACAGGCTGTACTTGCCGTCCTTGGAGGGCAGGCTGCCGGACACCACCACGGAGCCGGCGGGAACGCGCCCGTAATGGATCTCGCCGGTTTCCCGGTCGTAGATCTTGGTGCTCTGGCCGATGTACACGCCCATGGAGATGACGCAGTTGTCTTCCACCACCACGCCTTCCACGATTTCGGAGCGGGCGCCGATGAAACAGTTGTCGCCGATGATGGTGGGGTTGGCCTGCACCGGCTCCAGCACGCCGCCGATGCCCACGCCACCGGACAGGTGGACGTTCTTGCCGATCTGGGCGCAGGAGCCCACGGTGGCCCAGGTGTCCACCATGGTGCCCTCGTCCACGTAGGCGCCGATGTTCACGTAGGAAGGCATGAGCACCACGTTCTTCGCGATGTAGGCGCCGCGCCGCGCCGCAGCCGGTGGCACCACGCGGAAGCCGCCTTCACGGAAATCCTTGGAGTTGTAGTCGGCGAACTTGGAGGGAACCTTGTCGAAGTAGTTGGTGAAGCCACCCTTGATGAAGAAGTTGTCCTGCATGCGGAAGGACAGCAGCACGGCCTTCTTGATCCACTGGTGGGTCACCCACTGCCCGTCGATCTTCTCGGCCACGCGCAGGCTGCCGCGGTCGAGATGCTCGATGACGGTATCCACGGCTTCCTTGGTCTTGGCATCCACGGTGCGTGGCGTGATGTCGGCCCGGCGCTCGAAGGCTTCGTCGATGATGCTTTGCAGTTCTTGCATGATGGTAGGTCCTTTTGATTCCGGATTTTCCCAACGCAAAGACGCAACGTTCGCAAAGGGGTCGGTTTCCTTTGCGTCCTTCGCGCCTTTGCGTTTAAAGCTTGTTCACAAATTCCCTGATTCGTTTCGCGGCTTCCAGGCACTCCGCTTCGGAAGCCACGAGGGCGATGCGCACGAAATCCGCGCCGGGATTCACACCGGATGCCTCGCGCGCGAGGAAGCTGCCGGGCAAAACCGTGACATTATAGTCGCGGTACAAACCCTTCGCGAACTCGGTGTCCGCGATGGGTGTGCGCACCCAGTAATAGAAGGCGGCATCGGGCATCTCCAGTGGCAGCGCATCACCGATGACCTCCCTGAACCGGGCAAACTTGGCGCGATAGAGCCGGCGGTTTTCCTGCACGTGCGCCTCGTCCTGCCAGGCCGCCGCGCTGGCATGCTGGATGGCCGGGCCCATGGCGCAGCCGTGGTAGGTGCGGTAGAGCAGGAATTTCTCCAGGATCTCGTGATCCCCCGCGACGAAGCCGGAACGCATGCCGGGCACGTTGGAGCGCTTGGACAGGCTGCTGAACACCACCAGGTTGGCGAAATCCCCGCGTCCAAGGCGATGGGCCGCTTCCAGCGCGCCCAGGGGGGGATGGGCTTCG
>JBBINK010000160.1:3330-5096 GCA_037443925.1 Betaproteobacteria bacterium
ATGGCGGTCGGACAGCTGGAACAGCTCGCGCCATTCATCGAGGGACCACACCCGGCCCGTGGGGTTGCCCGGCGAGCACACATAGACGAGCTGCGTGCGCGCCAGCACGTCCGCGGGCACCTGCGAGAAATCCATGCGGAAGCCGTTTTCCGGCGTGGTGTTGAGATAGAAGGGTTCGGCGCCGGCGAGCAGGGCGGCTCCTTCGTAGATCTGGTAGAAGGGATTGGGGGAGATCACCACCGGCTGACGCTTGCGGTCCACGACGACCTGGGCGAAGGCGAACAGGGCCTCGCGGCTGCCCAGCACGGGAAGCACCTGGGTCTGGGGATTGATGCGGGGCAGCCCGTAGCGCCGCTCCAGCCAGCGGGCAATGGCGACACGCAGGGCATCCATGCCCTGGGTGGCCGGATAGCCCGACAAGCCGTCCAGATGATCCGCCAGCGCCTGCCGGATGAAGGGTGGCGTGGGATGCTTGGGCTCGCCGATGGACAGGTTGATGGGAGTACAATCCGGCGACGCCGTCACCCCGTGGAAGAGATCGCGCAGGCGCTGGAACGGGTAGGGCTTGAGCTTGGCGAGATCGGGGTTCACGATGCTGGAGACTGGAAAAAAGCGGATTATAAGACTGGACGGCGCCCGCGCCCAACCCGGCCTGTCCCGGCCCGGCCCGCTGCTTGGCCTGCTGGCGGGCGCCACGGCCTGGGGCCTCGTCTGGTATCCCCTGCGTGTGCTGGAAGCGGCCGGGCTGGGTGGACCGGCCGCCAGCCTGGCGATCTTCCTGCTGGCGCTGCTGCTGGGCCTGCCTTTCACCTGGCGCGGCTTGCGCGAGTTCACCCGGGGCACGGCGCTGCTGGCCGGCATCGGGCTGGCCGCCGGCTGGGCCAACCTCGCCTATGTGCTCGGCGTGATCCATGGCGAGGTGGTGCGCGTGCTGCTCCTGTTCTACCTCGCTCCCTTGTGGACGGTGCTGCTGTCGCGGCTGGTCTTGGGCGAACGTCTGCTGCCCGCCGGCTACGGGGTCGTCGGCCTGTCGGTGGCCGGGGCGGCGATCATGCTCTGGCAGCCCCAGATGGGCATGCCCTGGCCGCGCAACGGGGCCGAATGGCTGGGGCTGAGCGCGGGTCTGTCCTTCGCCGTCTCCAATGTCCTGAGTCGCCGCGCCCAGGCCTTGTCGGTGCAGGCGAAATCCCTGGCCGTGTGGGGTGGCGTGGTGGCGGTGGCGCTCGTGGTGATCGGGCTCGACCCGCCCGACGCGGCGCGCACCTGGGCGGCCCTGGTGGAAGGATGGCCCCTGGTCGCCGCGGTGGCTCTGCTCCTGGGAGGCGTGACGGTGGCCATGCAGTATGGCCTGACCCACACCCCGGCGAACCAGGCCATCGTGATCCTGCTGTTCGAGCTGGTGGTGGCCACGGTGGCGGCCTGGTTCCTGGTGGATGAGCAGCTGGGCGTCCGGGAGTGGGTCGGGGGTGCCATGATCGTCGCGGCGAGCCTGCTGTCGGGTCACATGGAGCGGCGGCCGTCATGAAAGTCCACCGGCTGCTCCACGCTTCCCTGCTGGTGGCGGATGTGGCGCGGTCCCGCGCCTTCTACGAGGGCGTGCTGGGCCTGAGCCCGAATCCGCATCGGCCGGATCTGGGCTATGACGGCGTCTGGTACGACCTGGGGGCGCAGCAGATCCATCTGCTCGCCCTGCCCAACCCCGATCCCGTCCACGGCCGCCCGGCCCATGGCGGGCGCGACCGGCACGTGGCCTTGGCCGTGGACGA
>JBBINK010000160.1:5113-5857 GCA_037443925.1 Betaproteobacteria bacterium
CGTTGCGGGCACGGCTGGAGGACGCGGGAATCGCCTACACCGCGAGCCGGTCGGGGCGGGCCGCCGTCTTTTGCCGTGATCCCGACGGCCATGCCCTGGAATTCATCGAGATGCCGGATTCCACCTGAGGCCGCGCGGCAGCGCTGCGCCACCGCCGTCGCTGGGCGTGCGCCGGAGGGCGGCGTCAGCGGGCGCGCGGCGTGAGACTGCGGCGGTGATAGCGGAACAGGGTGCGGTCGAGCCAGTCCTGCACGTCCGGGCTCAGGTGGAGCAGGCGCGCGCGCACCCGGCCGTCTTCCGTGCCGCAGACCTCCACCGGCAGCCGGAGGGGCCAGGGCAGGCCGGAAGACAGATACAGATCCACCCGCCCTCTCGCCCCGGCAGCAAGCGGGGGACCGACCCATTCGATCTCGCCGCCACTGAGGCCGACCCGGGTTTCCGGTGGCAGCGGCTGCTGGTGGCGCAGCCACTCGCCCAGCAGAACCAGGGCCAGGTCGATTTTCGCCTCCACGCGGGCCAGAGCCGGGTCATTCCGCGCTTCGCTCTCGCCGTCCCGATGCGCCGATTCGAGACTGGCCAGGGCCGTGAGCAGGGCCAGATTGGCGCGCATCCATTCCCGGAGCGTCTGCGGCGGGAACGCCGCATGCTCATGCCACGCCAGGGGCAGCGTGAGATCGACGCGAAGGGTGGCGCCGTCCATGGCGGTTGGTTTCCTCAGGCCAGCAGACGGCTGCCCTGCTGGGC
>JBBINK010000161.1:0-5826 GCA_037443925.1 Betaproteobacteria bacterium
GACCCCATCCGCCACCGCGTGTCTGGCCCAGTGTGTCGCCCGCCACGGCGGGCAGGTGCCAGCGCTGGCGGCGATCGGCCGGCAACTCGCGCAAACGCGCACGCCCGAGGAGGCCATCGCCCTGTACGAAGCCTGTTATCCCCTGCTGGAACAGGCCATGTGGTCGGGCACGGCAGACTTCCATGCCCTGCTCGCCGACTACCAGGCGCTGTTCCGGGAACAGGAAAGTCTGATCGCGGCCCGCGGTAGGGACGATCGCCACCATTTCATCATCGGCATCCCGGTGGCCGACCGGCCGGTGCACCTGGATGCCTGCCTGGACAGCATCCACCAGGTGCTGGAACGGTTCGGTTATGGCGGCAAGCGGCATGGGATCTGGCACAGGATCCGGGTGGTGGTGGCCGAGGACAGCCGCGAGCCGCGCAACGTGGATGCCCACCGCGCCCTGGCGGAAGCCTATCGGCGCAAGGGCCTCGACGTCCATCATCTGGGATTCGAAGAGCAGGCTGCCCTGCTGGAGCGCTTGCCCGACGCGCTGCGTCCGCGCCTTGCGCGGCTGCTCACGGACCAGCCGCGGGATCGCCTGTGGCGCAAGGGCCAGGCCGCCAACCGCAACCTGCTCTATCTCAAGTTCCGTGAGATGACCGAGGCCCCGTCCCGCACCCTGTACTACCTGCTGGACTGCGACCAGTCCCTGTGTGTGAACCGGGTCACCGCCGAAGGCACCGAGGCCGTGTACGCCATCAACTACTTCCACGCCTTCGACCGGATCTTCCGCACCACGGACACGCTGCTGCTCACGGGCAAGATGGTGGGCGACCCGCCGGTCTCACCGGCCGTGATGGTGGCGAATTTCCTGGAAGACGTGCTGGCCTTCTTCGCCCAGCTCGCGCGGCGGGCGCCCGACGCGGCCTGTGATTTCCACGGTCACGCCCCACCGCCGTCCGGCGATGCGGCCTACCACGACATGGCCAGCCTGTTCGGATTCGACAACAGGACCGCTCCCTATGCCTACCGCTGCCGGCTCGAGGGCGAGCACGACCACCGCGCCTGCCTGGCGGATTTCGCCGGCCGGCTTGCGTGCTTCTTCTTTGGTGAGCACCTGACCCGCGGCACCGTGTTCGCCTACGGCCAGGGACTCACCCGGCTCGGGCCGGCACGCACGCTGTATCCGGGCAACTACGTGGCCCGCCACGCGGGCCTGAAATACGTGATTCCCTTCGGCCATCTGCGCCTGCGCATGTCGGGCCCCACCGCAGGCCGGCTCATCGCCGCGGAGATCGGCGCCCGTTTCGCCACCTGCAATCTGCCCAACCTGCACCGGCGCATCGGCGGCGCAGGCATGGAGGGGGATTTCCGTCCCGGCGTGGAATCGGATGCCACGCACATCGACCTGTCGGATGAGTTCGAGCGCCAGTTCTTCGGCGATCTCATGCTGTTCTCGGCCGAAACCCTGGCCCGCGTGGCGGATGTGCGCGAGCCCTTCCCGCGGGAACGCGTCGAAGCGGTCACGCTGCAAAAGGAGGCCGAGCTGCTGGAGCTCTATACCCGGAAGCACCGGGCCGTCGCCGAGCTGGCCGAAGCGCTGGAGACACGGGTCTTCGCCGAGGATGGCTGGTGGCTCGGGGAGCCCGCGCTGGCCCCGTCCCTCACTCAGATTCGCGCCTTCCTGGACAACGTGCGCCGCAACTTCGGCGAGACGGCACGCGCCTGGCAGCAAATCCGGTCCGCGGCCCACCGGGCACGGCGACGGGAACAGATCGTGGATGCCCTGACCGCCTACCGGGCAGAACGGCAGGCCTGGGATGCCCTGTTCGGACCCTGAACCGCCCAGACTGTGACCTGACCGCGGCTCAGAGCGTGAGCACGTCGGCGGCCTTCTCCACCAGGCGGGCGCGGTGGCGGTGATAGGCCTCCTCGGCGGCCCGGGCCAGGGGCCCGGGAATGGACACATGCGCGTAGTCGTGGGGCGTGGGGTCGATGCGGCCGCTGCGGATGCGCGCCGAGGAATCGCCCGCGCCCACCCTGCCCGTCTGGCTGAAGACGTGATAGGTGGCGGCAAGGGGCGTGGCCAGCCCGAGCCACCCGCCCAGCCGCTCGAGCAGCCGCTCCGGCGCCCGCTGCCACAGCTCCGCATCGAAATAGCAGTAGCGGCCGGCGGCCTGCTCCGCGAAGCGGGCCAGGGTTTCCAGGCGGCTCACATAGTAGGCGGTGGCCCCTTCCGGCGTGGCATAGGGCTCGGAGTCGGCGCGGCGCGCGAACAGCTCCACGATGCTGCCCAGGGTCGGGGCGGGCATGCGCACGCAGATCAGCAGTTTCAGCGGCTCGATTCCGAGGCGCTCCGGCGCGAGTCGGTAATCATCGTGGAGCAGCTTGTCGAACAGGTAGCGGCTGCCCGGCTTGAATGTGTCGTGCTCCAGGAAGCGGGCGCGCTGGCGCTCGAGGGCGGCGGCATCCTCGTAGCTTTGGTGCATCTCGTAGTAGCCGTCGATCTCGGGATGCGATCCCAGCACGTGGCCCGCCAGACTGGTGAAGGCCCGCATGTGGCTGAGCAGGAAGATGCGGCCCTGGGGTCCCGACACCGCCACCGCCCTTCATCGCGGCCAACGCCGCGCCAGGAGCGTGACCACGAGCAGGATGGCCGCACCGGCGAGGACGCCCACCAGGCCGTCGGCCACCAGGGGTACCAGCCAGCGCAGCACGGCGCCGGCCCCCGGCAGGGCACCCAGCCAGGCCGCGAGGGCCTCGACACCGTGATGGAGCGGCCCGATGCCATGGACGAGAATGCCACCCCCCACCAGAAACATGGCCGCGGTGCCGGCGATGGACAACCCCCGCATGAGCCAGGGCGCGCCGCGCAGGATCGCCCGCCCGAGGGCGCCTGCGACGCGGCCACCGCCCCGTGTGAGGCGCAGGCCCAGATCGTCCAGCTTCACGATGGCCGCCACCAGGCCGTACACGCCCACCGTCATCGCCAGCGCGACGCCCAACAGGACCAGCACGCGCGTGGCGAAGGGGGCCTCGGCCACCGTGCCGAGGGCGATGACGATGATCTCCGCGGACAGGATGAAATCGGTGCGGATGGCTCCGCGAATCTTGGCCGCCTCGTGTTCCCGCATGTCCACGCTGGGATCCGCCAGCGCCGCCGCCAATGCCGCCGCATCCTCACCGCCGTGGCGCCCGGCAGCGTGGGCGAGCTTCTCCACGCCCTCGAAACACAGATAGGCACCCCCGATCATCAGCAGTGGCAGCACCGCCCAGCTCGCCCAGGCGCTGATGAGCAGGGCCAGCGGCACCAGGATCGCCTTGTTGCCCAGGGAGCCACGCGCCACCGCCCACACCACCGGCAGCTCCCGCTCGGCCCGAATGCCCGAAACCTGGCGCGCGTTGAGCGCGAGATCGTCCCCGAGCACGCCTGCGGTTTTCTTCGCGGCAACCTTGGTCATCGCCGCCACATCATCGAGGATCGTGGCGATGTCATCGATCAGGGCAAGAAGGCTGGCGCCAGCCATCATCCATCCTCAGTCAGGGCAGGCCTTAGGCCGTGGCCTGCGAAAGGCCTTGCCGGCCAATCGGCCTTGGCTCCCCCCAGACGTTCTGAGCCATTGGAGTGTGTTGTTTCATGTGGGTTGGCGCTATGGCCGGCCTCTGCGGGCGCGGACCCGCTCCAACGCATTTCCACCCGCGACTAGATTCCGGCGAGGGTGGCTTTCACCTCATCCACGTTCTTGACTGGAATCTTCGCCTGCAAAGAAGACTGGAGCAAACGCTTCGCTGCCCCTGTTTCCCCCTTCTTCAGCAGCGTCATGCCCAGATGGTATTGAAACAACCCGACGTCCGGCGCTTTCTGGCTGGCCTTCTCGATCAACGGTTTGGCCCGGTCGTACTGCCCCAGCTTGAAATACACCCAGCCCAGCGTATCCAGATAAATCGGGTTCTCCGAGTTCTCAAAACGAGACGCATAGGATAGTGCCTTGTCGAGGGACTTCTGATCCGTTTTCGTCTCGCTCAGCAGCGCCGCTGCATTGTTCGCCGCCACGAGATTGCCTGGATCACGTGCCAGGACCTTCTCATACTGCTCGAGGGCCTTGTCCGGCTGATTCACCCTTTGGAAGACCTCGGCCAGCGCAATGGACAGCGCTGCGTTCTGGCCCACCGCGGCAAGCCCCTGCTCCAGCGCAGTCATTGCGCCTTGCACATCGTGCCGGGCGATGGCCAGCCTGGCCAGGGCCAGATAGGCCTCCGCAACGCGCGGGTTGGCCTGCAGCAGTTTCTGGATGACGGCAGCGGATTCCTTGTACTGCTTTTGGTTTTCGTACACCTCCGCCAGCAGCAACTGGAGGCCCGCATTGCCCGGTGCGGCCTGAAGCGCTTGATTGATCCTGGCTACCGCCTCATCGGGCTTGCCCTTGCCGAGCTTGATCCGCACCAACGCCCGAAGGGGTTCGACTGCCCCTGGCGCGCGGCTTAGAGCCGCTTCATACTCCGCGACCGCCTGTTCGGTCCTGTTCTGCGCTTCATAGACGGTTCCCAACTTGTAGTAGGGGCCCGGGTTGCCGGGCAGGGCGGCTTTGACCTTGGCGAGATAATCAGCGGCCACCGTCCACTCTTTCCTGGCAGCCGCCAAGTCCGCCTTTGCCTCCATGGCGCGCAGATTCGTCGGTTCCATCGCCAGCACCGCGTCCACGTCCTTCATGGCCGCATCGAGGTTCTGCTGCGAGGCCAGGAAGCTGCCACGCGCAAGCCGAATCATCGGATGATTCGGATACTGGTTCACGGCCGTGTCGTACACGCCCTGCGCCAACTGTGGCTCCCCATTCGCCAGGTGCGCTCTCGCCAGCAATTCCAGCAACTCGACGGAATCAGGCTGTTCCTTCAGCACCGCCCGGAGATCCACGATCGCTGACTTGGCATCGCCGCGTGCCAGCGCCAGTTTGGCCCGCATCGTCAGCGCGTCGTTGTCCCTGGGGTTCTCCTTGAGCACCTCCGCAATCAGCTTGTCCGCTTCGGCCACTGCGCCGCGCGCCACACTGAGCCGGGCCAGCGCGTTGCGTGCCCGGAGACCATCAGGCCCCGTCTTGTCGCGATCGATGACGTCCTTGTATATCCGTACCGCCTCATCGATCTTACCCATCGCCTCTTCCAGCCTGGCTAGCCCAAAGTGCAGCTTGTAAGCCTTGGGCCTGGCTTGCGTCCACGCCACGAGCTCCTTCTCCGCAGTCTCCCCGCTCCGATTGGAAGCCAGAAAATCGGCCAGCAGAAGGTAGCGCTGTTCGTCCTCCGGGTCGGCCTGGATCCCATCGCGCAGCACCCTCTCCGCCTTGTCCAGTTCTTTCCGCTGCGCGTAGAAGCGCGCTGCCTGCACACGGTATTCCAGCTTCTTCGGATCGATCGCGATGATTTCCTGCAACAGCCGTTCCGCCTTCCCATAGTCCTGCTGCTTGATGGCCAGATTGGCCAGATCCACCCGCAGCCCAACATGCCTTGGGTTGGCCCGGATCGCCTTCTCCAACAGGTCTACCGCCTTCGCCTCCTCACCCTTCAATCCATAGAGTCCGGACAGCAGGCTGATCGCGTCGGTTTGCGAAAGATCGGCCGTGACCTCCGCCACCTCCCCGATCGCGCCTTCCACATCCCCCCTTCGTGCCATGACGGCCGCCTTCAACGTCCTGCCGCCTGGATCCTTGGGCTGTTTGGCGAGAATCTCGCTCGCAGCCTTGTCGGCATTGTCCAGGTCGCCTGCCATCAGGTAGAGGCGCCCCATCCGTGCTTTCGCCGCGAGATGGTTCGGATCCAGTTCCACGGCCTTCGCGTAGTAGGCAAAGG
>JBBINK010000162.1:0-5816 GCA_037443925.1 Betaproteobacteria bacterium
GCTGCAGCAGGTGGGACACCAGCCAGGCGCGACCGGCTGTGGCCGGCGTATCGCGCCGGCTGCCGGCATCGAACCAGACCGCCACGTCCAACATGGGCAGGTCGTGGTTCTCCACGAACAGCACGCGCGCCCCGCTGGCGGCCTGCCAGTGCTGGATGTCCACGCCGGCCTGGCCGGCGCCGCTCCACAGGGCGGCCGGCAACAGGCACAGCCCGGCCAGACGCCCAAGCCACCGTCCGTGCCGGTGGGCCCACGCGGTGGCCACCCGGGGGCGCGCCCGCCCACCCCGCGGGGCCCGCAACCATGGCTTCCAGGCGAGTTCAAATCCCATGATGCAATCCTTTCGGCGGAGTCACGGGCCGATGGCCCTCCAGGGGCTGGGGCTCGAGGTCGGCCACCGTCACCCGGTCATCGCGCAGATACTTGCGCGCCACGGCCTGCACCTGCTCCGGCGTGACCTGCTTGAGTTTTTCGATGCGCGTATCCAGCAGTTCCGGCCCGAAGCCGACGGTGACCACCTCACCGATCTGCATGGCCTGGTAGAACATGGAGTCGCGCTGATAGACCTGGGCGGCGATCAGCTGGGCGCGGATACGCGCCAGCTCGTCCTCATCGACCCCGTCCCGCTTGATGCGGTCCAGTTCCGCCCGCAGGGCGGCCTCCAGCTCGGCCACCGTCTTGCCCTCGCTGGGGGTGCCGTCCACCAGGAACAGCCCGGGACCGCGCTGCACGCTGTCGTAGCTCGCCCCGGCCTCCACCGCGATCCGGCTTTCCCGCACCAGGCGGGCGGGGAAACGGGCGGCGGCATTGGCATCCAGCACGCCCGCCAGCATTTCCAGGGCGTAGGGCTCCCAGTCCTGCACCGGATCCCGGAGGACGGGCACCGGCCAGGCCATGATCAGATAGGGAAGCTTCGCCGGGGCCTTCACCGTCACGCGGCGGGGACCGGTCTGCTCCGGCTCCCGCTGGGGCTTGCGCCCGGGCAGCGCCTTGGGCCTGAGGGCTCCGAAGTGGCGGCGCGCCAGGCGGAAGACCGCCTCGGCCTTCACGTCACCCACCACCACCAGAGCGGCGTTGTTGGGCGCATACCAGCGGCGATACCAGTCGCGGGCATCGTCCGCCGTCATGTTCATGAGGTCGTCCATCCAGCCGATCACCGGCCAGCGGTAGGGATGGGCGGTCAGGGCCGTGGCCATCAGCGCCTCGTACACCAGGGACTGGGGCTGGTCGTCGGTGCGCCAGCGTCGCTCGTTGCGCACCACCTCGATCTCCTTGGCGAATTCCCCCTCGCTCAGCACCAGGTTGGCCATGCGGTCGGCCTCCAGTTTCAGCGCCAGCTCCAGGCGGTCCTTCTGCAGGGTCTGGAAATAGGCGGTGTAATCCCGGCTGGTGAAGGCGTTCTCACGCCCGCCCGCCGCCGCGATGAGCCGGGAGAACTCCCCCGCGGGCACCCGCTTCGTGCCCTTGAACATCATGTGTTCCAGCACGTGGGCCACCCCCGTGCTGCCGTTGTGCTCGTCCATGCTGCCCGCCCGGTACCAGATCTGGGACACCACCACCGGGGCGCGATGATCCTCCTTCACGTACACGCGCAGGCCATTGGCCAGGGTGGTGGACGCCACGGGCACCCCGGCCCAGGCCGGCATGATTCCCATCACGAGCACCACCGCGGCGGCACGCAGGCACACCAAAGCTGACGGCATCATCCTTGTTCCTCGGGAAAGCGAAGGGGGTAGTATAATTGACCGCGCTGCCGGACGGCTTCCGTCGGCGGCAGTGCCCATCCGACCCCATCCTTCATGTTTGGTTTCTTCAAGTCCAAATCCCAGCCCGAGCCAACGGCCACCGCCGAAGCGGCCAAGCCCACCTGGGCACAGCGGCTCAAGGCGGGGCTCGCCCGCACGCGGGCCCAGCTGGGCAGCCGGCTCGGCAGCCTGTTCGGTGCCCACGGCAAGATCGACGAGGCCCTGTTCGAGGAGCTGGAGACCATCCTGCTCACCTCCGACGTGGGCGTGGACGCCACCGAGGCGCTGCTGTCCGCCCTTCGCGCGCGGGTCAAGCGCGACAGGCTGAGCGATGCCGCCCAGCTCAAGGCGGCCCTGATCGAAGTGATGGCCGATCTGCTCGCGCCCCTGGAAAAACCCCTGGATGTCTCCGGCCACAAACCCTTCGTGATCATGATGGTGGGCGTGAACGGCGCGGGCAAGACCACCACCATCGGCAAGCTCGCCCACTGGTTCCAGGATCAGGGCAAGAGCGTGCTGTTCGCGGCGGGCGACACCTTTCGCGCCGCCGCCCGGGAACAGCTCAAGGTCTGGGGCGAGCGCAACGACGTGACGGTGATCGCCCAGGAAGGCGGCGACGCGGCCGCGGTGATCTACGACGCCATCCAGGCCGCCAAGGCCAGGGGGATCGACGTGGTCCTCGCCGACACGGCCGGGCGCCTGCCCACCCAGCTCCACCTGATGGAGGAGATCAAGAAGGTGAAGCGGGTGATCGCCAAGGCCGAGCCCAGCGCGCCCCACGAAATCCTCTTGGTGCTCGATGCCAACACCGGCCAGAACGGCCTGGCCCAGGTCAAGGCCTTCGACGAGGCGCTGGGCCTGACCGGCCTGGTGGTCACCAAGCTGGACGGGACTGCCAAGGGTGGCGTGCTCGCCGCCATCGCCAAGACGCGGCCGATTCCGGTGCGCTTCATCGGGGTGGGCGAAGCCAAGGAGGACCTGCAGCCCTTCCGGGCGCGGGAATTCGTCGAAGCCCTGTTCGAGTGATCGTCTTCAGCCAGGTCACCAAACGCTACCCGGGCGGCCACGAGGCGCTGCACGAGGTGAGCCTCACCATCGCCACCGGCGAGATGGTGGCGGTCACCGGCCCCTCCGGGGCGGGCAAATCCACGCTGCTCAAGCTCATTGCCGGCATCGAGCGCCCCACCTCCGGCACCGTGGTGGTGGACGGCCAGAACATCGGCCGCGCCTCACGGCGGGCCATGCCCTACTGGCGCCGGACCCTGGGGCTGGTGTTCCAGGACGCGAAACTCCTGTACGACCGCAACTGTTTCGAGAACGTGATGCTGCCCCTGCGCATCGCCGGCATGCCCGCCAGGGAGGCCGCGCGCCGGGCGCGGGCCGCCCTGGACAAAGTGGGGCTGCTGGAGCGGGAGCGGGCCATGCCCCTGACCCTGTCGGGGGGTGAACAGCAGCGGCTGGCCATCGCCCGCGCCATCGTCAACCGGCCGAGCATCCTGCTGGCCGACGAGCCCACCGGCAATCTCGACGCAGAATACGCCGACCAGCTCCTGGACATGCTGGCGGCCTTCAACCGGGCCGGCGTCACCCTGGTGATCGCCACCCACGAACCCAAGCTGATCCAGCGCCTCGAGCCCCGGGTGCTGGCCCTGCGAAACGGCAGGGTGCAGGCATGAGAGGCTGGCTTACCCAGCATCGGGCCGCCCTGGGGCTCACCGTGACGCGCCTGGGCAGCGCCCCCTTCGCGACGCTGCTCACGGCCTTGGTGATCGGGGTGGCGCTGGCGCTGCCGGCGGGCCTCTACCTGCTGCTGGACAACCTGGCCCGCCTCGCTTCCGGGGTCTCCGTGGTGCCCGAGATCACCCTGTTCCTGGCCGAGGGCGGCGACCACCGGCGCGCCGTCGGCCGGGCTCTGGCCGAACGCAAGGACGTCGCCCGTTTCCGCTTCGTGGGGCGGGACGAGGCGCTGCGGGACCTGACGCGGCGGGGCGGGCTGGACGACGTGGTGGCCAGCCTGGGCCACAACCCCCTGCCCGACGCCTTCGTGATCACCCCCCGGGATACCGAGCCGGCCGCGCTCCAGACCCTGCAGGCCGAACTGGGCCGGCTGCCCGGCGTGGCCAGCGTGCGCCTGGACGCCGCCTGGGCCAAGCGCCTGGCGGCCCTGCTGGCCCTGGGGCGCGACGCGGTCCTGGTCCTGGCGGGGCTGCTGGCCATCCCCTTGGTGGCGGTGGCCTTCAACACCATCCGGCTGCAGGTCCTGGCCCACCGGGAGGAAATCGAGATCAGCCGCCTGCTGGGGGCTACGGACGCCTTCGTGCGCCGGCCTTTCCTCTATCTGGGCGCCATCCAGGGCGCGCTGGGCGCCCTGCTGGCCCTGGCCATCCTGGCCGGCGCGCTGCTGCTTCTGGGGCAGCGGGTGGAGGCCGCAGCCGCCGCCTACGGCAGCACATTCCGCCTGACCGGGCTGGCCTGGCGGGACGCGGCCGTCCTGCTGGCCGTCTCCGCCGGGCTGGGCTGGCTGGGCGCCTGGCTTGCCACCACCCATCACCTGCGTCGCCCGTGAGGGCTGCCGGAACTTTCCCAGCCGTTGGCACTCTCAGCGCCCGAGTGCTAACATGAAAGCAAACGTGGGAGGGAACATCATGACCGCCGCAATGACCTTGCCGAATCCGACCGTGGGCAGCCTGGAGAGCTACATTCAGGCGACCAAGGCCTTTCCCGTGCTGAGCGCCGAGGAAGAGTACCGGCTGGCGCGGCGCCTGCGCGACCACAACGATCTGGACGCAGCGCGCACCCTGGTGCTGTCCCACCTGCGGGTGGTGGTCAATATCGCCCGGGGCTACGCAGGGTACGGCCTGCCCCAGGCGGACCTGATCCAGGAAGGCAACGTGGGCCTGATGAAGGCGGTGCGTCGCTTCGATCCGGACCGGGGCGTGCGCCTGGTCTCCTTCGCCATCCACTGGATCAAGGCCGAGATGCACGAGTTCATCCTGCGCAACTGGCGCATGGTCAAGATCGCCACCACCAAGGCCCAGCGCAAACTGTTCTTCAACCTGCGCAGCATGAAACAGAGCCTTGGCACGCTCGGACCCCGTGAAGTGGAAGCCATCGCCAAGGATCTGGGCGTGAAGCCGGAAGAGGTGGTGGAAATGGAAACCCGCCTGGATGGCGGCGACGTGGCCCTGGAGCCCATGAACGAGGAGGACGAACACAGCCTCGCGCCCATCGCCTACCTGGCGGATACGGAGGCGGAACCCGTCAAGCAGCTGGAATACAAGCAGGGCGAGCTGCTCCGTGAGCGGGGGCTTACTCAGGCCCTGGCCAGCCTGGACGACCGCAGCCGCCGCATCATCGAAACCCGCTGGCTGCGCGAGGACGGGGACACCCTGACGCTGCACGATCTGGCAGCCGAGTACGGGGTGTCGGCCGAGCGGATCCGCCAGATCGAGGCCAAGGCCCTGCAGAAGATGAAAGCGGCCATCGTGGCCGAGGGGTGCGAAAGCGCGACCTGCTAAAGGACGCGCTGGCAACAAAAAGCGCTGCCGGGTAACCGGCAGCGCTTTTTTGTGGCGGGAAGCGGGGTTCAGAGGTTGGCCAGGATCACCGAGAGGAAAGACAGCCAAGCGAACGCCACCAGCGCGCCCACCACGGTCATCGGCAGATTCTCTTTGGAAAACAGGGTCTTCATGATTGCGGCTCCATCGGGGGCTTGAACATTGGCGGGCGATTATATCGGTTCAGTCCGGGCCCTTCAATGGCGCACCCCTACTCGCCCCGTGCTTGTTCCTCACTCCCCGATGAAATCAACGGTGGCGGTGCGATGTGCGTAGTTCCACGTGGTGCCGCCGGGAGAAGCCGTAATCGCGTCGCGTCAGTCATTCATCAGCTGCTCGCGTTGATCGACCAGATGTTCGGGTACCGCAAATCCCTTTACTTGAAATCGGAACCAGCAAATGTTCTTCTCCCGATCAATCTGACTTTCAATCGGCCGCATCTCGAAAAACATCCACGTTCCCTTCCAATAGAAAGCGAAGCCGTCGAATTCCGCCTCTGGATGCGACCAGACCT
>JBBINK010000163.1:0-5787 GCA_037443925.1 Betaproteobacteria bacterium
GCTCCCGTGTGGAAGAGCGTGCAGAACCGCTGGACCTGGCTTGCCATCAATCTGGTCACGGCCTTCGTCGCCTCGCGGGTGATCGGCCTGTTCGAGGGCACGATCGAAAAGCTGGTGGCCCTGGCGACGCTGATGCCCATCGTCGCGGGCATCGGCGGCAATTCCGGCAACCAGACCATCACCATGATCGTGCGTGCCCTGGCCCTCGGCCAGGTGCAGCAGTCCGCCGGCCGCAAGCTCCTGATGAAGGAGCTGGGGGTGGCCCTGGTCAATGGCGTGCTGTGGGGATCGGTGATCGGCTTCATCGCCTGGCTGCTGTACCGCAACGTCGCCCTGGGTCTGGTGATGACCGCCGCCATGACCCTCAATCTGCTGCTCGCCGCGAGCATGGGCGTGCTGATCCCGATGCTGATGCACAAGCTGGGGCGCGACCCGGCCGTGGGGTCCAGCGTCATGATCACCGCCATCACCGACAGTGGCGGATTTTTCATCTTTCTCGGGCTGGCCACGCTGTTTTTGTTGTAAAGTCCCGATTTCCAGTCCATTTGTCGCCGTCGCGGACGGGGGCGAGCCCAAGGGCTAGAATAGACCCATGCAATACGACCTGATCGTGATCGGCTCCGGGCCAGGGGGGTACCGGGCCGCGGTCCTCGCGGCCAGCCGCGGGCTCAAGGTCGGCATCGTGGAAAAAGCCGAATGGGGCGGCTGCGGGCTCAACCGTGGCTGTCTGCCCAAGAACGACTGGCACCATACCGCCAAGCTCATCGCCGCCGCCAAGGGTTTCGCCCGGCGCGGCATCCAGGGCAGCCTGAGCGGCGATCTCGCCACCGCGTGGGAGCACCAGAGGAAATTCACCCGCGCCGTGCGCGAGGCCTACATCGGGCAGATGAAGCGGCTTGGCATCAACGGCTTCGCCGCCACGGCCTCCTTCGTCGATCCCCATACCATCAGCCTCGACGGCCGCGACCGCTTGAGCGCCGATCATTTCGTCATTGCAACCGGCTCCACGCCCTACGTCCCCAAGCCTTTCTTCCTCACCGAGAACCGCGTGCTCACCACCGACGAGCTGTTCACCCAGCCGCCGCCTCCGGGCCGGCGCGTGGCCATCGTCGGCTCCGGGCCGGTGGGGGCCGAGTTTGCGTTCATCCTCACCATGCTGGGCCGCGAAGTGACCTGGGTGGCCCAGAACAAGCCGCTGTCCCATTCCCGCTTCAGCGAGGCGGCGCTCAGCCGGCTCTACGACAAGCTCAAACGCTGCGGCGTGGAGCCGCGGGTGGGCGCGCGCCCGGAGGCGGTGGAAATGCCGCCGGATGGTGTGCGGCTCATCCTGCAGGGCGGCGCGGAGTCGGTGGTGGCCGACTGGGTGCTGCTGGGCACCGGCCGCCGGCCCCACACCTCCGGCCTCGCCCTGGACGCGGCGGGCGTGCACACCGACAGCAAGGGATTCATCAAGACCAACGAGTTCATGCAGACCTCCCAGCCCCACATTTTCGCGGTGGGGGACGTGGCCAATGCCCGCATGAGCGCGAACCAGGCGCTCGCCGATGCGGCCGTGGCGGTGGCCAACATCGTCTCGCCCCAGTCTAGGGCCCAGGACCGGCGGGCGGTTCCGGACGTGGTCTATTCGGCCCTGGAGCTGGGGCGGGTGGGGCTGTCCGCCGAAGAGCTGGCGGACGGTTCCGGCGCCGCGGTGGGGCTCGCCGAGTTCGACCACAACGTCCGGGCCATGAGCCAGGACGATGGCGACGGCTTCGTGCGCCTGGTGGCCGATTCCAGGACCGGCGCGCTGGCGGGGGCGGAAGTGGTGGGCAGCGATGCGGGCGAGCTCATCCACCTCATCGCCAGCCGCTATGGCGAGCCGGACGCCCTGCGTGCCTTCGCGGCCGCCTTCTACAACTACCCTGCCCGCGCCGAGGGCGTGTTCCACGCCGCCCAGGCGCTGGCCAGCCGCCTGGGCTTCGTGCCGTCACCCGGCCCGGAGAAGGCGGTGGGTTGAGGCGGCCCGGGAACCATTTTTCACCGCGCCGGGAATAAAGTCCCCCTTCCCGCTGTTTGCTCCAGTGTCAACCACACGAGGAGCCCGACCATGCTGAAACCCACCCTCACCCTCGCCCTGTTCGCCGCCCTGTCCTTCGATGCCTTCGCCGGACCGGCGGAGGAGGCCGCGCGCGCCCACTTCGCCGCCATCGGCACCGGCCGGGTGGATGCGATCATGGCCCAGTACGCGCCCAACGCCACCTTCCAGTGGGTGGGCGGTCCCCTGGACGGCGCCTACGTGGGCGTCGAGCGCATCCGGGAAGTCTGGACGCGGTTCGCCAAGAACGCGCCCCTGGAGGTGACCGTCGCCCGCCTGGAGGAATCGGCCAACGACAAGGGCGCCACCGTCACCGCCCAGGTCCAGTTCCAGGGGAGCAACACCCTGAAAGTGCGCTATGTGCTGGTCTATCGGGATGGCAAACTGGTGGACGAAGTCTGGCAGATCGACCCGAAGCTGGCCCTGGGCGCCTATTGAGTGGGACTGGGGCCCGTGGGCAAGGCCGAGGATGCCATCGCGGAGCACATTCCCCGGCTGCGGCGCTATGCACGGGCGCTGACCGGGGATGTGAGCCGGGCCGACGACCTGGTGCAGGACACGCTGGAACGGGCCCTGACCAAGTTCGGCCTGTGGCGGCGCGGCTCCGACCTGCGGGCGTGGCTGTTCACCATCATGCATCACGTCCATGTCAATCAGGGCCTGCGCCATGGCCGCCTGTCCTGGCAGGCCGTGGAGGAGGTGGACTGGGATGCGCCGGTGCCGGCGCAGCAGGAGCGTGCCCTGGAAATGCGGGATCTCGAACGGGCGTTGGCCAGGCTGCCGGTGGAGTATCGCGAGGTCCTGCTGCTGGTGGCCCTGGAGGGCTTGCGTTACGAGGACGTTGCCCGGGCGGTGGGCGTGCCCGTGGGGACGGTCATGTCGCGGCTGGCGCGGGGACGTGAGAAACTGCGCCGGTTGCTGGACGGTGAGGCCGCGCCCGTGCTGCGACGCGTGAAATGACCATGAGCGAAGTGACGGAACAGGAGCTCCACGCCTACGTGGACGGCGCCCTGGGGCCCGACCGCCGTCGGGCGGTGCAGGCGTATCTCGCGGCCCACCCCGACGCGGCGGCGAAGGTCGCGGCCTGGCAGCGGCAGAAGCAGGCCTTGCATGCCCTGTTCGATCCCGTGCTGGACGAGCCCGTTCCGGACCGGCTGCGCAGGCTCGCGCGGACGCGGCGGCCGTGGCGGCATGCCGCGATGGCGGGCTGGCTTGCCGTGGGTCTGGTGGCAGGCTGGCTGGCGCGGGGCGCGGCCACGCCGCCGGAACGCATGATGAGCCTGGCCCGCGAAGCGGCCGTCGCCCACGTGGTGTACAGCCCCGAAGTGCTGCATCCGGTGGAGGTGTCCGCCGACCAGCAGGAACACCTGGTGAAATGGCTTTCCAAGCGGCTCGGTGCCCGGCTCAAGGTGCCGGATCTGACCGCTGCCGGCTACCAGCTGGTGGGCGGACGCCTGCTGCCGGCCGAGCAGGGCGCCGCGGCCCAGTTCATGTATCAGGACGCCGGCGGGCGGCGCCTCACCCTGTACGTGCGCGCCCAGGGCGCGGACGGGGGCGACACCGCTTTCCGCTATGAACGAAGCCAAGGCGTCGGTGTCTTCTACTGGGTGGATGGCGCCTTCGGCTATGCCCTGTCAGGCGAGGCGGACCGCAGCCGCCTGCTGGAGGTGGCCAAGCGCATCTACCAGCAGATCGGTTGAGGACGGGGTGAGGCGCGGCGTGCGTGAGCCCCTTCCCCATGTCCAGACCCTAGCGAGACCTTAGCCAGGAGAGACGCGATGACCCGAATGCCCGGTCCTTCCATTCCCCCTTCGGACATCACCCCGCGCGAGGTCTATCGCGAGCGGCGGCGTTTCATGCAGGCCTCGGCCGGCCTGCTGGGCGCGTTGGCCCTGCCTGCCTCGGCCGCCCGGCTTTCCGCGACGCGCAACGCCGCCTTCAGCACCGACGAGGCCCTCACCCCCTACCGCGACGTGACCGGCTACAACAACTTCTACGAGTTCGGCACCGACAAGGACGATCCCGCCGCCCGCGCCGGCAGCCTGGTCACCCGCCCGTGGACCGTGGCGGTGGAAGGATTGGTGAAGCGGCCCAGGGTGTGGGACGTGGACGAGCTTTTGCGCTTCCCCCTGGAGGAGCGCATCTACCGCCTGCGCTGCGTGGAGGGCTGGTCCATGGTCATTCCCTGGATCGGCTTTCCGCTCGCAAGCCTCGTGCGCCAGGCGGAGCCCCTGGGGTCGGCGAAGTATGTGGAGTTCATCTCCCTGCACGATCCCCGGCAGATGCCGGATCAGCGCGTGCCGCTGCTGGACTGGCCCTATCGGGAGGGATTGCGTCTGGACGAGGCGATGCATCCCCTCACCCTCTTGGCGGTGGGGCTGTATGGGGAGGTGCTGCCCAACCAGAACGGTGCGCCCATCCGGCTGGTGGTGCCCTGGAAGTATGGCTTCAAGAGTGCCAAGTCCATCGTGCGCATCCGCTTCGTGGAACGCCAGCCGGTGACCACCTGGATGCGGGCCGCACCCCGGGAATACGGCTTCTATTCCAACGTGAACCCCGCCGTGGATCATCCCCGCTGGAGCCAGGCCCGGGAACGGCGCATCGGCGAATTCCGCAAGCGGCCGACCCTGCCCTTCAATGGCTACGCGGAGCAGGTGGCGTCCCTCTACGCGGGGATGGACCTCAAGACGTTCTTCTGAAGCCGTCCATGGGCCAGACCATGGCATCGAGCCCACGCTCCGTGGCCAAGGGGGCGCCCCGCGGCGGCACGGCCAAGGGCCTCGTGTTCGTGGCTGCGACCGTGCCCCTGCTGCGGCTGGCCGTGCTCGGCCTTGGCGACGGGCTGGGCGCCAATCCCCTGGAATTCGTGACGCGGTCCACCGGCACCTGGACGCTGGTGTTCCTGCTGCTCACCCTGGCGGTGACACCGGTGCGCCGCCTGACCGGCTGGTCGGGAATCCAGCGCTACCGGCGCATGCTGGGCCTGTTTGCCTTCTTCTACGGCAGCCTGCACCTGCTCACCTATCTGTGGTGGGATCAGTTCTTCGACTGGGCCGCCATCTTTCACGACGTGGCGAAGCGGCCCTTCATCACGGCCGGCCTGACGGCCTATGGCCTGATGGTTCCCCTGGCCCTCACCTCCACCCAGGGCATGATGCGCCGTCTCGGCCGGCGCTGGCAGCTGCTGCATCGCCTGGTGTATGGCGTGGCCGTGGCCGGTGTCGTTCATTACATCTGGTTGGTGAAGAAGGATCTCACCCAGCCGCTGATCTACGGGACGGTGCTGGCCCTGCTCCTGGGCGCGCGTGTGGTGCATGCCCTGCGCGCCCGTGGCGTGCGCGGCGAATAAAAAAAGCGGGTGGGGTTTCCCCCACCCGCATCGGGCCGTTGGCTGCCGCCTTACTTGAGCAGAGACGCCACCGTGGCCATGGGCTTCGGGATCACCGGAGCGATGGGCGCGGCCGGCGCGGCGGCCGGCGCAGGCGCCGGCGCGGGCTTGGGGGCCGCTTTCTTGGCTGCCGGCTTCTTCACCGCGGGTTTCTTGGCGACGGCCTTCTTGGCCGCGGGTTTCTTCGCGGCGGCCTTCTTGGCTGCCGGCTTCTTCACCGCGGGTTTCTTGGCGACGGCCTTCTTGGCCGCGGGTTTCTTCGCGGCGGCCTTCTTGGCTGCCGGCTTCTTCACCGCGGGTTTCTTGGCGACGGCCTTCTTGGCCG
>JBBINK010000164.1:0-3563 GCA_037443925.1 Betaproteobacteria bacterium
GTTTGTCGCCGTAGAAGATGGAGTTGGCCCCCGCGAGGAAGCACAGGGCCTGGGTCACCGCGCGGTGGGCACCCAGAGGCCCTACCTGCCCTGCCCCGACACCAACGGCGATGGCCATGAGGACCGCAACGACGCCGGCGGCTGCGTGAACCCGACAGGCCTTCTGCCCTGGGCGGATCTGGGCGTGGCGCCGGCCGATGCCTGGGGCAACCGCTTCCATTACGGCGTGAGCGCGGCGTTCGCCAATGCCCAGACCGGCTTCGATCTCGATACGGTGGCCGATCTCACGGTCTGCGAAACCGCCGTCCCCGACACCACCGGCGTCTGCTCCAGGAAGGTGGCCGCCAACGTGCCCGCCGTGGTGCTGTCCCATGGGAAGAACGGCTACGGCGCGACCAACGGGGCAGGCTTGGCCAACGCGCCGCCGGCGAGCGCGGACGAACGGGAGAACACCGCCGCCGATCCCGACATCCGCTTCTACGTCGCCCGCACCCTCACGCCCGCGGACGCCCCCGCCGGGGAATTCGACGATCTGGTGGCCTGGCTGCCCCGCTACACCCTGCTCGATCGCATGGTGGCCGCCCAGCGGCTACCCTGAGGCTCGACCGAGGCTTACGCCTGCTCCGTCGCCACCAGCCTGAGCGCGGGCCGCAGCTCGAAGCACACGCGCCCCTTCTCGTTGTGGATCAGCCGCAGCCGGTAGCCCAGGGTTTCCGCCTGACGCGCCGCCTGGTACAGGCCGATGCCCAGTCCGCTGCCGGAGGCGACGGGCGCATCCAACAGGCGGGCGGCGGTCTCGGCAGGCATCGGATCCCCGCTGTCGCAGACGCTGAGGGTGCGTCCCGCCGAAAACCGCACGCGGATGCGCACCCCCTCCTGGCTGGAACGCTTCCTCAGCGCGTTCTGCAGCAGGTTGTCCGCCACGCTGTCGAACAGTTCCACGGGAATGGGCGTCGCATCCAGTTCGCCTTCGGGCTCGAATTCGATGGCGGCGTCGTCGTAGCGTGCGCACAGCGCCTGCCACCAGTCCTTCGCCGGCGCCTCCTCCCTGCCCACGAGGTGGGGCGCGCGCAGCTTGCCCAGGGTCTGGTTGAGCCGCGCCGTGATCAGGGGCAACTGGCGCCGGATCAGGCCCTGCAGGGCTTCGGCCCGATCGGCCTCGCAGGATTCCGCCGCCGCGCACAGGGTGGTGAGGGATTGCAGCAGGTTCTTCACGTCGTGGGTGAGCCGCGCCCCCGTCTCATGAATGGCCTGCATGTAGGCGTTCTGGCGATGCTCCCGTTCCCGCAGCTTGGCCTGATGGAAGAATTCGATGAGCTCCACCAGCAGGCGGGTGTGCATGACCAGGGCCGGGGGCGCATGACCGCGGGTGTACAGATCCAGGCTCAGGCGGCCCAAGGGGAACTCCAGGCAATGGGCCGTGGGCAGGCCGAATTCGCCGCTGGCTTCGGGCGTGCGCCAGCTTCCCCCCGCGACCCAGGGGAGCTTCGCGATCTCCCCCATGGCGCGGCGCACGAAGGCATCCGGCTCCGGCTCGTCCTCCGCCAGCCGTGCCAGCTCCCGCAGCCATCCCTCGAAGGGCAGCCCGACGCTGAGCAGGTAGCGGGACAAAAGCGGTCCGAAACCCGCGAAACCCGCGCGGGGCTTCCACAGCCAGGCCAGGACCAGAAGCAGCCCGGCCACCGCGAGCAGGCTGCCGGAAAGGGCGAGCAGGTAATGCTCGCCACTGACCACCTTGATGGCGAAGCTGCCCAGCACCAGGACCATCACCAGCAGGAACAGGGTCAGGCTGTAGATGAAGTCCACCAGATGAGGCGTGTCCGTCGGGTGCCTTTGTTCCCGCCCCAGGCAGGCGAGCGCCAGGGGAAGCAGGGGCAGGCCATAGCGCACCAGGTGGGTGACCGCGTCCGGAATCGCCTCGCGCCCGAACAGATGGGGCACCACCCAGGCGAGCAGGACCCCCAGACAGTAGGTCACGGCAAGCAGACTAGCCAGGCGCGCCTGACGGGCCTGGCTGCCGAAGGCGCGTCCCCCGATCAACCCCACCAGCACGCCGATCCACAACGTGGCCGTCCACCAGCCCGCGCCCAGGACCAGCAGCACGGCCACCGCGCCCACCGCCAGGATGGACGTGAGGCTCAGGGCCTCGTCCGCCTTCCACAGGGGCTGCCACAGCAGGAAAAAGCCCAGGTGCGCGAGCAGCAGGGCACGCGCCCACCACACCTGGATGTCCCAGGCGAGGGCCAGATGCAGGGTGAGCAGCATCGCACCCAGCCAAAGGGGGGAGCCTGCCGCCAGCCGTCCCATGGGCCCTGCCCGTCCGGTTTCCGTCATTTGGGTTCCCGTTTCGTCAACGCCGGCGAGGGCCCGGTGCTTTCTGCTACCATCGGCTGCCATGGGCCAGACCCTCGCCATCCTGTATCACACCGCCCTCGAAACCCTGCGCGCCCGCAGTCTGGCGTGGGCCGCGGCGGGGCTCGCCATGCTGTTCGCGGTGAGCCTGTTTCTGCGCGAGATCGCCCTCACCGACAGCCTGCGCTTGCAAACAACGTTCCTGGCCGCAACCAGCCGGCTTGTGTGCAGCTTCACCGTGGCGGCGGTCATTATCGGCGGCGTGGTCAGGGAGTTCAACGAACAGGGCCAGCTGCTCCTGTTGTCCCTTCCCCTGGGGCGGGCGCGGTATCTACTGGGCAAGTTCCTGGGCTTCGCCCTGGTGGCGCTGCTCCTGGCGCTGGTGGCGGGGATGATCGTGGCGCTGGCGGCCGAGCCCGGGCCGACCGCCCTATGGACCCTGGCCCTGGCCCTGGAGCTCCTGGTGGTCACCGCCATGGGCGTGTTCGCCGCCTTCGGCCTGCGCCAGCTCGTGCCCGCCCTGCTGGCGACCCTGGGCTTCTACGTGCTCGCGCGGGCTATTGGGGGCATGCAGCTTTTGGCCCATGCCGCGGGGGCCACGCCCGGCTGGCTGGGCCGGGCGGTGGACGGCCTGGCCCTGCTCCTGCCGGACCTGGGCGCCTTCGCGAGCTCCGCCCGTCTCCTGGGCGAGGGGCCCGGGCTCGCGCCGGTGGCGGTGCAAACCTGTCTCTACTGCGCCCTGCTGCTGTCGGCGGCCGTGGCGGACGTGGCCCGGCGTGACCTGTGAATGCCGCCGCCCGCGGGCATGGCGTCTGCTGGTGCCCATCCTCCTCGTCGTCCAGGTGGCCTGGCGCGCCCAGCAGCCGCCTGCCCAAGCCACCATCGGGCCGCTGCCACCCCCGCCGCCGGTGGCGGTGCTCGAGGCCGCGGCCTTGGGCGAGCCGGTGCCGGTGGCGGGTCTTTTGAACCTGTGGCTGCAGGCCGCGGACGACGGCGCCGGCGCCTCCCTCCCCTTCGCCCAGCTGGACTATGCCCGGCTGGAAGCCTGGCTGGAAACACTGCTCGCCCTCGATCCAGCGGCCGCCTATCCGCTGCTCGCCGCCAGCCACATCTATGCCCAGGTGCCCGACCCGGCGCGCCAGCGACGCATGCTGGACTTCGTGTACCGGGCCTTCCTGGCCGATCCCGACCGGCGCTGGCGCTGGCTGGCC
>JBBINK010000164.1:3614-5773 GCA_037443925.1 Betaproteobacteria bacterium
ACTACGCGCGTGCCCTGGCGCGGCACGCCCGCGCCCCGGAGGTGCCCGCCTGGGCCCGCGAGCTGTCCGTCCTGCTGCTGGCGGACATGGGGGAGCTGGAAGCCGCCCGGGTGGAGCTGGGGGCCCTGCTGGCCAGCGGCAGCCTCACCGACCCCCGCGAGCGGCAATTCCTCACCCAGCGCCTGCTCCAGGCGGAAACCCACGGCGCCGACGAGAACCCGCCACCTCCGTCGAAAACCCAACGGCCACAGCCCCATCCCTGACGGAGCCCCGGCACGCGCCCGGCTGGCAAAGCCTCGCCGGCCCGTCCCACGCCGGGCGGCGACGGCATGGCACGGAGCTTGCAGGCCGCATCTCAACCATTCTTCCAGCCAAAGAGGGGACGAGAGGTCATGCAGGCAAGGCAGCGGGGCTTCACCCTGATCGAAATCGCCATCGTGCTGGTCATCATCGGGCTGCTGCTGGGAGGCGTGCTCAAGGGCCAGGAGCTGATCCAGAACGCCCGCGTGCGCAACCTCGTCGCCCAGCAGGACGGCATCAAGGCGGCCTTCTTCGGCTTCCAGGACCGCTACCGGGGCGTTCCCGGCGACTATCCGGCAACCCTGGCCAGCCAGAACGTCCCGGGCGCCGGCACCACCTGCGGCGGCAATGGCAACAGCCTGATCGACACGCCGGAAGAGGCCATCTGCGCCTGGTATCACCTGTCCAAGGCGGGATTCATCACCGGCAACTACACCGGCACCGGCACCACGGCCAGCAGTGACAATTCCCCGGCCAATCCCTTCGGCGGATTGGTGCAACTCATCTTCGACAACGAGTACGCGGAAAGCGGCAACCTCGGAGGGGGAGGCGCCACCCAGCCCAAGGTGCACAACGTCAAGACCGGCACCAACATTCCCGCCCCGGTGCTGGCGGAGGTGGACCGCAAGATCGACGACGGCGTCCCCACCGAGGGCAGCTTCCGCTTCAGCGACTGGCAGGGCTCGTCCGCCAGCTGCGTGACCGTGCCGAGCAGCGGCAAGCCTTCTTGGTCCATCGACTCCACCGCCACCCAGTGTGGCGGCGTGAGCCTGTTCTGATCAGCCCCGGGTGAGCTTCAGCTCCGCCAGCGCCAGGTCGTCGGGCATGCCCATCAGGACCAGTGTGTCGCCTGCCTGGAGCGTGAGGGCGGGACTGGGCTCCACGCCCCGCACGCCGTGTCGGCGCACCGCGGTGACCTGCACGTTCAGGCCGTCCAGGCCCAGCTCGCCCAGGCTGCGGCCCAGGGTGGGCGCCCCCTCCGGAAGGGTCACGGAGTAGAGGCGGGGCTGCACGGTCTCCGCCCCTTCCTCGGCGGCAACCTCGGACATCCCCACGAAGAAGGCCTTGAGCAGGCTGTAACGCTGCTCCCTGACCCGGCGCACCCGCTTGACCACCTGGGAGGGCGGCACGCCCAACAGCAGGAGGGCATGGGATGCGAGCATGAGACTGCCTTCCAGCACCTCCGGCACGACTTCCTGGGCGCCCGCGGCGATCAGTTCGTCCATGCGCGAGTCGTCCAGGGTGCGCACCACCACGGGCAGGCCCGGCCGCGCCTGCTGCACCACCCTCAGCACCTTGAGGGCCGAGGGCACGTCGGCGTAGGTCACCACCACCATGCGCGCCCGGGCCAGGCCGGCAGCCATGAGCACCTCCAGACGGCTCGCGTCGCCATAGACCACGCTCTCGCCGGCGGCCGCGGCCTGCTTCACCCGGGTGGGATCCAGATCGAGGGCGATGAAGGGCAGCTGCTCCTGTTCCAGCAAGCGGGCCAGGGTCTGGCCGCTGCGCCCGTAACCGCACACGATGACGTGACCGCTGCGGCCGAAGCTGCGGGCGGCGATCTCGTGCAGCTGCGCGGCACGGCTCATCCACTCGCTGGGAATCAGCCGCCGCACCAGGGCATCGCTGTTGTGGATCACCAGGGGGGCGAGCACCATGGACAGCAGCATGGCCGCCAGGGTCACCTGGCCCACGGACGCCTCCAGCAAACCCTGGGCGGTGGCCAGCGCCAGGAGCACCAGGCCGAACTCCCCGGCCTGGGCAAGGGACAGCCCCACCCGCCAGGCGTCGGCCGCAGAGGCCCGGAACAGCCGGGCCAGACCCGCCACCACCACCAGTTTCACCAGCACCAGGGCGAC
>JBBINK010000165.1:0-4323 GCA_037443925.1 Betaproteobacteria bacterium
AACAGGGCCAGGACCGCCACCACCTCCACGGCCACGCTCGCCGGGGTGGGTTCGCGCCGGCCGCTGCACCGCTTCATGGCCTGGATCGCGCGTCACGGCAGCGACGAAGTGTTTCTGCTGGCGGCCCTGACCCTGGTGCTGGGCGCCGCCTACGGTGCCCATGGGCTGGGCGTGTCACCGGCGCTGGGCGCCTTTCTGGCGGGCATGGTGCTGGGCGAGAGCGATTTCCGCCATCGCATGGAAGACGACATCCGCCCGTTCCGTGACGTGCTCTTGAGCCTGTTCTTCATCACCATCGGCCTGCAGCTGGACGCCGGGCAGCTTCTGGCGGCACCGCTCACCGTGCTGGCGTGGCTGCTCGCCCTGATCCCGGGAAAGATCCTGCTCACCTGGCCGGCGCTGCGCCTGGCCGGGCTGTCGCGCCCCGACGCCTGGCGGGGTGCCGTGATCCTCGGCCATAGCGGTGAGTTCGGCCTGCTCTTGATCGCCACCGCCCTGGGCGCGGGACTGCTGCCGCCCGCGGTGGGGCAGGCACCCCTGGTGGCCGTGGCCCTGTCCATGGGTATCGCGCCCCTGCTCATCCGCCATCACGAGCGCATCGCCCGTCTCCTCAGCCCGGCCGCGAGCCACCCGGTGCCCCAGGAGGAAGATGTGGGGCTGCGCGAGGCACGCCTCGAAAACCATGTGGTGGTGTGCGGGGCCGGGCAATTGGGGCGGATCGTCAGCCAGGCGCTCGCGGTCGCCGACATTCCCCACGTCCTGGTGGAGGTGAATTACGAGGCCTACCAGGCCGCCCGCGCCGAGGGCCTGCCGGTGCACTACGGCGACGCGAGCCGGATCAACACCCTGCGGGCCGCCGGCGTGGACCGGGCGCGGCTGGTGGTGATCACCTTCCACCGCTCGGAACAGGCCATGCGCATCGCCCACTTCCTGCGCCACACGCATCCCGAGGTGCCGGTGCTGGCCACCAGCCTGACCGATCGCGAGGCCCGCCGCCTGCTCGCGGAACCGGGGGTGCGGGTGTACGTGGAGCGGCTGGCCGCGGGTCTGGCCCTGGCCGAGCAGGCCCTGCTCACCAGCGGCATCGAGGCCGAGCGCACCGACCGCCTGATCGCGCTGCTCAGGGAACGGCTACAATCGCCGCTGCAACCCCCTGTGGAGAGCCCCCCATGAACGCCCATCGTGCCTCGTCCCTCAAGCGCCTGCGCGAAGCGTGGGCGGTGATGAGTTTCTACGAACGTTTCGAGGAAGTCATCGCCCTGGTGCTGTCGGGCGTGATCGCGGTCATCGTCGTGATCTCGATGATCCAGCTGATCCGCCTGGTGATCACCCTGCTGTTCGTGGACGCCTTCAACCCCCTGGATCACGGCGTGTTCCAGACGGTGTTCGGCGCCATCATGACGCTCTTGATCGCCATGGAGTTCAAGCATTCCATCATCCAGGTGGCGCTGCGCCGGGGCAACATCATCCAGGTGAAGACCGTGATCCTCATCGCGCTGATCGCCCTGGCGCGCAAGTTCGTGATCCTCGACCCCCAGACGTCGTCGGACAAGATCGCCGCCCTGGCCGGCGCCACCCTCGCCCTGGGCATCGTCTATTGGCTGATCCGTCAGCGCGATGCCGCCGAAGCGGAAGCCGAAGCCAACCCCTGATACCCTTTCCGGAGCCGAAACATGAGTCGCCTGCGCCTTCTCGGTCCCCTGTTCTGGCTTGCCGTGGCCGGACTGCTGCTCATCGTGCTGTGGCAGGCCGCCCCCCTGTGGCTGGGGCCGGCAGGCGTGGACGCGAAGCCCCGCCCCGTCACCGCCCGGGGCGACCTGGCCGCGGACGAGAAGGCCACCATCGAGCTGTTCGAGCGGTCCCGCGACAGCGTGGTCTATATCAGCACCCGCGCCGCGGTGATGGACGTGTGGACACGCAACGTGTTCACCGTGCCCCGCGGCACCGGCTCGGGCTTCATCTGGGACGATGCCGGCCACGTCATCACCAACTTCCACGTGATCGAGGGCGCGTCGGAGGCCACGGTGCGGCTGGCCGACGGGCGCAGCTTCCGCGCGGCCCTGGTGGGCGCCTCGCCGCCCCACGACATCGCGGTGCTGCGCATCGGCGTGGGCTTCAAGCGGCCGCCACCGGTGCCGGTGGGCACCAGCCACGACCTCAAGGTGGGGCAGAAGGTGTTTGCCATCGGCAACCCCTTCGGGCTGGACTGGACGCTCACCACGGGCATCGTCTCGGCCCTGGACCGCTCCCTGTCCACCGACAACGGACGGACCATCGACCACCTGATCCAGACCGATGCCGCCATCAACCCCGGCAACTCGGGAGGGCCCCTGCTCGATTCCGCGGGCCGCCTGATCGGCATCAACACGGCGATCTATAGTCCCAGCGGCGCCTCGGCGGGCATCGGCTTCGCCGTGCCCGTGGACACGGTCAACCGCGTGGTGCCCCAGCTCATTGCCAAAGGCCGCTATATCCGGCCGGCCCTGGGCATCGAGGTGGACGAGGCGCTGAACACGCGGCTGAGCCGCCTTCTGGGCGTGGAAGGCGTGGTCATCCTGCGCGTGCTGCCGGAATCCCCGGCTGCCCAGGCCGGGCTGCGGCCGGCGGCACTGGCGCCCGATGGCAGCCTCGTGCCGGGAGACATCATCGTGGGCCTGGATGGCAAGCCCACGCGCAGCGTGGGCGAACTGTTCGCCCGGCTGGACGACCATCAGGTGGGGGAGGTGGTGACGGTGACCGTGCTGCGCGGCGGCAAGCCGGTGGATATCGAACTCACGCTGATGGCAGGCGCCTGAACCGCCGGCCGGAAGCCTCAGGGACGCGGCGCGTGCATGCGGCAGATCTGCCGGGTCTCGGGCACGTTGAGGCGCTCTCCGGTCAGGCCGCAGTGGTAGATGCGGGCGCTCTCCCGCTGCAGATGGACGCAGGTGTTGCACACGCCGAAGGTGCGCTCCTGGTGCATGGCCTGCAGGTTGCGCAGCGTCTCCTGCAGCACCAGCACCGTGGTGCGGGTGCGTGCCGGGCTGATGTTGGCCGCGGCGGTCTGCCAGATGGGCGCAAGCTGCGCGTCCTTCATGAGACGCCGCCCCGCGGCGGATAGCTTGAGCCGGACCACCCGCCGGTCGTGCTCGTCCACGTAGCGCGTGACCAGTCCCTTGCGATAGAGCAGCAGCAGGCTCTGGGATACGGTGCCCTTGGTCAGCCCGAGGTATTCGGCCAGGGCCTGGGGCGTGTTGCTGTAGCGGTTGGCCTGCCGCAGATAGCTGAGGGCCTGCAGGTGGACGGGGTGAAGCTTGTAGGCCGCGCCCAGGCGGCGCATCTCCGCCCGGATCAGGTTGCCCAGCCGCTCGGTGAGCTCCAGGAGGTTGAAGGCGCTCTTGCGCATGGCTCAGCCGCGCCCGGCGGCGGCAGCCTCCCTCACGCCAGCCGCACCGGCTCGCCTGCCTGCTGGCTCACCCACTCCGACAGCCGGGTCATGAGCTCGCCACCGGTGCGGGTGTCGCGCCAGGCCCCGTCGGACCAACGGAAATGGAAACCGCCCGCCCGGGCGGCCACCCACAGCTCCTGATGGGCGCCCTGCCGGTTGATCACGATCTTGCTGCCATCGGCAAACGACAGGGTCAGGATGCCCGCGCTGGTTTCGTAGTCGATGTCTGCGCCGCTGGCGTCGATGCCCGCCTCGATCCGCTGCAGGGTCTCGTCCACCAGCTGGTTGAATTCGGTCTCGGTCATACCCGTGCGCCTTGTGCTAACATGCCGGCTCTGCGCCGCACCCTTTCTTGCGTCCCATCGCCCATGCGACTCATCCCCATGATATTGGTGCTCGCCTTCGCCCTGCAAGCGTGCGGTGTGAAGGGCCCCCTGTATTTGCCCACCGAGCCGGCAGCGGCCACCGCCCGGCCCCAGGCGGATCCGGCCGGGGAGCCCCGGTGAGCGCCTTCGCCTACCGTGAGGGCGTCCTCCACGCCGAGGACGTGCCGCTGGCCCGCATCGCCGAGACCTTCGGCACGCCCTGCTACGTCTATTCGCGCGCGGCGCTGGAGGGCGCCTGGCAGGCCTTCGAACGGGCCTTCGCCGGCCTGCCCCACCTGTTGTGTTACGCGGTCAAGGCCAACTCCAACCTGGCCATCCTCAACCTGTTCGCGCGGCTGGGCTGCGGTTTCGACATCGTCTCGGGCGGGGAACTGAAACGGGTGATCGCCGCGGGAGGCGATCCGGGCAAGGTGGTGTTCTCGGGCGTGGGCAAGACCGAAGCCGAGATGGGCCTTGCCCTGGAAGCCGGCATCCTGTGCTTCAACGTGGAGTCCGAAGCGGAGCTCTTTC
>JBBINK010000165.1:4333-5689 GCA_037443925.1 Betaproteobacteria bacterium
GCGAGGGCATCCGCTGCTTCAACGCCGAGTCCCTCGCCGAGCTCGAGGCGCTCGACGAGGTAGCGGCGAGCCTCGGGCGGAAGGCCCCGGTCTCCCTGCGGGTGAATCCCGACGTGGATCCCCGGACCCACCCCTACATCTCCACCGGCCTGCGCGAGAGCAAGTTCGGGATTCCCCATGACCAGGCGCTCGCCCTGTACCGGGAGGCCGCCCGCCTGCCCCATCTGGTGGTGCGGGGCATCGATTGCCACATCGGTTCCCAGATCACGGACGTCCATCCCTTCACGGATGCCCTGGACCGCGTGCTGGACATCGTGGACCGCCTGAAGGGAGACGGCATCCCGCTGGAACACCTCGACCTGGGCGGGGGCATCGGCATCCGCTACCGCGACGAAACCCCGCCGGACCTCGCGGACTATGCCGCACGCGTCGGCCAGCGCCTGGCCGGGCGGCAGCTGAAGCTGCTCCTGGAGCCGGGGCGTGCGCTGGTGGGCAATGCCGGGCTGCTGCTCACGCGCGTGGAATACCTCAAGCCAGGCAGCGCTCGCAACTTCGCCATCGTCGATGCGGCCATGAACGACCTCATGCGCCCCGCGCTGTACGACGCCTGGCACGAGATCGTCCCGGTCGCCCCCCGCACGCAGCAACCCCTCGCCTGGGAAATCGTCGGGCCGGTGTGCGAAAGCGGCGATTTCCTGGGGCACGACCGGCTGCTGGCCCTGGCGCCCGGGGATCTGCTCGCCATCCTGTCGGCCGGCGCCTACGGCATGAGCATGAGCTCCAACTACAACAGCCGACCCCGCGCCGCCGAGGTGATGGCCAGCGGTGCGCGCACCTTCCTGATCCGGGAAAGGGAGCCCGTGGAGGCCCTCTACGCCCTGGAGCACCTGCTCCCCGACGATTCCGACACGGGCCGCTGACGCTCCGGCGCCTTGCGTGGCGCAAAAACAAAATTTTCTGCCCGGCTGGTTTCGATTCGATACGAATCGTCGAAAGCCGCGCCGATACGGGCTTGCAGGCCGCCAGATGGTTCCGCAAATTGGTATCGAGTCGCGACCAAATAATTCAAGCCCTTATTTTGCAAGGAAGAAATGCGGGATTTCGGCTTGCGGCTATTGTCTGCCGCCCACGCGCTGCCCTACATTTCGCGTCACCAGGCGGTCACCACTCTCAACTGAGTCACGAAAGGTAAGAGTTGCGCGTGAGTCAATTGAGAGCCATGAAGCGGAAGCTGGCGCTGCCGCCCGGGGGCGTGGCCACGAGCCACGCCGGTTTCAACCCTTCATGACTTTGAAAAGGAGTTCGACCATGACAACACTGGAAATGGCCGCGGCGGCAGCCGGCAGCTCGTCGGGC
>JBBINK010000166.1:0-5669 GCA_037443925.1 Betaproteobacteria bacterium
CCGCGTGGAATACTCACAAGGTGAGGGGACACGCGCTGTTGCGGGGATCGACCTGTTGTGGGTGTGGGGTGTGTACCCTGTGGTGCGTCTGCCCCGCGCACGCGGGGATCGACCTACACGGTACGTTTCGATTTTGCCGGGCTACTAGTCTGCCCCGCGCACGCGGGGATCGACCCTCCTCAGCCAGGACACGGGGACACCAACCTCGGTCTGCCCCGCGCACGCGGGGATCGACCCGTTTCGGTCCACGCCCGCTGGCTACGAGCTGGGTCTGCCCCGCGGGATCGACGTGGTATCCGTTACCGTATCAGAAGTAGACCTTTGTCTGCCCCGGGCACGCCTGCTGCCAAGGAGCCGTCTGCCATCAAGGAATCCGGCGGCAACGTTCAGGAGGCCCTTGCGCAAGCCGGCCTGTTCGGAAACAAGGTGTCGGCGGAAGCCCGTGAACTTCTGGTATTCTTGAACCAGAACATCCGGTCACAGCGGCGCATTGCGGAATTCATCAAGGCTTATTTTGATGCCTTGACGGCCGCTGGGCACCCAGGCCAAGCCGGCCTGTTCGGCGATGCGGCGGCGCCGACGACGGCTGATCTGCTATCTGCCGCCATGAGGAGGATCCATGCCGACGGAACCCAAGACAGCACAGGACAATACGCCGTACAACCTGGAGGCGGTCAAGCGGCTCGTGAGCAAGATCAATGCCAACCCGTTGATTCAAATGGCGATCAGGCAGGCCCTAGATAGAGGCGCTGCGCAACAATCAGGAGAAGGCGCCGGGATCAATCGGCCTGGAGAAGGGCAAGAACGTGTCGTGAGAGAGGGCGGGCAGGCGAGTCAGGGGCGGGACGAGGAGCGGCAGCCGCAATTGCAGCAGGCGCAACCAAAAGGCAAGCCAGGTTTAAACGAAGGAGCCTCTACGAAATCGCTGCGCAAGCAAGGGATGATGGTGCCATCACCCAAGAGCAATTCGAAGCTCTCTTCCCAGCCGGACTTCAGGATCAGCCAGGAACGGTTCGAGCATCTGATGTTCGATCTGGATCTGGACGAGAACGGCGTGTCGAGGAAGTACCCGTTCGTGCCGCCCGAAGTGTGGGGGACTCCGATGACGGACGAGGAGTTCAAGGACTTCGTGGCCGATCTGGAGGAAGCGAAAGCCAGGCTGGAGAGAGAGCTGAGTACGAAGCTGAAGTAACAAATGACCCAGACAGAGGAACTGGTGCGGTCGGCGCTCAAGGAGAAAGCGCCGGCGCTGTACAGAAGCCTAGCGGCAAGCGGAGAACTCAAGCAGTTCGTGGCGGTCAAGGCGGCGGAGATCGTGGAGCAAGTCCACGATCTGGCGATGCAGATCGCGGAAAACAACGGCTACAACGAGACGGACGATCCGATGAAGCGGGTCGGGATCTACAACATGGCGGCGGCTCTGGCGAGGGAGATCGTGTTCGCCGAGATGCTGGAGTTCCCGCCGGACCCGACATCCCTCCTAAATCCGGACGAAACTTCCGATTCGGACCAGCCGACCTGACATACGAGGGTTCGTGGCTCAAGAAGGCCGAGCAGAACGTCGAGGCCGTCGAGCTGCTCAAGACCCTGGAAAAGGAAGGTCGGCAGGCAACTCCTGAAGAGCAGAAAGTCCTTGCCAAGTTCGTCGGCTGGGGCTCGTCTGAGATCGCCTCCTACATCTTCGGCGACAAGCTCGCCAATCTCGAGTACAAGATCAAGGCCTACCTGGCCGCACGCGATGCCGTCGCGTCTGGCACGTCCATTGTCCAGCGCGGACACCCGGATTACAACGATCTGTACTCTGCGCTGTGGAAGCCCGGTCTGCGCTGGGGAGACGGTATTGATGTGTCTGCGATCACGCTGGATTCGTTCGGGCTGGAATCGTAGCGGGTCAAGTATGGCAAGCCGCACGCGGGGATCGACCCGACATCGTCCTTGATTTTTGCGCTCGGAAAGCGGCCAGGCCTCCCAATCTCTCCCGTGTCTCGTGGAAACGGATTTTTGCGTGTTCGGGCAGGTGTAGCCAGTCCGGGTACAATCCTCCCATGCTCCACCTCCGCCTTGCGTTTTTCTCCGTTCTCCTGCTGGGTTGTGCCCCGGCTTCGGCCCAGCCGTCGCCTCTGGCCTTTTCGGTTTCGCCCCGCACGCCGGAGCAGCTCGCGGCCTTTTATGGCGCGCGGGGGTTCCCGCCGGAGGCGGTCGCGGCCATCACCCGCAGCTGTTTTCTCACGGTGGGCATCGTGAACCAGAGCAGGGAGGTGCTTTGGCTCGAGCCGTCGCGCTGGCGCTTCGAAACGGCGCAGGGGCAGGTGGTGCGCCGCATCACGCGTGAGGAATGGGAGCAGACCTGGGAGGCGCTGGGCCTGCCGCTGGCCCAGCGCGCCACTTTCGGCTGGACCCAGCTGCCGGAGGTGCGCGATCTGCAGCCCGGCGAGCCCGTGGGGGGCAACGTGGCGGTGCAGCCTCCGGCCGGGGCGCTGCGCCTGGTGGCGCGCTTCCGCACCGGTGCCCATGGCGAGGGTGCGCCCATCGAGCTGACGGTGGAGGGTCTGTCCTGTCCCACGGAGCCTGCGCCATGAGGGCGTTGCTGCTGTGTGTGCTGCTGCTCGTGGGCATGCCGGCGGTGGCGGCCGAGCCGCCTTTCGGGCTGATCAGGCTGTCGGGCGCCCCGGCGCCCGCCCTGGTGCTGCCCGACCTGGATCACCGGGTCACCGATCTGGCCGCCTTGCGCGGGCGCTGGGTGATGGTGCATTTCTGGGCCAGCTGGTGTGGCCCGTGTCGGCGCGAGATGCCGACGCTGGTGGAGGTGATGAGGGCCCTGCCACCCGAGCGGTTGACCGTGCTCCTGGTCAACACCGCGGAAGGGGAGGACGAGGTGTTCGCCTTTCTGGCGGGCGTGGCGCCGGACCTGTCCACCCTCCTGGACCGCGATGGCCAGGTCACGGCCCGCTGGCAGCCCCGTGGCCTGCCTTCCACGTTCCTGGTGGATCCGGAAGGCCGGCTGCGTTACCTGGCCCTCGGCGGGCGCGACTGGGCCGCGCCGTCCTATCTCGGTTTCCTGCGCAGCCTCGTTACCCCATAGGGCGATTGCGCCGGGGGCCGGCTGCCCGTAGGCTTGCATCCCCGATCCCCGAGTGCGCCCCATGTCCCAAGAGTCCCAAGAACCGTCGTGCCGCGCCCCCGCCTGCGCGCCTGCTGCCCGCGGCAGCGGGACGGGCGTACAGGCCGTCCTGATCAGCCCCTATGAACTGGGGCGTCAGCCCTTTTCCCTCGCCCAGGCGGCGGCGTGGTTCAAGCGCGCCGGCCTGGACGTGGCTTGCCTGGATCTGTCCTTGCAGAGGCTGGCGCCGGAGGTGCTGGCCGGGGTGCCGGCGGTGATCATCCACCTGCCCATGCACACGGCCACGCGCATCGCCGTCGAGGCCCTGCCCAGGATCCGGTCCTTGGCGCCCACGGCCGCGATCGCCGCCTACGGCCTGTATGCCCCGGTGAACGAGGCATGGCTGCGGGGCCTGGGAGTGGATGCGGTGTTCGGGGGCGAATCGGAGCCGGATCTTGTGGCCTGGGTGCAGTCCGTCCTGGCCGGGGGCGGACGTGGGGCGCCTTTGCGCCTGCACACCAGCCGCATGGCGTTCCTGGTGCCGGACCGCTCGGGGCTGCCTTCCCTGTCGCGCTACGCGCACCTGGTGTTGCCCGATGGCAGCCGACGCACGGCCGGCTTCGTGGAGACCACCCGGGGCTGCAAGCATCTTTGCCGCCACTGCCCCGTGGTGCCCGTGTATCGGGGCCAGTTTCGGGCGGTGCCCCTGCCGGTGGTGATGGCCGACATCGAGCAGCAGGTGGCCATGGGCGCTCAGCATGTTTCCTTCACCGACCATGACTTTCTCAACGGCCCCGGTCACGCCCTGAAGGTCATTCGCGCCATGCACGAGCGCTTTCCCGGGCTCACCTTCGATGCCACGATCAAGATCGAGCATCTGGTACGCCATGGGGATCTCCTGCCCGAGCTCAAGGCCAGGGGCTGTCTGTTCGTGATCAGCGCGGTGGAATCGGTGGACGATGCGGTGCTGCAGGCCCTGGCCAAGGGGCACACGCGCGCGGACTTCCACGAGGCCGTGGCGCGCCTGCGGGCGATCGGCCTGCCGCTTGCGCCCACCTGGGTGGCTTTCCACCCCTGGACGACCCTGGAAGGCTACCTGGAGCTGTTGCAGACGCTGGTGGATCTGCGTCTGGTGGAGGCCGTGCCGCCGGTGCAGCTGTCCATCCGCCTGCTGGTGCCCGCCGGTTCCGAGCTTTTCGCGCTGCCCGGCTTCGACCGCCTGGTGGAGCCCTGCCGCAGCCCCACGCGCTCCCTGCTCGAGACGGGCATCGGCGGCAACCGCCTGCTGCCCGGCGCCCTGGCGGTGGAGATCGGCCTCATTCTGGCCATCGACTACACCCCCCTGGGGCACGCCCTGTTCGGCACCGCGCCCCTGCCCGCCTCGGTCTGGCTGGCCCTGCTGCCCATGGCGCTGGCCATGCTGCTGGCCGAGGAAGCACGCAAGGCCTGGGTCCGCCACCGCGCTGGTGGGGCCGGCATGCCGGTTCCCAAGCGTCGGCCCCCCGTATAAACTTGGCCGCTTCCCAGCCAGGGAAGCCCAGGAGGGATGCCATGAAAGCCATCGTCATGACCGCGGCCGGCGGCCCGGAAGTGCTCAAACCCGCCGAGCTGCCCATACCCGAACTGCCCAGCCCCGATCACGTGCGGGTGAAGCTGTATGCCGCGGGGATCAATCCCGTGGACACCAAGCTGCGCAAGAGCGCGGCCTATTACCCCGACCGTCTGCCCTGCGTGCTGGGCTGTGACGGCGCCGGCGTGGTGGAAAGCGTGGGTGCCAACGTGCACCGCTTCACCCCCGGCGACGAGGTCTATTTCTTTAACGGCGGCCTCGGCGCCGAACAGGGCAACTATGCCGAATACACGGTCGTGCACCAGGATCACGTGGCCTTCAAGCCACGCCACGCCACCTGGGAGGAGGCCGCCGCCCTTCCCCTGGTGCTGATCACCGCCTGGGAGTCCCTCGTGGACCGTGCCTGCCTGACCGAAGGCCAGAGCGTGCTGATCCATGCCGGCGCGGGCGGGGTGGGCCACATCGCGATCCAGCTCGCCAAGCAGATCGGCGCCACGGTGATCACCACCATCGGTTCGCCCGAGAAAGCGGCCTGGGTGACCCATCTGGGCGCCGACCGGGTCGTCGCCTACCGCGATGCCGATTTCGTCCAGGCCGTGCTGGACTGGACCGCGGGCCAGGGGGTGGACGTGGTGCTGGACACCGTGGGTGGCGAGACCCTGTGCCGTTCCTTTGCCTGCGCCCGCGTCTATGGCCGGGTGGTCACCCTGCTGCAGCTGGACTGTCCGGCGGACGCGATCAAGCTCGCCCGCGTGCGCAATCTCGCCTTGGTGCAGGAACTCATGCTCACGCCTTCGCTCATGGGGCTGCACGAACGGCGCATCCACCAGCGGCGCATCCTCGAGGAAGGCGCCCGCCTGATGGAAGCGGACAAACTCAAGGTCAAGGTCTCCCACGTGCTGCCCCTCGAGGAAGCAGCCCAGGCACACCGCATGATCGAAGACGGCCATACCATCGGCAAGATCGTGCTCAAGATCGCCTGACCATGGCCCGCGCCCG
>JBBINK010000167.1:0-5659 GCA_037443925.1 Betaproteobacteria bacterium
AATAGAACGGCACGTTGTATTTCAGGATCAGGAACTCGGGCAGCAGGCACACCAGGGTGATGTACAGGGCCCCCACCAGGGTCAGCCGCATGGTGATCTTCTCGATGTACCGGGCGGTCTGCTCTCCCGGGCGGATACCCGGCAGGAAGGCGCCGCTCTTCTTCAGGTTCTCCGCCGTCTCCTTGGGGTTGAACACCAGGGCCGTGTAGAAGAAACAGAAGAACACGATGGCCGCCGCATACAGCATCACGTAGAGCGGCTGCCCCGGCGAGAGCATGCCCGCCACGTCCTTGAGCCAGGTCATCCGCTCGCTCTGCCCGAACCAGCCGGCCAGGGTGGCCGGAAACAGGATGATGCTGGAGGCAAAGATCGGCGGGATGACGCCCGACATGTTCAGCTTCAGGGGCAGGTGCGTGCTCTGCCCGGCGTAGATCCGGTTGCCCACCTGGCGCTTGGCGTAATTGACCACGATCTTGCGCTGGCCGCGCTCCACGAACACCACGAGGTAGGTCACCACCACCACCCCGGCGAAGATGGACAGCGCCAGGGGAATGGAAAATGCGCCCGTGCGCACCAGCTCCAGCGTGCCGCCGATGGCGTGGGGCAGGCCGGCGACGATGCCGGCGAAGATGATGAGGGAGATGCCGTTGCCGATCCCCCGCTCGGTGATCTGCTCACCCAGCCACATCAGGAACATGGTTCCCGCAGTGAGGGTGATCACGGTGGTGATGCGGAACATGAATCCCGGCTCCATCACCAGTCCTTCCTGGGCCTCGAGCGCGATGGCGATGCCGAGGGACTGGAAGAAGGCCAGGGCCACCGTGCCATAGCGCGTGTACTGGGTGATCTTGCGCCGCCCCGCCTCGCCTTCCTTTTTCAGCGCCTCCAGCTGCGGGGACACCACGGTCAAAAGCTGCATGATGATGGAGGCGGAGATGTAGGGCATGATCCCCAGCGCCAGCACCGAGAAACGGGACAGCGCGCCACCGGAGAACATGTTGAACATGCCCAGGATGCCGCTTTGCTGCCCCTCGAACAGGGCTTTGAGCTGCTCGGGGTCGATGCCCGGCACCGGGATGTGGGTCCCGATGCGGAACACGATCAGCGCGCCCAGCAGGAACAGCAGGCGCCGCTTCAGGTCGCCCATCTTGGCGCCTGCCAGCGCACCCGCCATACCGCCTCCGAGAGCCAAGGCCGCCCCTATTCCGCGATCTTGCCGCCGGCCGCCTCGATCGCGGCCCGCGCGCCTTTGGTGACGGCCACGCCCTGCACCGTGAGAGCGCGCTCGACGCTGCCGGACAGGACGATCTTCGCCCCCCGGGCCCGGGCCGGCACCAGACCGGCCTGTTTCAGCGTCAGCAGGTCCACGGTGTCACCGGGCAGCCGGTTGAGCGCATACAGCATCACCTCGGCCACCTCACCCTTGGTAGGGGAGACGAACCCGCGCTTGGGCAGCCGCCGCTGCAGGGGCATCTGACCGCCTTCGAAGCCCACCTTGTGGAAACCGCCGGCCCGGGATTTCTGGCCCTTGTGCCCGCGGCCGCAGGTCTTGCCGTGGCCGCTGCCGATGCCGCGTCCGACGCGCTTTTTCGCATGGGTCGCGCCCGCGGCGGGTTTGATGGTGTTCAGTCGCATCTCAGCCCTCGCACTTCACCAGATAGGACACTTTGTTGATCATGCCCCGTACCGCCGGCGTGTCTTCCAGCTCCACCGTGTGGTTGAGGCGGCGCAGGCCGAGCCCGCGCACGCATTCCCGATGGGATTTGATGGTGCCGATCGGGCTTTTGACCAGAGTCACTTTGATTTTCTTGGCAGAGGTGGTCATGGTTTACCCCAGGATCTCTTCCACGCTCTTGCCACGCTTGGCCGCGATGTCGGCCGGCGTGGACTGGGCGAGCAGGCCGTTCAGGGTGGCCCGCACCACGTTGTACGGATTGGTGGAGCCGATGCACTTGCACAGCACGTCGGTCACGCCCATCACCTCGAACACGGCGCGCATGGCACCGCCGGCGATGATGCCCGTACCCTCGGAGGCAGGCTGCATGATGACCTTGGACGCCCCGTGGTGCCCGATCACCGCATGTTGCAGGGTGCCGTTCTTGAGGGGGATCTTCACCATGTTCCGGCGCGCCTCTTCCATGGCCTTCTGCACGGCAACGGGCACTTCCTTGGCCTTGCCCTTGCCCATGCCGATGCCGCCGTCGCCGTCACCCACCACCGTGAGCGCCGCGAAGCCGAGAATCCGGCCACCCTTCACCACCTTGGTGACGCGGTTCACGGAGATCATTTTCTCGCGCAGGCCGTCGCCCCGCTCTTCCGTTTCGATCTTTGCCATGTTCAACCTCGATTAGAACTGCAGGCCGCCTTCGCGGGCCGCGTCGGCCAGGGCCTTGACCCGACCGTGGTAGCGAAAGCCCGAACGGTCGAAGGCCACTTTTTCGATGCCCAGCGCCTTGGCCTTCTCGGCGATCAGCTTGCCGACACGCGCCGCGGCCGCGATGTTGCCGCCATTGGGGAGCTCGGCACGCAGGGCCTTGTCCAGCGTGGACGCAGAGGCCAGCACCTTGGCGCCACTGGGATCGATGATCTGGGCATAGATGTGGCAGTTGGTACGATGCACCGCCAGGCGCACCGCCTTGAGCTCAGCGATTTTCGCACGGGTTTTGCGTGCGCGACGCAGACGAGCCTGTTTTTTGTCCATGACGTTAGCCTCTTACTTCTTCTTGGTTTCCTTCAGGAGGACCACCTCATCCGCATAACGCACGCCCTTGCCCTTGTAGGGCTCCGGCGGACGATAGGAGCGGATTTCCGCGGCCACCTGGCCCACAGCCTGCTTGTCGGCGCCCTTCAGCACGATCTCGGTCTGGCTGGGGGTTTCCACCTTGATGCCGGCAGGCATCTTGTGCTCCACCGGATGGGAAAAACCCAGGGACAGGCTCAGGACATCCCCCTTCGCCTGGGCCCGGTAGCCCACGCCCACCAGGGTGAGCTTGCGTTCGAAGCCCTTGCTCACGCCGTGGACCATGTTCGCCAGCAGGGCGCGCATGGTGCCGGACATGGCATGGGCCTCGCGGGTGTCGGCCAGTTGCTCGATCTTGAGCAGATCGCCCTCCCGGGAAACCCGGACGTGGGGCGTCTGACGCTGCCGGAGCGTGCCCAGGGGCCCCTTGACGACGATCTCGTCCGCGCCCAGGGTGACCTCCACCCCGGCCGGGACCTGAATCGGATTCTTTGCGACTCGAGACATGGTTCTTCCCCGTTATGCGACGATGCAGAGAACTTCGCCGCCCACCCCCGCCGCGCGCGCCTTGCGGTCGGTCATCACGCCCTTCGAGGTGGAAACGATGGTGATGCCGAGGCCGTTCATGACCTTTGGGATGTCCTTGCTGCCGCGGTAGATGCGCAGGCCGGGGCGCGAGACACGTTCGATGCGCTCGATCACCGGGCGGCCGGCGTAATACTTCAGATTGATGGACAGCTCCGGCTTGCCGTCGTTGTCGCGCACCGCGAAATCCTGGATGTAGCCTTCATCCTTCAGCACCTGGGCGATGGCCACCTTGAGCTTGGATGAAGGCATGGAGACGCTAACCTTCTCCGCACGCTGGGCGTTGCGGATGCGGGTCAGCATGTCGGAAATGGGATCACTCATGCTCATGCTTCAACCCCTTACCAGCTGGCCTTGATGACACCGGGGATTTCTCCCGCCATGGCGAATTCGCGCACCTTGTTGCGGGACAGGCCGAATTTGCGGAAATAGCCCCGCGGCCGGCCCGTCAGCGCGCAACGGTTGCGCAGCCGCGTCGGGCTGGCATTGCGCGGCAGCTGCTGCAGCTTCATGCGCGCCTCGTAGCGCTCCTCGTCGGAGGCCTTGGGATTCTTGATGGTCGCAAGCAGGGCTGCGCGCTTGGCAGCGAATTTGGCCACCAGCCGGCGGCGCTTTTGCTCACGATTCTTGAGGGCTAACTTGGCCATGGCAACCTCAGTTCTTGAACGGGAAGCTGAAGGCCGCCAGCAGGGCGCGGCCTTCCTTGTCGGTCTTGGCGGTGGTGGTGATGGTGATGTTCAGACCACGCAGCGCATCGATCTTGTCGTATTCGATCTCCGGGAAGATGATCTGCTCTCGCACGCCCATGTTGAAATTGCCACGGCCGTCGAAGGAGCGGCCGGAGATGCCACGAAAGTCGCGGATGCGGGGAATCGCGATGTTCACCAGCCGGTCCAGGAACTCATACATCCGCCCCTTGCGCAGGGTCACCATGCAACCGATGGGATAGCCCTGGCGGATCTTGAACGTGGCAATGGATTTGCGCGCCTTGGTGATCACCGGCTTCTGACCGGCGATCTTCTCCAGGTCGCTGACCGCGTGCTCCAGCACCTTCTTGTCCCCGACGGCCTCGCCCACGCCCATGTTGAGCGTGATTTTCTCGATGCGGGGCACTTCCATGACCGATTTGTACCCGAACTCCTTCATGAGCTGGGGCACGACCTTTTCCTTGTAGAACTCTTGCAAGCGCGCCATGGCTGTTCCTTATGCGTCTACCACTTCGCCGTTGGACTTGAAGAAGCGAACCTTGCGCCCGTCCTCCAGCACTTTGAAGCCGACACGATCCGCCTTCTGGGTGACAGGGTTGAACAGCGCAACGTTGGACACGTGGATGGGCATTTCCTTCTCCACGATGCCGCCCGCCTCACCACGGAGGGGGTTGGGTTTCTGGTGCTTCTTGACCTTGTTGACCCCCTCGACCACGACGCGCTCGTCGTCCACGACGCGCAACACCGTGCCACGGCGCCCCTTGTCCTTCCCGGTGAGGACGATCACATCGTCACCTTTTCTGATTTTGCGCATGATGGCTCCTTACAGCACTTCCGGCGCGAGCGAGACGATCTTCATGAAGCGCTCGGTGCGCAGCTCGCGGGTGACGGGCCCGAAAATGCGGGTGCCGATGGGTTCCAGCTTGTTGTTGAGCAACACCGCGGCGTTGCCGTCGAACTTGATGAGGGAACCGTCGGGGCGGCGCACTCCCTTGGCGGTACGCACCACCACGGCGTTGTAGATCTCGCCCTTCTTGACGCGACCACGGGGGGCCGCATCCTTGACGCTGACTTTGATGATGTCGCCGACGTTGGCGTAACGACGCTTGGAGCCGCCCAGCACCTTGATGCACATCACGGTGCGCGCACCGGTGTTGTCGGCGACGTCCAGCATGGACTCGGTCTGAATCATGATTTCTTCTCCAACTTAATCCGTCCTGCGCCCGGGATTCGGTCCGTGCCACCTGGTCGGGGCCGGCCCCTCCACGGGTGCCGTGGATGACGGTCAGTTTTGGGTGGCCCGCCTGCGGCTTCCCTGCGGCTGGGTTCGATGCCAAACCGCCCGAGGCGCGCCAGCGAAAGGGCGAAATTATAGCGCGGCGCGAAACCGCCGCGCAAGGCTTAAATCACGCGCCCTTTCTCGATGAGCCGGGTCACGCGCCAGGCCTTGGTCTTGGCGATGGGCGCGCATTCCTGGATCTCCACCACATCGCCGGTCTGGTATTCGTTGTTTTCGTCGTGGGCGTGGTACTTCTTGGAGCGGCGCACGACCTTGCCGTACATGGGGTGCTTGACCTTGCTTTCCACCAGGACGGTCACGGTCTTGTCCATCTTGTCGCTTACCACG
>JBBINK010000168.1:0-676 GCA_037443925.1 Betaproteobacteria bacterium
CCAGGGCGAGATATTCCAGGCCGCGTCCGACGAGCCGCTGCCGGTGTTTTCCGGGTCAGGCCATGCACCTGCTGGGCCCCTTCGTCGATCTCGCGCTCGGGGTTGAGGTATCGGTGGAAGTGATTGCCCGTGAGCCGGCGGTTGACCAGCTCCACCGCCGCGATTTCGATGATGCGATGCCCCAGCGCCGGTTCGAGGCCCGTGGTTTCAGTGTCCAGGACGATCTGTCTCATAGGCTCCGCCTCGTGTTGGTGCCGAATTCACTGCAGCCGCGATTGGCCAGCGCGTCCGCACGCTCGTTGCCGTCATGGCCGGCATGACCACGCACCCAGATCCATTCGATGTCGTGGGCGGCCGCCAGCTCATCCAGCCGCCGCCACAGATCTTCGTTCTTGACCGGCTTGTTGTCGGCGGTCTTCCATCCCCGCCGCTTCCAGTTGGGCAGCCACTCCGTGATGCCTTTCTGGACGTATTGGGAATCGGTGTGCAGACGCACCCTGCACCGCTTGTTGAGCGCCTCCAGGGCCCGGATCACCGCGGTGAGTTCCATCCGGTTGTTGGTGGTGGAAGGCTCCCCTCCCCACAGGCTCTTCTCATGGCTGCCGTAGCGCAGCAGCGCGCCCCAGCCGCCGGGCCCGGGATTGCCCTTGCAGGCCCCGTCGGTGTAGATGTCCAC
>JBBINK010000168.1:692-1001 GCA_037443925.1 Betaproteobacteria bacterium
AGGACGTCATGGTCCCGATGCCGGCCCAGGCTGGCCGCCTGTCGCTGGGGCGCGGCCGCCAGCCGCTGCCGGGCCGCCCGCCGCTCGTTCCAGTTGGGCAGGATCAGACGCATGCCATGCACCCGCTTCTTGGCGACCAGGAAATAGACACCTCCGCCCAGGGGCCACCAGCGATCCCCCGCCTTGTCCATGAAGGCGAAGCGTTCGCGCCAGGCATCGCTGGCGAAGGGTGGCGCGTAACAGCACATGCGCCCTGCCGTCATTTCGAAGTTGAGCAGCGACAACCAGTCCTTCAGACGCGGCAGGGAG
>JBBINK010000168.1:1035-5476 GCA_037443925.1 Betaproteobacteria bacterium
GATAGGCCCCGGTCGAGCGCTTGAAGAAACGTTTCAGACCCCACAGGCTCAAGGGATTGAAGCCGCTGATCACCACCTGCCCCTCGGGCATCAGCACCCTTTCCACCTCACGCAGGATCTGATGGGGATGCGCCGCGAATTCCAGCACATGGGGCAGCAGGACGAGATCGATGCTCTGGGTGGCGATGGGCAGGAAATGGGGATCCGCCACCACGCGCGCGCCCTCACCGACGCCCACCGTGGCCCGCAGGGGAATGCGGCTGGCACGCAGGAAATCCGCACCGGTCAACCCCAGCTGGAGCGCGTTGAAGCCGAAGATATCGCCGACGGTTTCATCGTAGAAAGCCTGCTCCCGGGCCAGGAGATCCTGGCCGAGGGGCGTGGCGAACCATTCCTCCGGACTCAAGGTTGACATGCTGCCTGGCCGCATCCCATAGTTGAACGATGCTCCATGTGACTGCGATCCCCGCCTTCCGGGACAACTACATCTGGCTCATGCACGACGGCCACCAGGCTGCGGTGGTGGACCCGGGCGAGGCCGGGCCCGTGCTGGATTACCTCGACGCCCAGGGCCTCACGCTCACGGCGATTCTCGTCACCCACCATCATCACGATCACGTGGGCGGCATCCCTGACCTGACGAAGCGCTTTTCCGTACCGGTCCATGGCCCGGGCGAGGAAGCGATCCCGGGGCTCACCGATCCGGTGTCGAAGTCACGGCCGCTGCACCTGACGGGCTTGGGCCTCGACTTCGAGGTGATTCCCGTGCCCGGACACACCCGCGGGCACGTGGCGTATTATCGCCCAAACCTGCTGTTCTGTGGCGACACCCTGTTCGGCTGCGGCTGCGGCCGGCTGTTCGAAGGCAGCGCAGAACAGATGTTCAATTCCCTCGCCAGACTCGCCGCCCTGCCGGGCGCGACCCAGGTGTACTGCGCCCACGAATACACGCTGGCCAACATCCGTTTCGCCCTGGCCGTGGAGCCGGACAACCCGGCCCTGCAGGCGCGCGCGGAACAGGCGCGCGCCCTGCGCGAGCAGGGACGGCCCACCGTCCCCTCCACCCTGGATCTGGAACGGCAGACCAACCCCTTCCTGCGCGCGCACACGCCCGCCGTGCGCGCGGCGGCCGAACGCCATGCGGGGCACCCCCTGCCCGACGCCGTTGCGGTCTTCGCCGCCCTGCGCGCCTGGAAGGACGGTTTTCGGGGTTGACGGGGCTCTCCCTCGTCTTGACCCTGCCCGGCGGCCGCGGTTACCATGCCGCCACCCCGCTCCCAGAACAAACAACAACGCTTCATGCCCCCTCCCTCTGTACTGCCCGGACTCGTGTGCCTGTTGATGGTCGGCGTGGTCATGGGGGCTGCGCCCGCCTGCGCCGGGGATGACCCGCTGCGGGTCGCGCAGGTCAGCGGCATCACGTTGCCCGATGGCTCGCCCCAGGCCGGCGAGGCGGATTCCAGCATCATCAGCATCGATTCCGCGCCGGATACCATCGAGCCACTGCTGCGCGCCATCGAGGACGAAGGTGATCCGCGGCGCGATCTTTGGGCTCGCATCCGCGCGGGCTTCGCCCTTCCCCCTCTGGACACCCCCCTCGTCCAGGAGAACGAGGCGTGGTATGCGGAGCGCCCCGAATATGTGGCGCGCATGCTGGAACGGAGCAAACGTTACCTGTTCTACATCGTCGAAGAGGTGGAGCGCCGCGGCATGCCCACCGAGATCGCGCTTTTGCCCATGATCGAGAGCGCCTTCAATCCCCAGGCCTATTCCCGGGCCAAGGCCGCGGGTATCTGGCAGTTCATGCCCGCCACCGGGCGCACCTTCGGACTGCAGCAGAACTGGTGGGTGGATCAGCGGCGTGACGTGCTCGCGGCCACCAACGCGGCGCTGGATTATCTGCAGAAACTCTACGGCCAGTTCGGCGACTGGCATCTGGCGCTGGCAGCCTACAACTGGGGCGAGGGCAACCTCGCGCGCGCCATCGCCCGCAATCAGGCCCAAGGGCTGCCGACGGATTATCTCAGTCTGCGCCTGCCCGCGGAGACGGCCCACTACGTGCCGAGGCTGCTGGCAGTCCGGCACCTGATCGAACGCCCACAGGATTTTTCGGCCCGGCTCGGTCCCCTGCCCAACACGCCCTACTTCGCCCAGATCACCCTGACCCGGCATATCGACGTGGCGCTCGCGGCGCGACTGGCGGAAATCCCCCTGTCGGAATTCCTGTCCCTCAACCCCCATTACAACCGGCCCGTGATCCATGCCGATACCGCCACGACGCTGCTGCTGCCGGTGGACAAGGCAGAGGTGTTCGCACGCAATCTCGAGGGGCACCGACAGCCCCTGGTGTCGTGGCGGCCGTATCAGGGGCGCACGGGTGAGCGTCTGGCGACGATCGCCCAGCGTTACGGCATCAGCCTGGACCGCCTCAAGGAAGTGAATGGCATCGAGCCGCGCACGCGGCGCCTGGCCCATGGGCAGCTGCTGCTCGTCCCCGGTGCAGCCCACGACGCCGCCTTCGCCCGCACGCGCGCCGATGCGCCGGCATCCGCGCCTGTGGCCAAGGCCCAAGTGGCGAGCTACCGGGTTCGTCCCGGCGACACCCTCGCCGACATCGCCCGCCGGCATGGCGTGAGCGTGGCGGACCTCCGCTCCTGGAATCGTCTCGCTTCGGCGCGGCTCACGCCGAATCAGAAGCTGGTGGTGGCCTCACCCGCCGCGGCGCCAGTCCGCTTGGCACAGGCCGGCCGCGTTGGAGCAGGCAAAGCGGCGAAGCCGCCCCGGAAGACCCAATACCGGGTGCGCCGGGGCGATACTCTGTTCGGCATCGCCCAGCGCTTCGACGTCGAGGTGGAGGACCTGCGCCGTTGGAACAAGCTGTCCCCCAACAGCCGCATCCGCCCCGGCGACACGGTCACCATCTTCCTGGCCCGGGCCGACTGAAGGCCCGGTATCCGGGGCCATCTCAGCCCGCGGCGCCATCCCTACCGTTCATAGAGGTGACAACGCACCTGCCGTCCGTCCACTTCCCTCGCCTCCGGATAACGCTCGCGGCACACCGCCATGGCCTGGGGGCAACGGGGATGGAAATGGCAGCCGGCAGGTGGATGGGCCGGCGAGGGGAGTTCCCCGGCCAGCCGGATCACCGCGCGGCCGGTCCTGCCGATGGTGGGCACGGCCGACAGCAGGGCCTGGGTATAGGGATGCGCGGGTGCATCCAGCACGCGATCCACCGGGCCGGCCTCCACGATGCGGCCCAGGTACATGACCGCCACGTTCTGGGCGAGGAACGCCACCACCGACAGATTGTGGGTGATGAACAGATAGGCAAGACCCAGGCGCTGCTGCAGGTCTCGCAACAGGTTGAGGATCTGGGCCTGCACCGAGACGTCCAGCGCGCTGGTGGGCTCATCGCACACCAGCAAACGGGGATTGACCGCCAGCGCCGGGGCGATGGCGATGCGCTGGCGCTGTCCGCCCGAGAACTCGTGGGGATAACGGGAGCGCGCCTCGGGCGGCAGGCCCACGGCGGCGAGCAGACGCTCCACTTCCCGGGCGCGGCCGGGGGCGTCCATGCCGACCCCGAGGGCGGCCATGCCCTCTTCCAGGAGCTCCGCCACCGTCATGCGGGGATCCAGGGAGGAGAACGGGTCCTGGAACACGATCTGGAAGCGGCTGCGCAGCGCGCGCAGGGCACGCGGCGCCATGCCCACCAGTTCCACCCCCTCGAACTGCACGGAACCGGCAGTGGGCGCCACGAGCTGGAGAATGGCTTTGCCCACCGTGGTCTTGCCACAGCCCGACTCACCCACCAGGGCCAGCGTCTGCCCCGCCGCGATGTCCAGACTGACCCCATCCACCGCCCGCACGTGTCCCACCACCCGCTGAAACACGCCGCGGCGGATGGGGAAGTGAACCTCGAGGTCCCTGACCCGTAGCAATGGCGCCCCGATCGCCGGCGCGTCCGGCTGCACGTGGACCGCCGTCGCGGCAGCCTCCAAACCCGCCGGGGTGGGAGCGAAGCCCAGATGGCAACGCAGGCCATGCCCGCCCTGCTCCACCCATGCCGGCGCTTCCTGGTGGCAGCGCGCCCACGCCAGCTCACAGCGCTGGGCAAACCGGCAGCCCGGCATGGGCTGGTCCAGGCGCGGCACCATGCCGGGAATGACGGCCAGGGGCGCGCCCCGCCGCTGCCGGTCCGGCAGGGATGCGAACAGTTTCCGGGAGTAGGGATGGCGTGGCGTGGCGAAAAACACGTCCCGCGGCGCGCTTTCCACCACCTCGCCGGCATACATCACCGCCACCCGATCCGCCATCTCGGCCACCACGCCCAGGTCGTGGGTGATGAACAACATGCCCATGCCCGTCCTGTGCTGCAGATCCTTCAGCAGGCGCAGCACCTGGGCCTGGATGGTGACATCCAGCGCCGTGGTGGGTTCGT
>JBBINK010000169.1:0-1220 GCA_037443925.1 Betaproteobacteria bacterium
CTGTCAACACCACCGTGTTCAAGGACATTCCCCCCTATGTCATGGCGGCCGGCAGCGATGGCGCCAAGCCCCATGGGCTGAACACGGAGGGCCTGCGTCGCAGGGGGTTCACGCCCGACACCCTGACCGCGCTCAAGCGCGCGTACAAGAGCCTCTATCGTTCCGGTCTGACCCTGGAGCAGGCCCGCGTGGCCCTGGCGGAACAGGCCGCCGGGGAGCCGGCGGTCCGCTTGCTGCTGGATTTCCTCGACCGTTCCACGCGCGGCATCATCCGCTGAGCCTCGCCAAAACGGCCATGGACGAGGTGCGCATCGGCATCGTGGCGGGAGAAGCGTCTGGCGATCTGCTGGGCAGCCATCTCGTCCGGGCGCTTAAGGCGCGGCTGCCAGGGGCCCGCTTCGAGGGCATCGGCGGCCCGAAAATGATCGCCGCCGGTGTGCACGCCCTGTTCCCCATGGAAACCCTGGCCGTGCGCGGCTACGTGGAGGCCATGCGCAGCCTGCCCGCCATCCTGCGCATCCGCCGGGCGCTGGGAAAGCATTTTCTGCGCCAGCCGCCCGATCTGTTCATCGGCATCGACGCGCCGGATTTCAATCTGGGGCTGGAGGGGCGGCTGAAGCGGGCCGGCATTCCCACTTTCCAGTATGTGGGCCCCTCGGTGTGGGCCTGGCGGGGCGGCCGCCTGCGCGCGATCCGCCGTGCCGTCTCCCACATGCTGCTCCTGTTTCCCTTCGAACCGCCCATCTACCAGGCGGCCGGGATTCCCGCCACCTATGTGGGGCACCCGCTGGCGGATGTCCTGCCCCTGCACCCGGATCGGGCGGCGGCGCGGGAAGCGCTGCGCCTGCCGCCGGAAGGCGAGATCGTGGCCTTGCTGCCGGGCAGCCGGCAAAGCGAACTCGCCCTGATGGCCGATCTGTTCGTGCAAGCGGCCCAGGCCATGGTCCGGCTGCGTCCCGGCATCCGCTTCGTGGTGCCCCTCGTCACCCGCGCCACACGGGATCGTTTCGAGACGGCGCTGTATCGCCACGGTGCCCAGGATCTGCCGTTGCGCATCCTGTTCGGCCATGCCCACGAAGCCATGACCGCCGCCAACGCGGTCCTGGTGGCATCGGGAACGGCCACCCTCGAAGCGGCGCTGCTCAAGCGGCCCATGGTGATCACCTACCGGGTGCCCGCACTGACCTATCGTCTCATGTGGCCGCGGCGCTACCTGCCCT
>JBBINK010000169.1:1276-5430 GCA_037443925.1 Betaproteobacteria bacterium
GGTCCCCGAACTGCTGCAGGCCGATGCCACGCCGGAAAACCTGGCCCAGGCCGTCTGCAACCTGCTCGCCCATCCGCGGTTGTGTGCCGCGCTGGAGCGGGTCTTCCTGCGCATGCACGAACAGCTGCGCCAGTCCAATGCCGAAAAGGTGGCGGCCACCCTCGCCGCTTTCCTCGAGGAAAGGCGGCATGGCTGACGAGCGGCTGGTCTGCGGCGTGGACGAGGCGGGGCGGGGTCCCCTGGCAGGCCCGGTCTATGCCGCGGCCGTCATCCTCGACGCCCGGCGTCCCATTGCGGGACTGGCGGATTCCAAGAAGCTGGGCCCGGCCCGGCGCGAAGCTTTGTTCGCCGAGATCACGCGCCACGCGCTGGCCTTCGCCATCGCCCGGAGCGAGGCCCACGAAATCGATAGCCTGAACATCCTCCAGGCCAGCCTGCTCGCCATGCGCCGCGCCGTGGAATGGCTGCCGGTGGAACCCGCCCTCGTGCGGGTGGACGGCAACCAGCGGCCCAACCTGCCCTGGCCCACCGAGACGGTGGTGGGGGGCGATGCCACCGTCGCGGTGATCTCGGCCGCATCCATCCTGGCCAAGGTGGCGCGGGACCGTGAGCTCGCCCGTCTGGACCGCCTGTACCCGGCCTATGGCTTTGCCCGGCACAAGGGCTATCCCACGCCCGAGCATCTCGAGGCCCTGCGCCGGCATGGCCCCTGCCCGGAACACCGCGTGAGCTTCGCGCCCGTGGCCCGCGTCCTGCAGTCGGGCAGCGCCATGGGCGAGGCCACCGGCGGCGGGCGCGACCGGCCCTAGCGCCCTTGCCCACACCGGGCCCGTGCGCCATGCACGCGGCTTGCTTCATCGCCGATGGGCGTTTGTCCCCACGCCGGGTGCCACTAAAGATTTGCCGCCGGACGCCGTAGTTCTCTCCAGAGCCGGGCCGGGCCACGGGGAGAGGCGCGGTCCGGCGCAATCGTGGCACTGCTTCGTCGTTCATTCCTGCAGAGACTGGTTCATGTTCGTCATCATCGGATACGTCGTCGTCCTGGGTTCCGTGCTGGGCGGATTCGTCATGTCGGGGGGGCACCTGGCCGCCCTGCTGCAACCCCTGGAACTGCTCATGATCGGAGGCGCGGCGGCCGGCGCGTTCGTGGTGGCCAACGGCGGCAAGCCCATGAAGGCGACCCTCAAGGCGCTGCCCCAACTGTTCAAGGGCTCCAAGTACAACAAGGCCCTGTACATGGATCTGCTGTCCATGCTCTACGAGGTGCTGGCCAAGGTGCGCAAGGAAGGCCTCATGTCCATCGAGAGCGACGTGGAATCGCCCCATGAGAGTCCGCTGTTCTCGAAGTACCCCTCGATCGTCGCCGACCATCACGTGATGGAATTCATCACGGACTACCTGCGGCTGATGGTGAGCGGCAGCCTGAACGCCTTCGAGATCGAGAACCTGATGGACAACGAGATCGAAACCCATCACCACGAAGGCGAGGTCCCGGTGAATGCCTTGAGCAAGCTGGGCGATGCCATGCCGGCCTTCGGTATCGTGGCCGCCGTGATGGGGGTGGTCCACACCATGGAATCGGTGGGGCTGCCGCCGTCCGAGCTGGGCATCCTCATCGCCCATGCCCTGGTGGGCACCTTCCTGGGTATCCTGCTGGCCTATGGCTTCGTCGGTCCCCTGGCCACCCGGCTGGAGCATAGCCTGGCCGAGCAGACCAAGTTCCTGGAATGCATCAAGGTCACCCTGTTGGCCAGCCTGAATGGGTACGCACCGCAGATGGCGGTGGAGTTCGGCCGCAAGGTGCTGTACTCCACGGAGCGGCCGACCTTCAGCGAGCTGGAGGAAGAGGTCAAGAGCCGCAAGGGCAAGTGAGGCGCCATGAGCGACGATTCCCAGCGTCCCATCATCGTCAAGCGCATCAAGAAGGCCGCCCACGGCCACCACGGTGGCGCGTGGAAGATCGCCTATGCGGACTTCGTCACCGCGATGATGGCCTTCTTCCTGCTCATGTGGCTGCTCGGCTCCACCACCAAGGCCCAGCGCGAGGGCATCGCCGAATACTTCAAGGCGCCCCTCAAGATTTCCATGACCGGTGGCAGCGGCGCGGGCGATGCCTCGTCGGTCATCAAGGGCGGGGGCACCGATCTGTCGCGCAAGCAGGGGCAGGTCGAGAAGACCGACACGCCGCAGAAGAAGAAAACCATCAACCTGGAAGCGGCGCGGGCGGAACAGGAGCGCCTGGAGCGGCAGCAGCTGGAAAGCCTCAAGGAAAAGCTGGAGCGCATGATCGAGAACCACGCCTTTCTCAAGCAGTTCAAGAAGCAGCTCCTGATCGACATCACCACGGAGGGGCTGCGCATCCAGATCGTGGACGAGAAGAACCGCCCGATGTTCAATGTCGGCAGCGCGGTGATGCAGCCCTACGCGCGGGAGATCCTGGCGGAGATCGCCAAGGTGCTCAACGACGTGCCCAATGCCATCAGCCTGTCGGGCCACACCGACGCCACGCCCTATTCGGGTGGGGAACGGGGCTACAGCAACTGGGAACTCTCGGCCGACCGCGCCAACGCCTCACGCAGGGAACTGGTGGCCGGCGGCATCGCCGAGGGCAAGATCCTGCGCGTCGTGGGCCTGGCGTCGGCGGTCCCCTTCGACAAGGACGATCCCTACAATCCCATCAACCGGCGCATCAGCATCATCGTCATGAACAAGCGCACCGAACAGGCGATCAAGGCCGAAGGCGCCAAGCTCGACGTGTCGGCCGACACGCTCAAGGAAAAACCCGATGTCCTGTCCGCCAAGCCTTGACTGGCGCCCCATGACCCTGCACGCGCTGGACGGCTGGCCGGTGGCCGTGCGCGCCGCCCTGGCCCAGATCGGCGCGGCAGCCGCGATCTGGCTGTTCGCCGGCCTGGCGCCGTTCGATGGGGCTGCCGGGCCGCTGGCACAGGGTGCCGCCGCGGCCGCGCTGTCGGTGGTCGCGCGCCTGCCCTGGTGGTGGCTGCCCATCCAGTTTTCGTTCGTGCCGCTGCTAATGTGGGCGTCGCGCCTCGAAGTGGCGCCCGAATGGTATCTCGCCGGCTTCGTCCTGCTCGCCCTGGTGTACTGGAGCACGTGGCGCAGCCGTGTTCCCCTCTACCTTTCCGGTCGGCCGGTATGGCATGCCCTCGAATCGCTGCTGCCCCGCGCAGGCAGCGTGCTGGATCTGGGCTCGGGCCTGGGCGGCCCGCTCCTGTTCCTGGCGCGCCGGCATCCGGGGCTCACCTTCGCAGGCATCGAAGCCGCGCCGCTGCCTTGGCTTGCGAGCCGGCTGCGGGCAGCGCGGCTCGGCAATGTGCGGTTCAGCCTGGGCTCCTTCTGGGAGCAGGATCTCGGGCACCATGCCCTGGTGTTCGCCTATCTCTCCCCGGCGGCCATGCCGGCCCTGTGGCGGAAGGTGAAGGCGGAGATGCGGCCAGGCAGCGTGTTCGTCAGCGTCGAGTTCGCCGTGCCCGGAGTGGAGCCGGACGAGATCATCGAGACCGGCGCACGCCAGCGCCTTTACGTCTGGCGCTTCTGACGGCCTCGTTCACCACGGCAGCCAGGGCCTGGCGCTCCCGGGCCGGCCTCATCAGGTGGCGCCGCTGCCGGCATTGGCGCGCGAGGGTGGCATAGAAGGCCGGCTCGGTCTCGGCGCGGGCCATGAGCTTCGCCAGCGCCCGCTCGTCGCCCAAGGGAAAATAGCCGGCGTAGTCCCGCCCCAGCATGCCCACGTTGCCCGGCACCCGCGAGGCCAGCACGGGCAGGCCGCAGGCCAGGGCCTCGGCGATGACGTTGGCGCCCCCCTCCATGCGGGAACTCACCACCAGCAGCCGGCTGCGGCGCATCACCTCACGCACCTTGCCGGGGGACACCTCCCCCAGCCACTGGTAGCGGGGAAGCGCCGCCGCCAGCCGGCGTGCCTCGGCCTCGTGCCCGGGATCGAGGGCGCGCCCCAGATGCCGCACCCGGACGCGGGAGCCGGCGGGCAGGAAGGGCAGCGCATAGGCACAGCGGAAGGGATCCTTTTCCTCGCGCAGGTGGCCCACGACGCAGACGTCGAAATCGCTGCCCGTCTCGGTGGGCCGGGCCGCCGCCGCGGACTGGTACACCACGCGCGTCTTGCGGCGCCAGCG
>JBBINK010000170.1:0-2799 GCA_037443925.1 Betaproteobacteria bacterium
GCCCGGGAAGAAGCCGAGGCTCGGGCCCGGGAGGAAGCCGAGGCCCGGCAGCGGGAACGGGCCGAAGCGGAGCGGCGCAGCCGGGAGCTTGCCGCGCAGCGGGCGGCCGCCGAGGCGGCCGCCCGGGCGCGGGAGGAGGAGCGGGCCGCGGCCAAGGCCCAGGCCGAACGGGCTGCCCGCGAGGCGGCGGAGGAGGCCCGACGTTTCGCGGAAGAGCAGGCCCGCCAACTGCTGGAAGAGGAGGAAAGGGAGCGCGAGGCGGCCCAGGCCAGGGCTGCTGCCCTGGCCCGACTGAAAACCGAGCAGGAGCTGGCCATGGCGCGCCTGCTGGGGAGAGGACGGATCCTGCGCCGGCTCGAACTGGGCAAATGGGCCAGACGCGCCGCCGCCACCGTGGTCGTCGCTCTGCTGCTTGCGCTCGCGCTCGCCCATCTCGTCTCGTTCGATTTCTACGCGCCCCGGCTCGAGTCCCGGCTGCAGCTCACCCTGGGTGAGCCGGTGAGGATCGGCGAGCTGCGGTTCAGGGCCTTTCCGGCACCGCGCTGGGTGCTCGAACAGGTGACCATCGGTGCCGTCCAGGACATCCGCATCGCCCGCGCGGAGCTGGAGCCGTCGCTGGGCGACTGGGGCCGGGAGGTGGCGCGCTCGGTGCGGGTCCGGCTGGATGGGGTGCAGATCGAGGCCGACGCGCTTGCGCGGCTGGCGGCCTGGCCTGCCCGGCAGGGGGTGGCGCCGCTGAAGCTGGAGCGCATCGAACTGGCCGGGGTGAAACTCGCCCTGCCGGGACTGGATCTGCCCACCTTCGGGGGCCGGCTGGACTGGGCCGCGGGCGCGCTCCGCCAGGCGGTGTTGACCACCACGGACCGGCGGGCCACCGTCACCATCGAGCCCATGGCCGACGGCTATCGCGTGCAGCTTTCCGGCTCGCGCTGGATCGCACCCATCGGCACCAATCTGGAATTTGCGCGCCTCGACGTCCAAGGCATGGCGCGGGCTCGCGGCATCGACATCACCCAGCTGGTGGGCGAAGTGTACGGCGGCGCGCTGAGCGGCAGCGGCCGGGTCAGCTGGGAGCAGGGCTGGAAGGGCATGCTGGATCTGGAGATCCGGAACGTGAATCTGGCCCAGGCCATGCCGGTGTTCACCACCGCCTTGAGCACCGAGGGGACGCTGGATGCGAAGGTGCGCGTGCAGCTCCAGGGCGAGCGGCTGGCGACCCTGACGGCGGCACCCGAGGTGCGGGCCACCTTCGTGGCCAGGAAGGGCGCCGTGGGCAACGTGGATCTGGTGCGGGCGATCCATGGCGCGGCCCGGAATTCGGTCTCCGGGGGCGAGACCCGCTTCGACGAGCTCTCCGGCTATCTTCAGCTCGCCAAGGGGCGCTACCACTACCCGCAGTTGCGGCTGAAACTGGGCGTGTTGAGCGCGGCGGGCAACGTGATCATCGAGCCGGATCACACCTTGTCCGGCTCGATCACCACCGAGCTGCGCGCCAAGGCCGCGGCCCTGCGGGTGCCCCTGACCCTGGCCGGGACGCTGGCGACGCCGACGCTGCGCGCCAAGGCCGCGGCCCCCGCCGGGGCGCCCCCGGACCAGGGCGCGCCGGCCGAGCCCCAGCCCTGAGAAGGTTCAGACCCGACGTTCCTCGCCGTCCGTGACGATGTGGGCCTTCACCGCCTCGAGGGCTTCGCGCAGGGTGTCTTCCGTGGTTTCGTTGAGGAACCGCCAGAAGCTCGGCGGCCTCGTAGGTTTCGGCCGGCAGCTTGGCCGTGTCCAACTCCGCCACGAAGGCGGCCGCCGCGCCGGCGATGCGCAGCAGCACTTCCCGCTCACCCATGAGGAGCTCCAGTTCGCGGCGCAGCATGGCGATCTCTTCGTCCTTCAGCTGGATGATCTCGTGGGGCATGGGATTCTCCCTGATGGTTTTGGGGTGGACTGTCGATGGTGGGGATTTCCGGCAGCCTTGTCAACGCCGGCGCCGGGGCTGGCACGGCGTTTGCTCCTCCGGCCTGCCGGCGGCCCCCAGCGCCTCGCCGCGCCGGGCGGAGGGCCGCATCCTCAACCGGCCAGGGTCTTGCGCTGGGCGGCGAGTTTTTCCAGGGTGGACCTGAATTCGGCCAGACGTTGCCGTTCCTGTTCCACCACCGCCGAGGGCGCGCGCTCCACGAAGGCCGGATTGGCGAGCTTGGCTTCCGATTTGGCGATTTCGCTGCGCAGGCGCGCCATTTCCTTGTCCAGGCGCGCGCATTCCGCGGCCACGTCCACTTCGATTTTCAGCATGAGGCGGTAGTCGCCCACGATCTGGACCGGCGCCACGGACTCGGGCAGGCGGTCGGCCTCGATGGTCAGGGAGGTGAGTTTGGCCAGCGCCACCAGATAGGGCTCCAGCTCGGCGAGCACGGCGGTGTCGCCCAGGGCGACCGCGGGCACTTTCTGGGACGGGGGAATGGCCATTTCGCCGCGGAGGGTCCGGCAGGCGCCTACCAGAGCCTTGAGCAGGGCGACTTTCTCCTGGGCCTCGGCGTGGATGCGTGCGGGCTGGGGTTCGGGGTAGGGCTGCAGCATGATGCTTTCGCCTTCCACCCCGGCCAGGGGGGCGACTTTCTGCCAGAGTTCCTCGGTGATGAAGGGCATGAAGGGGTGGGCCAGGCGCAACGTCGCCTCCAGCACCCGGATCAGGGTGCGGCGCGTGGCCCTTTGCTCCGCTTCGTTGCCCCGGGCCAGCTGCACCTTGGCCAGCTCCAGATACCAATCGCAGTATTCGTCCCACACGAACTGGTAGATCGCTTGGGCGGCCAG
>JBBINK010000170.1:2815-5383 GCA_037443925.1 Betaproteobacteria bacterium
CGAACCGGTAGTGGGCCAGGGCATCGATGACGTCCTGCTCGGCGATCTGCAGGCGGCCGACGATCCATTTGTCCACGTCGGAATACTGCAGGGGCTTGGCGTCGTCGAGGCCCACGTCCTGCCCCTCGCAATTCATCAGCACGAAGCGGGAGGCATTCCACAGCTTGTTGCAGAAGTTCCGGTAACCGTCGCAGCGGGCGAGATCGAACTTGATGTCGCGGCCGTGGGTGGCGAGGCTGGCGAAGGTGAAACGCAGGGCATCGGCACCGAAGGCGGGAATCCCGTTGGGGAATTCGCTGCGCGTGGCCTTCTCGATGGAGGCGGCCTGTTTGGGATTCATGAGGTTGGCGGTGCGCTTGGCCACCAGGTGCTCCAGGTCGATGCCGTCGATCAGGTCCAGGGGATCCAGGATGTTGCCCTTGGACTTGCTCATCTTCTGGCCATGGGCGTCCCGCACCAGGCCGGTGACATACACCTCGCGGAACGGCACCTTGCCGGTGAAATGCAGCGACATCATCACCATGCGCGCCACCCAGAAGAAGATGATGTCGAAGCCGGTGACCAGCACCGATGTGGGAAGGAACAGCCGCAGCTCCGGCGTGTCCTCCGGCCAGCCCAGCGTGGAGAAGGGCCACAGGGCCGATGAAAACCAGGTGTCGAGCACGTCCTCGTCCTGGGTGAGATTCTTGCACTGGGCCTTGCGCTCGGCCTCCTCGCGGCTGCGGGCCACGTAGATGTTGCCGTCCTCGTCGTACCAGGCGGGGATGCGGTGTCCCCACCAGAGCTGGCGCGAGATGCACCAGTCCTGGATGTTGGTCAGCCACTGGCGATAGGTGGTGGTCCAGTTCTCCGGCACGAAGCGGAGTTCGCCGCTGTCCACCACCTCCAGCGCGCGGCGCGCGAGACCGTCCATCCGCACGAACCACTGGTCGGTGAGCATGGGCTCGATCACCGCGTGGGTGCGGTCGCCACGGGGCACCATCAGCTTGTGTTTCTGCGTGTCGGCGAGCAGGCCGCGGGCTTCCAGATCCTCGATGATGCGCGCGCGGGCCTCGTAGCGGTCCAGGCCCTGGTACTCGGCGGGAGCAAATTCGTTGAGCTTGGCATCCGGCGTGAAGATGTTGATCGGCACCAGCCGATGCCGCTGCCCCACCTGCCAGTCGTTGAAGTCGTGGGCGGGGGTGATCTTCACGCAGCCGGTGCCGAAAGCCGGGTCCACGTACTCGTCGGCAATGACGGGGATCGAGCGCTCGGCCAGGGGCAGACGCACATGCTTGCCCACCAGGTGCCGGTAGCGCTCGTCCTCGGGATGCACGGCGACGGCCACGTCACCCAGCAGGGTCTCCGGCCGGGTGGTGGCCACCACCAGATGGCCGCTGCCGTCTTCCAGGGGATAGCGGATGTGCCACAGCCAGCCGTCTTCCTCTTCCGACACCACTTCCAGGTCGGAGACGGCGGTCATCAGGACCGGATCCCAGTTGACCAGCCGCTTGCCCCGGTAGATCAGCCCTTCCTCGTAGAGGCGCACGAACACCTCCACCACGGCCCGCGACAGGCCCTCGTCCATGGTGAAGCGCTCCCGCGACCAGTCGGCCGAGGCGCCCAGCCGGCGCATCTGCCGCGTGATGGTCGAGCCGGACTCTTCCTTCCACGCCCAGACGCGCTCCACGAAGGCTTCGCGGCCCAGGTCGTGGCGGGTCTTGCCTTCCCGCTCCAGCTGCCGTTCCACCACGATCTGGGTGGCGATGCCCGCGTGGTCGGTGCCCGGCTGCCACAGCGTGTTGTCCCCCTTCATGCGGTGGTAGCGGATGAGCGCGTCCATCAGGGTGTGCTGGAAGGCGTGGCCCATGTGCAGCGTGCCCGTGACGTTGGGGGGCGGCAGCATGATGCAGTAGGCAGGGCGGCCCGGATCGAGGGTGGCGGCGAAATAGCCGCGCTTTTCCCAGATCTCGTACCAGCGGCGTTCGATGTCGTGGGGTTCGAAGCTTTTTGCGAGTTCCATGGGGAGGCGTTGGGGTTCGCGGGGAAACCCGCGATTATACCGGAAAGGGATGCTGCGGCCGGGCTCAGGAACCGGGGCCGCGCGACTCGCCGAGGCGTTTTTCCAGCTCGCTGGCGATGGCGACCTTGACCACTTCCTCGATGTGGATCACGAACTGGTCGAGCATGCTCGCGAGCGCCCGGTCCAGCGCCACGTGCAGGCTGGTCTGGAGCTGCTGGGCCAGGGCCTGCGTGAGCTGCGCATCGAGGATCTTCGCCACGTCGGCCTTGATGGCATCGGCAATGAGCTGGATCGCTTCCTCGGACAGGACCTGGGGCGGGAACGCGCCCGCCACCGGAGCCGCCGCGGCCGCCAGGTTCGCGGCCTCCCCGCCGGATTCGGGCCGCGCAGGCGTGGGCATGGGTTCGGTCAAGCCGTCCGGTTCGACCGTGGCCGGTTCGACCGTGGCCGGTTCGATCGTGGCCGGTTCGATCGTGGCGGATTCGATCGTGGCGGATTCGATCGTGGCGGATTCGATCGTGGCGGATTCGATCGTGGCGGATTCGATCGTGGCGGATTCGATCGTG
>JBBINK010000171.1:0-5313 GCA_037443925.1 Betaproteobacteria bacterium
GGCGGCCAGAACAGCACCACCAGGACCGTGACACAAAGCAGGATGCCCGCTACGGCGATGTTCTGATTGACCCCCAGCGCCCGCGTGACCAGGTTCCGGTTGTGGGACACCCGCGCGTCCTCGGCGCTGATCAGGCCCATCTCCAGCTGCTCCTGGAGCAGGGAATGATCCACCGTCAGCCGCTCCAGCCTGTCGTTGCGCAGACGGTAGGCGCGGGAGTCGCCCGCATGGGCGATGGTCACCATGTCGTCGTGGAACAGGGCCAGCACCACCGTCGCGCCCATGCCCTGGAACTGCGCGCGGTTACGGGCCGCATGGTGGATGGCCTGGTTGGCCCGGTTGACCGCCGCCCGCACCACGTCGGTGGACACGGGCGTGCCGTTGGGCGCGCCCTTGCCGCCGCCCAGCTGGCTCTTGAGCTCGTTGGCGACGATCATGGTGGCCATGCCCGCCGCCACGTCCCCGGCTTTGTAGCCGCCCATGCCATCGGCCAGGACGACCAGCCCCAGGTCCTCGTCCACGGCCACACTGTCCTCGTTGAAATTGCGCACCAGACCGGCATCGCTCAGGCTGGCGATGGTCAGGGCATTTCTGATCTTCATCGTGCACTCACTCCTCGGCCCCAGCGGGGCGCCCGCCGGCATTGGCCCGCCGCCGCCCCCTGTGTTTTTTACCGGATATTACTGCCCGCCGACAACGCGGCAGCTTAACTTTTTGTTCACTTCGAGACCAATGTCATTGCCTGCGGGAACGCCCCGAAAGCCTTCGGTGCGGCGGCTTTTTGCCAGTGTCGCCGCGCACATAGCGACACCCGGGGAGCATAGCGGACCGGCCTCGTGGAACTTGAGTCCGCCCGCCAAAACCGCCGCCCGCGCTTGACAGGGCACCCCTTAAAAACTACTGTTCCTTCCTTGACTTGCGGCGCTTTTGCGTCCACACCCGAGAGCATTTGCCGCCATGGTTATCGAGAAACTGGGCCGCTACATCATCGTCGAGGAGCTCGGCCAGGGCGCCATGGGCGTCGTGTACAAGGCCGTCGATCCCCTCATCGACCGTACGGTCGCCATCAAGACCATCAACCTGGATCTGTCCCGCGACGAGCTGGAAACCTTCGAGAAACGCTTCCAGCGGGAAGTGCAGTCCGCAGGCAAGCTCAACCACCCCAACATCGTCACCATCTACGACGTGGGCCGCACCGAGGGCGTGGCCTACATGGCCATGGAGTTCCTGCAGGGCAAGGAACTGCGGGAGATCCTCGATTCCGGCGTGGTGCTGCCCCTGGACAAGGTGGTCCATATCGCGGCCCAGGTCTGCGACGGTCTCGCCTTCGCCCACGAGCACGGCATCGTACACCGGGACATCAAGCCCGCGAACATCATGGTAATGAAAAACGGGATGGTGAAGATCACCGACTTCGGCATCGCCCAGGTCTCGTCCGCCTCCCGCACCATGGCCGGGATGGTGATGGGATCGCCCAAATACATGTCGCCGGAACAGGTGGTGGGTCAACAGGTGGACGGCCGTTCCGACATCTTCTCCCTGGGCGTGGTGCTGTACGAGATGCTCACGGGCAAGACGCCGTTCACCGGTGACAACATCAGCGCCATCATGTACCAGATCCTCAACGAGGAGCCGGTGCCACCCAAGGCCTTCAACCAGGCCATTCCCGACGCCATCAACTACATCGTGCTGCGCGCCCTGGCCAAGCATCCGGACGCGCGCTACCAGACGGCCAAGGAGCTGGCCCGGGATCTGCGCAAGTACAAGACCCTCCAGGTGCCCGCGCCCGGCGAGGCGCCCCCGCCCAACGTGCCCATGGAACGGCGCAAGACGCCCCGCGACACCCTGGGCGAGGCAACCCAGGTGATCTCCCGCATCACCGAGGGCGCGGAAGGGGAAGGCGCCACCCCATCCCTGCCCGACTCACCCCCCCTCCCGTTCAATGGAACGAAGCTGGGGCGCTGGGCCCTGCTGGGGGGCATTCCCGTGCTGCTCGCCCTGTTCGTGGCGGTGATCGCCCTGCGTCAGCCTACGGCGCCCGGGCCGGCCGTCCCCACCCGGCAGGCAGGCCAGGCCGACGAAGCGCCACAGCCCAGGGTGGTGCCCACCCCGGTGGCCGAAGCATCCAAACCGACCGAGGCCACGGCCCGCGCCGACGCCGTGACCCCGGAGGCGCCCACTCCGGCCCAGGCAAGCGCCAAACGCGAGCCGCCTGCGCCCCCGGAGCGCAAACCGGCTGCGCAGGCCAAGGCTGCGGGCAAGCCCGCCCCCCTCACGGCCACCGCGGAGAGCCGCGTGGTGGAAAGCGGCCCGGTGCCGGCGCCGGCCACGGGCAACGCCACCCTCACCCTGGCCATCACGCCGTGGGGCGAGGTGTTCGTGGACGGCGTGCGCCAGGGCGTGAGCCCGCCGCTTCGGGAACTGAAGCTCGCCCCCGGCGAGCACACCATCCTCATCGTCAACCAGACCTTCGCGCCCTACTCCCAGACCCTCGAGGTGCAACCGGGCGCGACCCACAAGATCAAATACAAGTTCACGAAATAGGATCAGTTCGCCATGTCGCTACTTCGCTGGCTCACCATTCTCTTGGCCGCATGGCTCGCGGCCGGCTGTGCTTCCCAGACCGCCCGGGAGATCGGCGTGGACAAGCTGGCGCCGCGGAAGGCGGAACGGCTTCTGGCCACCGGCATCAACCAGTACGAGGACGGAAACTACAAGGCGGCGCAAAAGAGCCTGCACGAGGCCCTGGATGCCGGCCTGACCTTCCAGTCCGACAAGGTGGCCGCCCACAAGTACCTGGCGTTCATCTATTGTTCGTCGGGCCAGGAACGCGCCTGCCGGGACGAATTCCGACGGGCTTTCGAACTCGACCCCCAGTTCCGTCTGGACGCCACCGAAGAGGGACACCCCATCTGGGGTCCCATCTATCGAGCGGTCAAGGCGGAGATGGCGGCGCGCAGCCGCACGCGGTGAGGTCTTGCGGCCGCCCGACGCGGCAGGCGGCCATCAGCGGTAGAAAAACTCCAGGCGCACGCCGGCGATGTCCAGGACATCGTGGTCGTTGAGGGGCTGCGGTGTGGCTCCCACCTCCACGCCATTGATCTGGGGATAGCTGTCCCCCTCCGCGAGCCCCAGGAAATAGCGACCGCCCCGCCGCGTGATCACCGCGGTCTGGATGCCGGGTTTGCCCAGGGTGGTCACCGGGCGGGTCAAGGCCGTCTCCCGTCCGGCGCCAGGGCCTGCGAGCAGACGCAAATGGCCGGTGCCCACCGGCCGCCCGTCCGCGGGTACCGTGGTGGGACGGTCGATGGCAGGTGGTGACTGGATTTCGGTATCCGGCAGCTCCGTGACCAGCCCCAGCTCAGCGGCGCCCTCCACCTGGAACAGGGTGTCGTCCACCTCCCCGGCGACCGCCCGGATCGTGGCCTGCTTGAGCTCCCGGCTGCTGGGCGCCAGCCACGAAGGCGCCGGCTCCACCCAGGGCTCGTGCACGTATTTCAGGGTGAACCGGCCGATGGTGACCTCGTCGTCCGGCTGGAGGTGATGGTGACGGATGAGGCGCCCGTTCACCCGCACCCCGTTCATGCTGTTGAGATCCTGGATGAAGGAGTCGTTGCGGATGGTCGTGACGAGGGCGTGCTCGTTGCTGACGGACAGGTCGTCCAGCTGGATGTCGTTGTCGGGCCGGCGGCCGATGCGGATCTTTTCCCGGTCGAGCACCCGTTCCCCGAGCACGGTGCCGGCAGCGTCGGTGATCACGAGTCTGGACATTCACCCCACCTCAGTCGATGCGGACGGCGATCACCGACACGTTGTCGTAACCCCCTGCCGCGTTCGCCGCACCCACCAGGCTGCGGGCCGCGACTTCCACATTGCCCTGGGATGCGGCCAGGATGGCGGCGATCTCCTCGTCCGCGATCATGTCGAACAGTCCGTCGGTGCACAGCAGGAAGACATCGCCCGGCTGCAGGGCCTGCTCCTGCACGTCCACCTCCAGACCCGGCTCCACCCCGAGCGCCCGGGTGATGAGGCCGCGGCCCCCCATCAGGCGTGCCTGTTCAGGCGTGATCAGACCGAATTCGATCTGCTCCTGCAGGACGGTGTGATCCACGGTCAGCTGTTCCAACTGCCCCGCCCGGAAGCGGTACACCCGGGAATCGCCGATGCTGGCGATGATCGCCCGCTGGCCATGGAACAGCACCGCGACCAGGGTGGTGCCCATTCCCGCGTGCTCGGGCTGCTGCAGGCTGGCCTCGAAGACCGCCCGGTTGGCCTTGAGGATGGCGGTACACAGACGCATCGCGGGCGGGCTGAGCACCACGCTGCAGCCTTCCTGGGCGGGCAGCGACAGGGGCAGCTGGCGGAACTCGGCGAGCACCATGCGCACCGCCAGCCGGCTGGCCACCTCCCCCGCGTTGCAGCCGCCCATGCCGTCGGCCACCAGGAACAGGCCGGCGTCGGTATCCCAGGCCAGGCTGTCCTCGTTGTTCGTGCGCACCCGACCGGCGTCGGTCAACGCCGCACATTCCACGTGCAGCCCCCGCGCCGCCGGAGCCGGGGCGGGCCGGTCGATGCCTCCTTGAATCCGCATGTCGTCACGCAACCCATCTGATCGGCGCGCCGGGGCCGCATCCATGCCGGTAGCGCCGCCCGGCACGGGCCGTTTATTACGGTGTCATTCTAGGAGGCTGTCCCTCAGCTTGGCAACCGCTTCTTCGATCCGGTCCACGGCGATCACGTTGAGGCCCGGCAGCGGCTGGCGCGGCGCGTTGGCCCGGGGCACGATGGCGTGGCGGAACCCCAGCTTGGCCGCCTCCTTGAGGCGCTCCACACCCCGCTGCACCGGACGCACCTCACCCACCAGCCCCACCTCCCCGAACACCACCAGCTTGGGGGGCAGGGGCTGGTTGCGCAGGGACGACACGATGGCGAGCAGCACCGCCAGATCCGCGGCCGGCTCGGTGATGCGCACCCCGCCCACGGCGTTGACGAACACGTCCTGGTCGAAGCAGGCGATGCCCGCGTGACGATGCAGCACTGCCAGCAACATGGCCAGACGGGTCTGCTCCAGGCCCACCCCGAGGCGACGCGGGGTGGGAGCATGGGCCTCATCCACCAGGGCCTGGACCTCCACCAGCAGGGGGCGCGTCCCCTCCTGGGTGACGGTGATGCAGGAACCCGGCACGTCGCGCCCGTGATGGGACAGGAACAGGGCGGACGGATTGCTCACTTCCCGCAGCCCCTTCTCCGTCATGGCGAACACACCCAGCTCGTTGACCGCGCCGAAGCGGTTCTTGAAGGCGCGCACCAGGC
>JBBINK010000172.1:0-5262 GCA_037443925.1 Betaproteobacteria bacterium
TGACCCCGTCAAATACGCCGCTTGATTCAAGTTTATCTTGGCCGGATCAATAACGGTCACCAACTCCGGAGCTTTAACCATGAACAAGATCCTCTCCCTGACCCTGGCCCTGGTTCTGGGCATGACGATGATCAGCACGGATGCCTTCGCCAAGCGCTTCGGCGGCGGCAAGAGCTTCGGCAAGCAGCGGGAGCAGATCACCCAGCCTGCGAATCCCGCGCCGGCAGCAGGGGCTGCGGTGCCCGCCGCGGCACCCGGGCGTTCCTGGGCCGGGCCGCTGGCAGGGCTCGCCGCCGGTGGCCTGATCGGCGCCCTGCTGTTCGGTCATGGCTTCGAGGGCATCAAGGCCATGGACATCCTTCTGATCGCGATCCTGGCCGGAGCCGTTTTCCTGCTGCTGCGGGCGCTGCGCCGGCCGCAAGCCATGCAGTATGCGGGTCTGCCACAGCAGGGCCTGCCCCCTGTCACGTCCGGGACGGCGGCCACGGCCGGTGGCCGTCCCGCGTGGTTCGAGGAAGAGCCTTTCCTGCGCGCGGCGAAAGGCCATTTCATCCGCCTGCAGGCGGCCTATGACCGGGGCGACCTGGATGACATCCGCGAATACACCACGCCGGAAGTGTTCGCCGAGATCAGCCTGCAGATTCAGGAACGGGGTCAGGCCCCAAACCGGACCGAGGTCGTCCAGCTGGACGCTGCCCTGGTGGACGTGGTCACCGAAGGAAACCAGGTCCTCGCCAGCGTGCGCTTCTCGGGACTGATCCGCGAGGATGCGGAAGGACCGGCGCAGCCCTTCAGCGAGATCTGGCACATCCAGAAGTCGGCCCTGGATCGCTCCGCTCCGTGGTTCGTGGCCGGCATCCAGCAGGCCTGAGGACGCAGCCAGAAGGCTCAGACGATGATCTCGACGGGCGTGCCCACCGCGACCAGATCGAACAGCTCGATGATGTCCCGGTTGCGCATGCGCACACAGCCGTGGGAGCCGGGAACCCCCATGGGCACCTCGTCGGGGCTGCCGTGGATGTAGATGTAGCGCTGCATGGTATCCACCTCCCCCAGCCGGTTGAAACCCGGCTCACAGCCCGACAGCCACAGGATGCGCGTGAGAATCCAGTCGCGTCCGGGAAAGCGCGCCGCCAGCTCGGGACTGTAGATTTCCCCCGTGGGCCGACGCCGGACGAACACGGTGTTCTCCGGTTGCCCCGCCCCGATCTTCGCACGGATCACATGCCGCCCCCGCGGCGTGCAATGACTGCCCTTCGTCTCCCCCGGTCCGTTGGCCGCCGTGGATACCGGCCAGCGGCGAAGCACCTGGCCCTGGTCGTCCAGGAGCGTGAGCGTCTGGGTGCCGATGCGGATCTCAATTTTCATCGCGTGGGATCTTGTTCCGGCGTTCGGCGAAGAAGCGGGAGAGCAGGCCACCGCAGGCTTCGGCCAGCACCCCTTCGGTCACGTCCGTGTGGTGGTTCAGGCGCTTCTCGGCGAAGAGATCGACGACGCTGCCATGGGCTCCCGTCTTGGGGTCCCGCGCCCCGTAGATCACGTGGGCGATGCGCGCGTGCATGATCGCGCCCGCGCACATGACGCAGGGCTCGATGGTGACGTAGAGGTCGCAACCCGTGAGACGGTAATTCCCGAGCCGTCTGGCCGCGTCCCGCAGCGCCACGATTTCGGCATGGGCCGTGGGATCGTGGGTGGAAATGGGCCGGTTGAATCCACGGCCGACGATCTGCCCGTCGCGCACCACGACCGCACCCACCGGCACCTCCCCCGCTTCCCAGGCGCGCCGGGCTTCCTCCATGGCCTCGCGCATGAAGATCTCGTGCTGTGGCTCAATCGACCCGCCGCCAGCCTTTGCCATGTCTGACCACCTCGTATCTGGCCCAGCGGGCGAAGTCCTCGCGCGTCATGACGCCGCGTGCCCCCAGGGCTGGTTCTGTCACGACCATGTGACTGCTCCCTTTTTTCCGTCTGTCTTGACCCTCGCGGAGGTTAGCCCGCCAGATCCCGTCGCTGCTGCCCGCTGGTGGTGAGCGCTGCCCTGCCAGTATCTCAGGATTCGTGATCTGTGGGTTTCCGCGGTGCCGGCCTGGCTGGCATGGATCGCTATTGGGCGCCTTGTATGGCCACCCTGCCCGAGAGTCGATCATCCTTGGGACTGGGTGTCTGCCTTGCCGAGGGGCCGTCGATGACAGATCCGGTGCTGCCGTGAACGTCACAGACCTTGCCGGCGGTTGCGTTCCGCCCAAACGGCTGCCTCGACCCGCGATCGGAGGTTCAGCTTTTTGAGCAGATGCTTGACGTGAACCTTGACTGTCCCCTCCGCGATGCGAAGCTCTCTTGCGATGACCTTGTTGCTCTTGCCATCGGCGATCAACTCCAGGATCCGCTTCTCCTGTTCGGTGAGTCCGGCCTCAGAATGGCTTTTCGGCCTGGCCATCTTGCGCAAAGATGCAGCCAGGAGTTGGGTAAGGCGTGGCGTGATGGCAAATTCGCCACGAGCCGCACGCGACAGCTGCACCATCAGATCCTCAGGCTCCATGTCCTTGAGCAAATAACCATCTGCCCCGGCCTGGAGTGCGGCGACAAGGTCGTCTCCATGGTCGGATACCGTGAGCATGACGACGCGCACATCCAGGTCGTCCGCCTTCAGCGCCTTCAGCACATCGACCCCGCTCATGTCCTTCATGTTGAGGTCGAGCAGGACCATATCCGGGCCCAGCTCGCGGCTGAGCCGGATGCCGTCGACGCCGTTGGCCGCCTCGCCGATCAGCTCGAGTTCGGGCATGGCCTGGATAAGCTGGACCAGGCCCTTTCGGAAGAGAGGATGATCGTCGACGATGAGAACGGTCTGGGTCTCCACCGGGTTCATGGTTGGGCCTCTGACGTCTGGCGGGCGGGATCGCGGCGGTTGACGGGGATGAAGTTTAGCGTAACGCGGGTGCCGGTTGCACCAGGCCGCTCGATGACCAGCACGCCCCCCAGGCTCTTGGCACGCTCTTCCATGATTTTGAGCCCATAGTGGTGCGCGCCGGCCGTCTTGCGGATGCCGATGCCATCGTCCTGGATCACTGCCGATACAGTACCATCCGCCATGCAATCCACCTTCACGATGGCGTGGCTGGCGCGCGCATGATTGATGACATTGGACAGTGCCTCGCGAACGATTTGCAACGTATGAATCTCTTCGTTGGGCGTCAGCGGGCAGCTACCGAGGCTCGTTTCAAAGGTGATCGGAATGCCTCCCCGGGCCGAGAACTCTTCCACTGCATTCTGCAATGCCTGTCCCAAGCCACCACCTTCGATGCGCATGCGAAAGGTGGTGAGCAGCTCGCGCAGCTGACGGTAGGCACTGCTGAGGCCTTCCCGCAGCTCGGCCAGGATCTCTCCGGCTTCGCTCCCCTTGGCATCGACGTGCGGCCTGAGGCGGGTCACCTGAATCTTCATGTATCAGAGTGATTGCGCCAGGGAGTCGTGGAGTTCGCGCGCAATCGCCGCCCGCTCCTCAAGGAGGGAAAGACGGTGACTTTGCTCGATCTGCCGCTCCGTGCCGATCGCTGTCCCGATGTGTCGGGACAGCGCATCCAGCAGTTGTCGTTGCCAGAACTGCAACTCCATGCCGGCGGGCATTTCCAGCTGCAAGACGCCATAGTGGCGCTCACTATCCTGGAGGGGAAGGGAAAGAATCTGCTTGCCGTTCTGTGTAGCGATCACCACGGGTGTGCGGCTTTCCATGCATTGTTCACAGCTCATCAGGCCGCAGACATCCACGTCGCCGCGCTCGGGCGCGAGCGTGCTGGCGATGACATGACCGCGCCCGCCCTCGGCCTCGACCAGACAGGCAAGGCCACGGCCAACCCCAAGCACTTCCTCGAGATCCCTCAGTAGTGCCGCGTAGGTTTCAGGCGCCACCTTACCACCGTATAGCCGTGCGATGGAGTGGTAGAGCAGTGACAAAGATTGGTTGGCTATGGTGAGTTCCGCAGTTTTCTCCGCCACCCTCGCCTCGAGGTCGCGGTAAAGCTTGGACAGCTCCTCAGCCATGAGATTGAACGCCCGTCCGAGCCGACCAATCTCGTCGTCGCCCGTCACTCCTGTCCGTACATCGAGATTGCCGCGGCCGATCTGATCGGTCATGTCCAGCAGGCCACGGAGGGGTAACACCAAGATATGGTTCAGGAGCCAGACCGAGAGGGCCACGATGGCCAGCGTGGCGATCACGGAAACACCCAGAATGACCCGGAGCACTCGAATTCTTGCCTCCGTGGCCTCCTCGATGCGCGTGACCACGTCATTGATGCTGACGACGAAACCGGGGATCTCCTCCAGTACTCGGGTGTTGGCGGAAGGCGCCAGGGACAGCGCGGAGCGGATCCGGGTGCGCCAGTGGGAGACCATGTCCTGGTAGGCCTGCTTGAGGGGCGCGGTTTCGTCCTCGGGCAAGACCGCCAGGATGGAGGGTGATTCCAGGTCGTTATCGAAACGCCGGATGGCCTCCTCCAGGGCTTGCCGGTATTCCGGTCTGCCTTCCTGCTGCAGTCGTTGAAAGATGGACGCGATGCGCCAGCTTTGCATCCGCAGGCTGCCCGCGATATTGATGGCCTTGCCGCTGCCCTGTGTGGTTTCTGCGACCATCCACGATACGGACATGCTGACCACGGCCAGCACCGTGATCGCGAAGATCATCCCGCCCACTCGCAGGAGCAACGAGTTTCTGACTGGGTTTACGCCGAACCACATCGTTTGAGCTCCATAGCTAGGCCTTGCGAGGTAGCCATCACCCTGGCGCGCTATCGCCGAGTCTGCCCGGACCGGTCGAGAAAGGGATACCCCTTTGCTACGGGACAGGCACGTCACCCCACAAAACACATTGATAAAACAATCGGTTATGGATGACGTGGATACCACTTGAGTGGTATTTCCGGCTTTTCAAGTCCTATTTTCCGGTCTTTACACGCCAGGATGCAAGACATAAAACGATATCCCGATCCCGATTTCCTGGATCGGAGCGACACAAGCCATACGGGGTGAGAGTCATGTCGGCAAAACTGCAAGCCGCGTCAACGCGGCAGCCTGAGGCATCAGCCCAATACAAGGGCTGGTCCGTCGTCATCATGAGCACGCTCGCATTCACTGTCTGCTTCATGGCATGGATGATGTTTGCAGTCATTGGCGTGCCAATCAAGACCCAGATCGGCCTGAATGAGACCCCCGGTCCGGAGGCCGATGCGGGCCACCAGCACTTCGGCCAGGGCGGGGATGTCC